>DATKVA010000086.1:0-6241 GCA_035530315.1 Rhodanobacter sp. | reverse complement strand
CGCTCCTACAAAGGCCGATCCTATGCGGGTACCGGGCAATGCAGGCTGGCGCAGATCACCCTCAGCAGTTCGGCCTCTTCCACGCTGACCATGCCATCGGCCTGAATGGCGCGGGCCAGGCTCTGGATCACCAGCTCCTTGGCCATCGGCATCAAGCCGTCCAGATCATCCAGCGCGCGTTCGAACGGTGCCTGCCACGCCGCGGGCGGCGGCGACCACTCGATCGCCTCGCCGGGAAAGGCGTTTTGCATGGCCATCAGCCAGGCACGGCGCGCGCTTGCTTCATCGGAACAACCAGCCGCCGAGACGATCGTGCAGACCAGGATCACGCTGTCGCGACAGGCCGGAAGTTTCTTCAGGCCATCGATGGGCGTGTGGCGGGGTTGCCGGGCCTCCTGCAACTGCAGGCGCAGCAGCCGGGCCAGGCAATACTCGTTGAGGTCGACCCTGCCATCGACCTTGACGAGGGCATCGAGCGTGTCCAGCAGGGTCTGCTGGCGTCCGTCCGGCAACTGCTTCAATGCAGGAAACGCGATCGCGACGAGCGGCAGGCGCGCGATCGGCGGCAGCGCGTCCAATTCGCCAACCATCGTGTGGACCGCCTGTTGCACGTCATCGCCAAACGCATCGGCAACGATACGCCGCTGCGCCGGCTGCAGTTCTGCCTGCAGCGACAGCGCCAGCGCCAACATCACCGCAAGCGCGGACTCGGGCTGCTGTACGGCCTCGCTCAATGCTGCCGGCATCGACTGATGCACCGCGGCGGCTCGCTGGAAACCGGCGGCTACGGCCGGACCGCCGGCAGCCGTGGCGGCTCCAGCCAGCACGGCAGGCAGCACCGGAGGCACCGCCATGCCCGGCATGCCCGACGGACCACCGGACTTCGGCGTTGCCGTCGCGGCGGGTGGCGCTTCCGCTGCATGCTGCATCGATTCGACCAGCCGAGCCAGCTCTTCCTCGCGGAAACCCGGTTCCAGTGCACGGATGCGCTGCAGCAACGGTGGATGGGTGGCGAACAGCGCATTGAATTTTTCGGACTCGCCGAACAGCATGTGCGCCACTTCGTGCTTCCTGGCCGCCTGCAGTTCGGAGCCCTCGCTGAGGATCGCGATCTTCTTCAACGCACCGGCGATGCCGTCGGTCTGGCGGGTGAACTGCACTGCCGAGACGTCGGCCAGCGATTCGCGCGAGCGCGCGACGGCGGCCTGGATCAGGCGCCCGAAGAAATAGCCGATATAGCCAACCACGATCAGTGCCAGGCCGATCATCCACACCTGGCCACCACCGCCATCGCGGCGGTTGCTGCGACCACCGCCGTACCAGATCACCTGGCGACCGACCACGGAAAGCACCAGGATGCCGAACAGCAGTCCCATCAACCGGATGTTGAGCCGCATGTCGCCGTTCAGCACATGGCTGAATTCGTGCGCGACGACACCCTGCAGCTCATCGCGACTGAGGTTGTCCAGGCAGCCCTGGGTCACGCACACCGCCGCATCGGACGGCGAATAACCGGCCGCGAATGCATTGATGCCGGGCTCCTCGGCCATCAGGTAGATGTCCGGTACCGGCACCCCGGAGGCGATCGCCACTTCCTCGATCACGTTGCGCAGCTGGCGCAGTTGCGGATCGCGGGTATCGACGGGCACCGGCACGCCGCCGACACTTTCGGCGACCGCCTTGCCACCGCCGGACAGGCTCATGATGCGGAACAGCGAGCTGAACCCGATACCCGCCAGCACCGCGAGGCTGCTGGCGAACAGCAGCGGCAGATTGGACGGCGCGGATTCGCCGGGCGCCGGGTGGTGACCCAGGGTGAACCACACCACGGTATCGATCGCCGTCACGATCGCGACCACCGCCAGCACGAACAGCACCACCAGCCGTCGACTGCTGCCGCGCACGCGCGCCTGTTGTGCAAAGAAATCCATGGAGGCTCCGGCTGAACGTGTGCATCGCGGCAACTGCCGCGATGCAGCGGTCTTCAGGTGAACGAAACCTTCGGTGCGGCGCGCACGGCCGGGTCCTCGATCTGCAGCGGTTCGGCTGCGGCGAAGCCGAAGCTGTTGGCGACGAGCGACGCCGGCATCACTTCGCGCTTGTTGTTGTAGGTCATCACCGAATCGTTGTAGGCCTGACGCGCGAAGGCGACCCGGTTCTCGGTGGAGGTCAGCTCCTCGGACAGCTGCATCATGGTCTGATTGGCCTTCAGATCCGGGTACGCCTCACTCAGCGCGAACAAACGGCCCAGACTTTGGGTCAAAGCATTTTCGCTGCCGGAAAGTTGCTGCATCGCGGCCGGATCGCCGGGGTTGGCCTTGGCACTGGCCAACCCGCTGACTGCCGCATTGCGCGCCTGCACCACCGCTTCCAGGGTTCCACGTTCGTGGGCGAGGTAACCCTTGGCGGTTTCCACCAGGTTCGGAATCAGATCATGCCGGCGAGTCAGCTGCACATCGATCTGCGCGAAGGCGTTCTTGTAAGCATTTCGTGAAGTGACCAATCCGTTGTAGATCGCCACGAAGTACAAGACAATCAGTACGACAACAACCAGAAAAATGATCAGAGCCATCGGTATCTTCCTTTTCCTTGCAGCGTAGCCCACGCCGGAACCACGCCAGATTATCATGTCGTTTCAAAAGTTTTTTTTGCTGTTCGCTGGTGCCTTCGGGGTGGCCTGCTCACCGGTCTGCGCAAGCCCCGCCGAACCTGCACCCCGCCCAGCCGTCAGAAAAATCAGTACGACGCAGGCCCTGCCGCCGGCACGCGTCAAGCAAACCCTGGCCGACTATCGGCACTGGCTGAACCTGCTCGTCGAGCGCCATGCGGTCGCCGGCCTGGCCACCGCCGTGGTGCTCGACGACAAGGTCGTGTTCGAACGCACCGTCGGTTACGCCGATACCGCCACCCGGCAGCCGGTTACGCCATTCACCGTATTCCGGCTCGCCTCGCTGTCCAAGGCGTTTGCCACCGCGCTTACCGGGTTGCTGGTCGATGACGGCAAGTTGAGCTGGGACACCAAGCTGGTCGACGTGCTGCCCTACTTCAAGCTCAAGGACATGAAGGCTGCCGACCAGGCTACCGTCGGCGACATCATGGGGCAGCGGCTGGGCCTGCCACGCAACACCTATGACCGCATGCTCGAGGATGACATTCCCTACGAAGAGCTGGTGCGCAAGCTCGACGAGGTCAACCTGGCCTGCGGCGTGGGTCAGTGCTACGGCTACCAGAACGTCGCCTTCGGCATGATCGGCGACGTGATCTTCGCGCGCACCGGGGATTTCTTCTACCACCTGGTCGACAAGCGCCTGTTCTATCCGCTGGGCATGACCACCGCCAGTTACGGTCGCGCGGCGCTCGAATCCAGCAAGAGCTGGGCCCACCCGCATCGCGCCTCGGGCCACGGCTGGGTTCCGTTCGAACCCAACGAGACCTATTACCGGGTGGCACCGGCGGCCGGCGTCAACGCCAGCCTGCGCGACATGGAGAAATGGCTGATCGCGCAGATGGGCGGTCGCCCGGACGTGCTGTCGCCCTCGCTGCTCAAGGTGTTGCACACACCCGGCATTTCGACGCCGAGCGAGCTGTATGCCACCCCATGGCGCCGCAAACGACTGACCGCCGCCCACTATGCGCTGGGCTGGCGGGTATACCGGTATGCCGGCGAAACCCTGATCTACCATGCCGGCGCGGTGGCCGGTTATCGCACCATGATCGGTTTTTTCCCGAAGTACAACGTTGGCGTGGTCACTCTGTGGAACTCCTCCGGACCGGTTCCTGGCGGACTGATGCCGATGGTGTTCGATGATCTTCTGGGTCTGACACATGTGGACTGGGCCGGCCTCGAACACGATCCGCCCAGGCCCGTGAAAAGGCAACACCACCGGCCACCTCGACACCGTTAGTGCCGGATGCAAAAGGGGCGGCGCATGCATGCGCCGCCCCTTTTGTTTTGCGCCACCGGCTGCAATCAGAGATTGAACTCGATCTTCTGCTGCCGCTGAGAGGCGACCGCCACGCCATTCCTCATCGCCGGCGTAAAGCGATACCGATCCACTGCTTCCACCGCAGCGCGGTCGAATACCCGGCGTGGCTCGGAGCTCACCACTGTGACATGGCTGGTCCGACCGTTCGGTTCGATCGTGAACGACACCACCACCCAGCCGCTTCGGCGTGCGCGCAGCGCTTCGCGGGGATATTTCGGAGCCGCCCCCTTCACCAGTACCGCTTCGCTGGTCTGGCCAGCGCCGGCATTGTTCGCAGCACCTGCGGGGCCGCCTTCGTTCGCAGCGGTTGCGCCCGCTGCCGCTTGACGCGATTGCGTCGCTGCCGGCTTCGCCTTTTGCTGCTCGGCCAGCTGGGCCTTTTGCTGCGCGGCCAGTTTGTCTGCCGCCAGTTTATCCGCAGCGGCTTTCTCGGTCGCCAGCTGTTGCGCCTTCTGCTGATCGAGCACCTGTTGCTGCTGCTTGTCGAGCAGCTTGCGCTGGGCATCCAGCTTGGAGCGCAGGATGGTCAGCGTGAAGTTGGTGGGATCGGCCTGGGCAAGCAGGTCGATCTGGCGCTGGGCTTCATTGAAATTGCCCGTGTTGATCGACTGCTCTGCCGAGTTGGCGGCAAACGGGAAGGTTTCGCGCAATGCGTCGGTAGCCACCCGGTTGCCCGGCTGCTTCTGCAGGACTTTCAGATAGAACTCGAACGCATTGTTGCCGGCCGGTGCCAGATAGCGCTGCGCAGTCATCGCCTTGCGCGCCTCGGACAGGAGCTGGTTCACGTCCATCGCCGCCACATTCACCGGTGGCGGCGCCGCCGGCGTCGCTGCGGATACCGGCGTGGAGGGATGGCCGCCGCTCTCGGTCATGACCAGTTCCATATGCGGCTCGATGATCAGGAACCAGGCGGCAATGATGAGCAGTGCGAACACGGCTACCACGGCAAGGAGCACGGACCTGGCGGCCCCGCGCATGTGCCGGCGTGCAACAAATAGATTTCGGGTATCCATGGTCTCTCGCTGAGTGTCGACAGATACCCGCGCTTTTTCCCCCTGTCGATCCAGGAGCGGCGAGTCCCCGGACTCGCCGCGGCGCGGATGTGCGAAAGGTAGCGCCAATGAAGCGGTTCAGCAAATGATGGCGATTCAAGGCGCGAGCCCGGCATGGCGGACCCCGCAAACGAAACGTCCCGGCCAGGCCGGGACGAAGTCTTCTTGGAGCGCTTTCCCCGCGCTGGGCACCGCGGGGAAAGAATTCAGATACGTATTTTTTGGTGTGTGTCTTGCAGCTTACTTCTTGGAGACCTTGGTGGCTTTCACCACCTTGGCCGGTGCAGCTTTCTTGGCGGCCGGCTTCTTGACGGCAACCTTCTTGACAGCGACTTTCTTCACGACGGCTTTCTTGGCAGCCGCCGGCTTCTTGGCAGCAACCTTCTTGGCAGCCGGCTTCTTGGCGGCAGCTTTCTTGGCGGCCGGCTTCTTGGCTACCGGCTTCTTGGCGGCAACCTTCTTCACGGTGGATTTCTTGGCGGCGGCTTTTTTCGCGGCCGGTTTCTTTGCGGTGGATTTCTTGGCAGTGGCCATGGTTCGTCTCAGCTCCTCATCAGTTGGCAGTGGTTGCCCAGTAAAAGCGTGCAGGAACGCTTCGACCAACAAGTCGCTGTTGGTAGCGTGCCGAAGATTGTTGACTTGACGGTGGGTGCGCAAATCGGAAAGACGCCGCAGAACATGCAGCGGAATGGAGACCGTTATCTTGCGTACTGCATTGGCCTTTTCTCCGTGCTCGACATAAGGCTTGATGAATTTTGCTGTTGCCATAAAGCGCAATCCCCGTGATCTGCTGCGAAAGCTATCCCTGCTGATTTCAGCTGTCAATTGATTTTACGCATGAGTTCAAGGAGCTACATGCCGCCCGTTCATGCCCGGGGCCGTTTCAGCAAGGGTTTCAGCCGGAATGACCCATATTCATACGGACGTCTATACGTCTATATGAAATCATGGAATTATTGGCGAATATCCATCGAGGCCTTGCTGCGCATGGGTTTCGAGGCCTGTGCCCGATAACTCGACAAAAACAATCTTTGCCGCACGCCTCTGCGGCGAGACGAACTTCCGGCATCGGAACAGCGGCAGCGAGCTGAACGAAACGAATCCGGAACCGGATGCAGTCAGGCAGGCCCGCGCACCTGCAGGAGCGCGCTTGCGCGCGATGCTTTTGCTCCTCTTGGCGAAAAGCATCGCGCGCAAGCGCGC
>DATKVA010000085.1:0-10473 GCA_035530315.1 Rhodanobacter sp. | reverse complement strand
CTAGAATCCCCATATGCAGTCCGCGCAACCACAACCTTTCGACGGTAAGGCTTTCGTCAGCACACTCACATCCTCGCCCGGCGTCTACCGTCATATCGATGCAGCCGGCGAGTTGCTGTACGTGGGCAAGGCCGGCAACCTCAGGAAGCGCGTCGGCAGCTACTTCCTGAAGCCGCGCATGGAGCCGCGCATCGCCGCGATGGTGGCGCAGATCGCCCGCGTCGAGATCACCGTGACGCGCACCGAAGGCGAGGCGCTGCTGCTCGAATCACAGCTGATCAAGTCGCTCAAGCCGCGCTACAACATCCTGCTGCGCGACGACAAGAGCTATCCGTACATTTATCTGTCCGATGGCGAGGACTATCCGCGGCTGGCCTTCCATCGGGGTGCGCGCAATCTGCCGGGGCGCTACTTCGGGCCGTATCCGAGTACCTGGGCGGTGCGCGAAAGCCTCAGCTTGATGCAGAAATTGTTCAAGGTACGCCAGTGCGAGGACAGCTATTTCCGCAACCGTTCGCGACCCTGCCTGCAGCACCAGATCGGTCGCTGCAGTGCGCCCTGCGTGGGGCTGATCAGCGTGGAGGACTATCGCAACGACGTGCGCCATGCGCAGATGTTTCTCGAAGGGCGCAGTGACGCGGTTATCGACGAGCTGGCCGACGCGATGGAGCAGGCCAGCAAGGCACTGCAGTTCGAACGTGCGGCGAAACTGCGCGATCAGGTTGCCGCACTGCGCCAGCTGCAGGCGCAGCACCATGTACAGGGCGCCAGTGCCGACATGGACGTGATCGCCTGCCGCATCGAGTCGGGCATGGCCTGCGTCAGCGTGCTGTTTTTCCGCAACGGCATCAGCCTGGGCACGCGCGACTTCTTTCCGCGTCTGCCACTGGATGCCGAACCGGCCGACGTGCTGGCGCAATTCATCGCGCAGTACTACCTGGAGCGGTCCGTACCGCGCGAGCTGATCCTCGGCGAGCCGATCGCCGATCAGGAGATACTGGCCGACGTGCTGACCCAGCAGGCCGGTCATGCGGTGGCGCTGAAATCGAGCGTGCGCGGCGAGCGCGCGCAATTCCTGCAGATGGCCGAACGCAATGCGCAGGCTTCGTTGACCGCCCGCCTGGCCAGCCGGCAAACCCTCGGCGCGCGCTTCGACGATTTGCGCAATGTGCTCAAGCTGCCCGAATCGCCACGCCGTATCGAGTGTTTCGACATCAGCCACACGATGGGCGAGGCGACCGTCGCCTCGTGCGTGGTGTTCGGGGCGGAAGGGCCGGAGAAATCGCATTACCGTCGCTTCAATATTGCCGGCATCACCCCCGGCGACGATTACGCCGCGATGCATCAGGCGTTGACCCGGCGCTTTCGCAAAGTGGCCGAAGGGGAAGGTGCACGCCCCGACGTGCTGCTGATCGACGGCGGCAGTGGCCAGGTGGCGCAGGCACTGGACGTGCTGAAGGAACTCGGCGTCGATGGCATCGTGGTGGTCGGCGTGGCGAAAGGGCCGGGTCGCCGTGCCGGCGAGGAAACCCTGGTGCTGGCGCGGATGGATTCGGGAAGCCCGGGGCGCGAGCTGCATCCGGGCTCGTCGTCGCCGGCGCTGCATCTGGTTGCCGCCGTGCGCGACGAAGCCCATCGCTTCGCCATCAGCGGGCATCGCAAGCGACGCGAGAAGGCGCGCGAGCGCAGCGTGCTGGAGGAGGTGGTGGGCATCGGCGCGCGGCGGCGGTCGGCGTTGCTCAAGGCATTTGGCGGTCTGGCCGGTGTGGAGAGCGCCGGCGTCGAGGAACTGATGCAGGTCAAGGGCATCGATCGGGGGCTGGCCGAGCGGATCTATGCCAGCCTGCATGGCTGACATCATCATGGCATCCTGCATACACGAAGCCATGGCATGCGACACTGCGGCAAACAGACGGATCGAATCATGCGCATCAACCTGCCAACCTGGCTGACCCTGTTCCGCGTCGCGCTGCTGCCGGTCATGGTGGCGGTGTTCTATCTGCCGTTCCCGGGGCACAACATCACGGCTGCCATCGTGTTCGTGCTGGCCGCCTTCACCGACTGGCTGGACGGTTACCTGGCCCGGCGAATGAACCTGACTTCGGCGTTCGGCGCGTTTCTCGACCCGGTCGCCGACAAGTTGATGGTGGCCGTGACCCTGTTCCTGCTGGTGCAGTCGCACCCCAGCGGCAACTGGTCCAGCGTGTTGATGGCGATCACCGCGGCAGTGATCGTGGGGCGCGAGATCAGCGTGTCTGCGTTGCGCGAATGGATGGCCGAGATCGGCATGAGCGCCACCGTCAAGGTCGCCCTGATCGGCAAGCTCAAGACCGTAATGCAGATGGTTGCACTGGTGGTGCTGATCGTGCAGCACGAGAAGGCCGCCACGGCTCTGCGCCTGTACCACATCGGCGAGGGCTTGCTGGTGATCGCCGGCGTGCTCACGATCTGGTCCGGCCTCTACTACTTGCGTGCCGCGTGGCCGATGCTGCGCGGCGACCTGCCGCGGGAGCCGCATGGCAGCGACGACGCGTGACGGCGGCGAAGCGGGGTTGTCCGATGCGGGCTTGACCATTGGCTTTCCCGTATTAGAATGCGCGGCTCCGATGCGGGAATAGCTCAGTTGGTAGAGCACGACCTTGCCAAGGTCGGGGTCGCGAGTTCGAGTCTCGTTTCCCGCTCCAGTTTGCAGACAAAGCCCCGGTTCGTCCGGGGCTTTGTCGTTTCGGTGCATTGCCGGTTCCGTCGGTGCGGCAGGGTGCTCGGGCGAGCCTGGCAAGTGGTGCGTCGGCTATTCACATCCGTCCGTGTTCTGCTATGATTCGCGGCTCCGATGCGGGAATAGCTCAGTTGGTAGAGCACGACCTTGCCAAGGTCGGGGTCGCGAGTTCGAGTCTCGTTTCCCGCTCCAGTTTTTTGCAAAACCTCGGTTTGCCGGGGTTTTGTTTTTCAAGGCAAGTTGCGATCATCACGGTCGTGATGCACCAAGCAATGGCCAGGTGGCAGAGTGGTCATGCAGCGGCCTGCAAAGCCGCGTACGCCGGTTCGATTCCGACCTTGGCCTCCATTGCGCAATGGCTTTCATCGGCCCCGAAAACCCGCCCCGTGCGGGTTTTTTCGTGTGCGCCCGGCAGGGCGCACCTGCTTGGAGGTGAAAGTCCTTTATCCACCCGGCAAGGGCGTTTCGGGTGACCGGGAACACGCCTGATGGAGTGTTTGTGCAGTGTGGCATCGCAAAGCTGCGCTGAAAGCATGCCGTTCCGGTGCCTGCCGCCGATAGACGCTTTTGTCGCGAGGATTTTGCGAGGCGGCTGGCGCGAGGCGCCCGATTCCTGCCGCAAGGTCGCGGGAAGTGTCCCACGGCATGAATCGACAGGTTTGCCGTTGCACGGCGAACCATGTATATTTCGATCTCGCATATTAACGCATTAGTACACTATGAAGCGTCGATCACTTGCTCCGGAAATGCCGGTCGAATCAGCGGAGCTCAGCCTCTACGAGGCGCTGCTGTCGCTGAAGAACACCGCCGAAATGGGGGCGTTCCTGAATGACCTGTGCACCCCGGCGGAACGGGAGGTGCTGGTGGATCGGTGGCGGGTGGTGCCGTATCTGCTCGAAGGCGTGTCGTATCGGGAGATCCACGAACGCACTGCCGTCAGCATCACGACCATCGGGCGGGTGGCGCGCTATCTCAATCAGGGCAGCGGCGGTTATCTGGCGGCGGCGGCACGCGCCGCGCGCCGTCAATCGCTGGCAGCAAAAAGGGCCGGGGCATGAAAACGCGTGACCGTTTGCGCATCGCGATGCAGAAATCCGGCCGGCTGACCGACCCTGCGCTGGAACTGCTCAACCGTTGTGGCCTGAGCTTTCGGCAAAGCCGCGACAAGTTGTTTTGCTTCGGCGATGGCGAGCCGGTCGACCTGCTGCTGGTGCGCGATGACGACATCCCCGGCCTGATCGCACAGGGCGTGTGCGAGCTGGGCATCGTGGGGCGCAACGTGATGAACGAATTCCAGCTTACCGCCGGCTCCGACAGCGCACCCTTGCACGAATGGCGTCCGCTCGGTTTCGGCCGCTGCCGGCTGTCGATCGCGGTGCCGCAGGAGTTCGATTACCGGCAGCCGCAGGATCTGGCGGGGCAGCGTATCGCGACCTCCTATCCCGGTCTCCTCGGCGAGTGGTTGCGCACGCACGGCGTCGACGCCGCGGCCGTGACGCTCTCCGGCTCGGTCGAGATCGCCCCGAAACTGGGTACCGCCGATGCCATCTGCGATTTGGTGCAGAGCGGCGGCACCCTGGTGGCCAACCAGCTGCGCGAAACGGAGGTCCTGCTGGAGAGCGAGGCGGTGCTGGCCGGTCCGGTGACGCTGCCTGCGGATGAGCGCGGCGACATGATCGAACTGCTGCTCAAGCGGCTCGATGGCGTGATCCAGGTACGCGAGTCGCGTTTGCTGCTGTTGCAGACCTCGCGCGCTACGCTGGAAGCGGTGACGCGCCTGCTGCCGGGCGGGCCGCAGCCAACCCTGTTGCCGGTGCTCGGTCAGCCGGACCAGCTGATGCTGCAGGCGCTGTGCGCAGGCGAGGTGAGCTGGCGGCAGCTGGAGGAAATCAAGAAGGCCGGCGCGCGCGAGATGTTCGTGTTGCCCGTCGAGAAGATGTTGGCATGAAGCAGGTTGGCATGACGCAGGCTGGCATGAAGCGGGTGGGCAGGAAGGGTCGTTTGGCATGAATCGTCTGGATTGGAACGGATTGAACGAGACTGCGCGCCGGCAAGCGCTGGCGCGCCCCGCGCAGTCGCGTGCCGGTGAGTTGCGTCGTGGCGTGGAGCACATCATCGCCACCGTGCGCGAAGGTGGCGATGCGGCGTTGCTCGAGCTCAGCGCGAAATACGACCGCTGCACCCTGGCGGCGATCGAGGTCGACGAGGCCGAATTCGTTGCCGCCGAAGCCGCGCTCGATCCCGCGCTGAAAGCGGCGATCCGCGAGGCCGCCGGACGCATCGAGACATTTCATCGAGCCGCCGCGTCGCAGCCGGTGGGTGTCGATACCGCGCCCGGTGTGCGCGTGGAGCGCATGCTGCGGCCGATCAGCCGGGTCGGTCTGTACGTGCCGGCCGGTACCGCGCCGCTGCCGTCGACGGCGCTGATGCTGGGCATCCCGGCGCGTCTTGCTGGTTGTCCACAGGTGGTGCTGTGTTCGCCGGCGCGGGCGGATGGCCGCTGCGACGAAGCGGTGCTGTATGTCGCGCGCCTCACCGGGGTGCATCGGGTCTTCAAGCTCGGCGGTGCCCAGGCGATAGCCGCGATGGCCTATGGCACGGCCAGCGTGCCCAAATGCGACAAGCTGTTCGGGCCCGGCAACAGCTGGGTGACCGAGGCCAAGCTGCAGGTGTCCGGTGATCCCGAGGGCGCGGCGATCGACATGCCGGCAGGCCCTTCGGAGGTGCTGGTGATTGCCGATGCCGTGGCCAATCCGGTCTTCGTGGCTGCCGATCTGCTGTCGCAGGCCGAGCACGGGGTGGATTCGCAGGTGATCCTGCTCAGTCCATCGCCGGAATTGCTGGACACGGTGGCGGCGGAAGTCGCCCGACAGTGCGCTGCGCTGCCGCGCAGTGCGATCGCCGAACGTGCGCTGGCGCAGAGCCGGCTGATCCTGGTCGACTCGCTGACGCAGGCGGTCGAGGTGAGCAACCGCTATGCGCCGGAGCACCTGATCCTGCAGGTGGCCGAGCCGCGCACGTTGCTGGATGGCATCGCCAGTGCCGGGTCGGTGTTCCTCGGTGCCTGGACGCCGGAGTCGGTGGGCGATTATTGCAGCGGCAGCAACCATGTGCTGCCGACCTACGGGTATGCGCGCAGCTACAGCGGCGTATCGGTGGCGAGCTTCCAGAAACAGATTACCGTGCAGGAGGTCAGCGCCGACGGCTTGCGCGCGATCGGCCCCTGCACGGCCACGCTGGCGGCGGCCGAACAGCTGGAGGCGCATCGCCGCGCGGTCACCTTGCGACTGGCGGCACTGGAGACAGGAGCGTGAGCGTGCTCGATCTCGCCCGTGCGGAAATCCGCGCCATGCAGCCGTATTCCTCGGCGCGCATGGAGGCCAGTGGCGGCCAGATCCTGCTCAACGCGAACGAATCGGCGTGGGCGCCGGCCGGTGATGATGGCCTGGGCTGCAACCGCTATCCCGACCCGCAGCCGGCGGCGCTGATCGAGGCGCTGGCCGGGCTGTATGGGGTGCGTCGCGAGCAGCTTCTGGCCGGTCGTGGCAGCGACGAGGCGATCGATCTGCTGGTGCGCGCGTTCTGCCGCGCAGGCGAAGACGCGATCCTGATCCAGCCGCCGACGTTCGGCATGTACGCGGTATGCGCGCGTATCCAGAATGCCACCGTGATCGAGGTGCCGCTGGCCGACGATTTCACTCTGGATGTGGATGCCGTGCTGGCCGCGATCACGCCGGCGGTGAAGCTGTTGTTCGTGTGCACGCCGAACAATCCCAGCGGGCAGAGCGTGCCGCGCGCGTGCATCGAGCGATTGCTGCAGGGGCTGGATGGCCGGGCGCTGCTGGTGGTCGACGAAGCCTACGTCGAATTTGCCGATGCCGGCAGCGTGGCCGATCTGATCGACCGCCATGACAACCTTGCAGTGCTGCGCACCTTGTCCAAGGCTTGGGCGTTGGCCGGCGCGCGCATCGGCTGCCTGCTGGCGAATGCCGACGTGATCGCCTTGCTGCGCCGGATCATGGCGCCGTACCCGTTGCCGCTGCCCTGCGTCGCGGCCGCTCTGGCCGCGTTGTCGCCCGTGGGGCAAGCGGCGGCGCGCGAACATCTGGCGGTCGTGGGGGCACAGCGCGGTTCGATGCGCGAAGCCATGCGCCGGCTGCCTGGCGTGCGTGCGGTACTGCCGTCGGAAGCCAACTTTCTCGCGGTGCGTTTCGCCGATGCGGAGGTTGCCTACCAGCGCTTGCTTGCTGCCGGCATCGTGGTACGCGACGTCCGCCGCTATCCGAACCTCGGCGATGCATTGCGCATCACCATCGGCACGCCGGCGGAAAACAAACGCGTGCTGGACGTTCTTGAGGAGGCGGCGTCATGTCCCTGAGCTCCAGAATTTCCCGCCGTCGTAGGAGCGCACCCTGTGCGCGAATGCTCTTCGCCTGCGAGCGGACAAGAGCATTCGCGCACAGGGTGCGCTCCTACACGGCCGAGACCGCCCTGAGGAGATGCCCGTGAGCCGCAGGATCCTCTTTCTCGATCGCGACGGCTGCCTCATCGAGGAGCCGGCCGACGAACAGATCGACAGCTACGAGAAGCTCAACCTGCTGCCCGGTGTGATCGCCGCGCTGCAGCGCTTCGTGGCTGCGGGTTACGAACTGGTGATGGTGACCAACCAGGACGGCCTGGGCACCGACAGTTTTCCCGAGCCGCACTTCAGCGGCCCGCACGAGTTGCTGATGCGCATCCTGGGTTCGCAAGGCATCGGTTTCCGCGAGGTGCTGATCGATCGCAGCTTTCCGCACGAGGGCTTCGACACCCGCAAGCCGGGTACCGGCATGCTGCGTCACTACCTTGCGGACGACAGCTGGAGCCGCGCTGCTTCGGCGATGGTCGGCGATCGCGAAACCGATCTGCAACTGGCTGCCAACCTGGGCGTGCGCGGCGTGCGCGTGGGTCCGCATGGCCTGCGCTGGGACGCGGTGGCGCACCAGCTGCTCGACGCACCGCGCAGTGCGACGGTGGTGCGCAACACGAAGGAAACCCGTATCACCGTGAACGTGGATCTCGACCGCGTGGCCGAACCGGACGTGCGCACCGGGCTGGGTTTCTTCGACCACATGCTGGAGCAGATCGGCAAGCATGGCGGCTTCGCGCTGGAACTGCGTTGCGACGGCGACACCCACATCGACGAGCACCACACCATCGAGGACTGCGCGCTGGCGCTGGGCCAGGCGCTGAAGCAGGCGCTGGGCGACAAGCGCGGCATCGGCCGCTACGGCTTCACGCTGCCGATGGACGAGTCGCAGGCCAACGCCGCGCTGGATCTTTCCGGGCGGCCGTGCTTCGTGTTCGAGGGCGCCTTTCCGCGCGAACGCGTGGGCGACGTGCCGACCGAACTGGTGCCGCATTTCTTCCGTTCGCTGTGCGAGACGCTGGGTGCGAATCTGCACCTGGCGGTGCGCGGCGAGAACGCGCACCACATGATCGAAGCTTGTTTCAAGGTGGTGGCGCGCACGCTGCGCCAGGCAGTCCGGCGTGAAGGCAGCGAGCTGCCCAGCACCAAGGGGACGCTGTAATGACCGTCGTGCTGGTCGATGCCGGCGGCACCAACATCGGCTCGGTGCGCTATGCACTGCAGCGGCTCGGCGTGGATGCGGCGCTGACCGCCGATCCGGCGCTCATCCGTGCGGCCGACAAGGTGATCCTCCCCGGTGTGGGCGCTGCCGGCCCCGGCATGGCGCGACTGCGCGAACTGGGGTTGGTCGAGCTGATGCGCGGACTGACCCAGCCGGTGCTGGGCGTGTGCCTGGGAATGCAGCTGCTGTGCACGCATTCGGAAGAGGGCGACACTGCTTGTCTGGGGCTGATTCCCGCCTCGGTGGGCCGCTTCGCCGAGGCGCCAGGGTTGCGCATCCCGCATATGGGCTGGAACCGGCTGGTGGCGAAAAAGCCACATCTTTTGCTGTACGGAATGGGAGGGGACGACTGGGCCTACTTCGTGCACAGCTACGCCGTGCCGGTGGGCGAATACACGCTGGCCACGACCGATTATGCCGGTGAGTTCTCGGCGGTAGTGGCCCGCGGCAACTTCCACGGCATGCAGTTCCATCCCGAGCGTTCCGCCGCTGTCGGCGCCAGGCTCCTGAAGAATTTCCTCAGCCTATGAATTTCGATGTCATTCCCGCGATCGATCTGCGCGAGGGCCGCGTGGTGCGCCTGCGGCAGGGCGACTACGCGCAGCAGACCACCTACGCGTCCGATCCGCGCGAATTGGCCGAGCGCTACATGCGCGCCGGCGCGCGCTGGCTGCATCTGGTCGATCTGGATGGCGCGCGTTCCGGCAATTTCGACAACCTCGCGATGATCAAGGCCATCGCCGCCGACGGCATGCAGGTCCAGTCCGGCGGTGGCGTGCGCGACGAGAACGATCTGCGCCGCCTGTTCGATGCGGGCGTGCAGCGCGTGGTGCTGGGCAGCGTGGCGATCCGCGATCCCGAGCAGGTTGCGCGCTGGCTGGCGACCTACGGCAGCGAGCGGATCACCATCGCGCTCGACACGCGCCGCATCGACGGCCGCTGGGCATTGCCCAGCGCGGGCTGGACCGAGCTGGAAGCGCGTACGCTGGATGAGCTTGCGCCCTGGTATGCCGCCCACGGCGCCCGCCACCTGTTGTGCACCGATATCGCGCGCGACGGCATGCTGGCCGGCTTCAACCTGACGTTGTATCGGCATCTCGCCGACACCGTACCGCAGCTTGCCGTGCAGGCCTCCGGTGGCGCGCGCTCGCTCGCGGACATCCGCGCGGCACGCGATGCGGGCGCGTGCGGTGTGATTCTCGGGCGCGCCTTGCTTGAAGCCCGTTTCACGCTGGAGGAAGCGCTCGCATGCTGAGCCGTCGCATCATTCCCTGCCTCGACGTGCGCGACGGGCAGGTGGTCAAGGGCGTGCGTTTTCGCGATCACGTGGTGATGGGCGAGATCGTGGAGCTGGCGCTGCGCTATCGTGACGAAGGTGCCGACGAACTGGTGTTCTACGACATCACCGCCAGCCCTGAGGGGCGCAGCGTGGATCGCGGCTGGGTCGAACGGGTAGCACGGGTGATCGACATCCCGTTCTGCGTGGCCGGCGGTATCCGCAGCGTGGACGAGGCGCGCGCGGTGCTGCATGCCGGTGCGGACAAGATTTCGGTCAATTCGCCGGCACTGGAACGCCCCGGGCTGATCGATGAACTGGCCGCGGCGTTCGGCATACAGTGTGTGGTGGTCGGCATCGATTCGCTGCGCGACGCCGATGGCGAGTGGCATGTGCGCCAGTACACCGGCGATCCCGCGAAGGCGCAGGCGCTGGCACGCAGGACGTTGGACTGGATGGTCGAGGTGCAGCAGCGCGGCGCCGGCGAGATCGTGCTCAACTGCATGGGTAGCGACGGCGTGCGCAGTGGTTACGATCTGGAACAACTGTCGACAGCGCGCGCGATCTGCCAGGTGCCGCTGATCGCCTCGGGTGGTGCCGGTACGCCGGAGCATTTCCGCGCTGCTTTCATCGATGCCGATGTGGACGGCGCGCTGGCGGCCAGCGTGTTCCACTCGGGCGCGATCGCGATCCCCGACCTGAAGCGCCATCTGCGCGGTCAAGGTGTGGTGGTGCGTCTGTGAACGACAGGGAATCTCGAATAACCTGCTGCTTGGTACGGGTAGGAGCGCACCCTGTGCGCGATTGCCCTGGTGCAGATCAAAAGCTTTCGCGCACAGGGTGCGCTC
>DATKVA010000084.1:0-16602 GCA_035530315.1 Rhodanobacter sp. | reverse complement strand
CACCTGATCGGCCAGTCCGGGCTGCGCCAGCAGCAGGGCGATCGCGCTGCGCACCAGCGATCGCTGCACGGCCACCGGACGCTGCATCGCACGATGGGCCGAGGGCTCCGCTTGCAGCATCGCACGGGCGCCGCTGCGCTTCTCCAGCTCCTGCGCCATCAGGTCGCGGAATGCGCCGTCGGGCAGCTTCGCGAGCAGGGGGCGGGCGCGTTCGGCCAGGCGCGCGCGGCCGTCCAGGCTGCCCATGTCCACGTCGTGCGACAACTCGCCGAAGAAATAGTCCGACAGCGGCATCGCCTCCTTGATGCGCTGCTCGAAGCCCGGCTTGCCCTCCTTGCGCACCAGCGAATCCGGATCCTCGCCGTCGGGCAGGAACAGAAAGTACGCCTGGCGTCCGTCGCGCAGCCGCGGCAGCGCCGATTCCAGCGCCTTCCACGCCGCGGCACGGCCGGCGCGGTCGCCATCGAAGCAGAACACCACGTCCGGCGCGGCACGGAACAGTATCTCGGTGTGCTCCGGCGTGGTCGCGGTGCCCAGCGTGGCCACCGCGATCGGCAGGCCGGCCTGGTGCAGCGCAATCACGTCCATGTAGCCCTCGACCACCACGATCCGCACCAGATTCTGGTTGGCCTGCTTGACCTGCCACAGCGCGAACAGCTCGCGGCCCTTGTGGAACAGCGGAGTTTCCGGAGAATTGAGGTACTTTGGGGATGAGCCTTGTTGAGGAGTGCGGGCATGGATGCCCGCTTCTTGATCTTCGCGCGCAGGAGGCGCGCTGGAAATGATCCTGCCGCCGAATGCGATCACGCGGCCGCGTCGATCGAGGATCGGGAACATCAACCGCTCGCGGAAGCGGTCGTACTTGCGGCCTTGCTCGCTGCTGGCCACCATGCCGGCCTCGGTGAGCAGCTCCATGCGCCGCGCACTGTTGCCCAGCGACTTGATCACGCCGTCGTAGCCGGCCGGCGCCCAGCCGAGGCGGAAGCGCTGGATCGTCTCGGCGTCCAGTCCGCGCTGCTTGCAGTAGGCCTGGGCTTCCGGGCTGCGCGGCAGCTCGTTTTCGTACCAGCGGGCGGCGTCGTCCAGCAGCGTGTACAGGTCGGTCCTGTCCTCGCGCGGCGCCGCTTCGCGACCGCCTTCGCGGGGTACCTTCAGGCCCACCGTCTGCGCCAGTTCCTCGACCGCGTCGGGAAATTCCAGGCGGTCGAAATCCATCAGGAACTTGATTGCGCTGCCGCTCACCCCGCAGCCGAAGCAGTGGAAGAACTGCTTGGCCGGGCTCACGTAGAATGACGGCGTGCGCTCGTTGTGGAACGGGCAGCAGGCGGTCCATTCGCGCCCGGCCTTCTTCAGCGGCACGCGCCGCTCGATCACGTCGACGATGTCGACGCGGGCAAGCAGTTCATCGATGAAACTGTCGGGAATCAGGCCGCGCATAGGCGCACTAGTCTAGCTGACGCATGCGCCGGACTGACCTTGCTAGAAAATGTGGAATATGCCGATCACGACCAGCATGGCCAGCGCGAACAGGATCAGAAAGCAGACAAAAAGCACCTTGGATATCGTGGCGGAGGCGCCAGCAACCCCACCGAAGCCGAGCCAGCCGGAAATGATCGAAACGATCGCAAAGACGATGGCCCATTTCAGCATGTGCTTCTCCGGCGGCGACGAATGGTCCGTGCGGTGGGCAAGGGCGGACCGTGAGCCGTTGTTGTAGCGGGGCAGACGTGAACCCGATGCATTGGGCCGCCGACGGGCAGGGCGGATGCCGGGGGCCCGTTGCCGTCCGGGCCGAGCAGTTGCGGCGCCGTAAGGTGTCAGCCCGCCAGGCGGGCCTTGATCTTGCCCGAGACCACGGCCATGTCGGCGCGGCCGGCGGCCTTGGCCTTCACCGCGGCAACCACCTTGCCCATGTCGCGCGCCGAGCTGGCGCCGGTGTCGCTGATGGCGGCGTCGATCAGCGCATCGATCTCCGCCTCGTTCAGCTTGGTCGGCAGGTAGGTTTCGATCACCGCCATCTCGGCGCGCTCGATCGCGGAAAGGTCCTCGCGTCCGGCGGCATCGAACTGGCTCACCGAATCGCGCCGCTGCTTGAGCATTTTTTCCAGCGTGGTGAGGACCTGCACGTCGTCCAGCTCGATTCGCTCGTCCACTTCGCGCTGCTTGATCGCCGCCAGCATCAGCCGGATCACCCCCAGCCGGTCCTTGTCGCCGCCGCGCATGGCGTTTTTCATGTCTTCGGTGAGCTGCTGCCTGAGTGTCATGGCGGGAACCTCTTGAGAGCGCAAGGTGGGGTGTTCGGGGAAATCCATTTTACGGAAACGACAAGGCCGGCGTTGCCCTGGGGACAACACCGGCCTGTTCGAATCCGAGTGCTTGGGCGGCAGCAGCGCGAGTCCGCGCCTGCCCCGTTTCCGTTGCGGCGCCGAGACGCCGGTGATCCGCCGAAGCGGATCGGGAAACTCAGTACGTCGGTACTCAGTACATCCGCACTTTGCGCGAAACGTCGCGCGACAGACGGCGCAGGTGACGCTTCACCGCGGCGGCGCGCTTGCGCTTGCGCTCCTGGGTCGGCTTTTCGTAGAACTCGCGCTTGCGCGTTTCAGCGAGTACGCCGGCCTTTTCGCAGGTACGCTTGAAACGACGCAGAGCAATCTCGAACGGCTCGTTCTCGCGAACTTTTACGTTGGGCATGGAAACTCCGAGTGGTAATCTGCCCGCGGAGGCGGGGCTGTTGAAAATGGGACTGTTGAATATGTCGAGCAGGGAAGTATAGCGTGCCTATCACCGAATTTTCAAAGCCTGCCCTGGACAAGCCGATCCTGGGTATTGAGACCTCCTGCGACGAGACCGGCGTGGCGCTGTTGCGCTGGGAGCCGGGGTCGCCTGGCCGTGGCCTGCTGGCACATACCCTGTACAGCCAGATCAAACTGCATGCCGACTACGGTGGCGTGGTGCCGGAGCTGGCCAGCCGCGATCACGTGCGCAAGTTGCTGCCGCTGATCCACGAGGCGCTGGCCGAGGCCGGGCTTCGCGTGCAGGACCTGGGTGGGGTGGCGTATACCGCCGGCCCCGGCCTGGTCGGCGCGCTGCTGGTCGGGGCGTCCGTCGGGCGCGCACTGGCATGGGCGCTGGGCGTGCCGGCGGTCGGGGTGCATCACATGGAAGGCCACCTGCTGGCGCCGCTGCTGGAGGACGACCCGCCGCAGCCGCCGTTCGTGGCGCTGCTGGTGTCCGGCGGGCACTCGCTGCTGGTCGAGGTCGAGGCAATCGGCCAATACACGATCCTGGGCGACACGCTGGACGACGCGGCCGGCGAGGCGTTCGACAAGACCGCCAAGATGATGGGCCTGCCGTATCCCGGCGGGCCGGCGCTGGCGAAACTGGCCGAACAGGGGCGCGCCGGCGCCTACCGCTTCTCGCGGCCGATGACCGACCGGCCAGGGCTGGATTTCAGTTTTTCCGGCCTGAAGACCCAGGTGCTGCTGGCGTGGCAGGCCAGCGACCGCGGCGAACAGACCCGGGCGGACATCGCCCGCGCGTTCGAGGAGGCGATCGTCGACACGCTGATCATCAAATGCAGGCGTGCGCTTGAGGCGAGCGGCACGGCGCGGCTGGTGATCGCCGGTGGCGTCGGCGCCAACCGGCGCTTGCGCAGCGAACTGGCGGCGGCCGCCGCGAAAGACGGTTTCCGGGTGTATTTCCCGCGGCTGGATTTCTGCACCGACAACGGCGCGATGATCGCGCTGGCCGGCGCGATCCGCCTGGCCGGCGGCCAGCATCAGGACGAGACCGTGCAGGTCCATCCGCGCTGGGATCTGCAAAGCCTGCCGGCGGCATAGCGGATGCCTGCTGTTGTGGGAGCGGCTTTTGTGGGGCTTCTGTGGGAGCGGCTTCTGCCGCGATGCTCTTCAATCATGAAGCAGAAGCATCGCGGCTGAAGCCGCTCCCACAGGAAAGCGGGAAATCACCACTGCGTACGCCCGGGCAGCAGGCCTTTCAGCTCCGCCTCGGTGAGGTTGCGCCATTGCCCGGCTTTCAGGTGCGCCAGCCGGACGTTGTCGATCCGCACGCGGCGCAGCTGGGTCACGCGGTAACCGAACGCCGCCGCCATCAGGCGGATCTGCCGGTTCAGGCCCTGGGTCAGCACGATCGAGAAGCCGAATTTGGCGATTCGGCGTACCCGGCAGGGCCTGGTCGTCTGGTTGTGGATGCGCACGCCACGGGCCATGCCGGCGAGGAACTCGTCGGTGACCGCCTTGTTCACCCCGACCAGGTATTCCTTTTCGTGGTGGTTCTCGACGCGCAGGATCTCGTTGACGATGTCGCCGTTGCTGGTCAGCAGGATCAGCCCTTCGGAATCCTTGTCCAGCCGGCCGATCGGAAAGATCCGCTGCGGGTGGTCGACGAAGTCGACGATGTTGCCGTCCACGCCCGGATCGGTGGTGCAGGTGATGCCAGCCGGCTTGTTCAGCGCGATGTAGACGGCTTTCTTGGCCGCCGGTGTGGCCGCCAGGATGCGTGCCCGCACCCGTTCGCCGTCAACCCGTACGTCGTCGCCGTCCAGCGCCTTGGCGCCGGTGGTGACGGCTTCGCCATTGATGGTGACGCGCCCGGCCAGCAGCAGTTCGTCCGCCTCGCGACGCGAGCACAGCCCGGCTTCGCTGATGTACTTGTTGACGCGCATGTCGAACTCTCGGTGCCGGTATCGTCAAGGCGTCAGCCTTTCGCGCGTGCCTTCAATGCGGTGACCGCCGGCAGTTCCTTGCCTTCGAGGAATTCGAGGAAGGCGCCGCCGCCGGTGGAGATGTAGGAGACCTCGCCGGCGATACCGTATTTGTCCACCGCGGCCAGCGTATCGCCGCCGCCGGCGATCGAGAACGCCGAGGAAGCGGCGATCGCGCGCGCCAGCGTCTCGGTGCCCTTGCCGAAGGCGTCGAATTCGAACACGCCGACCGGGCCGTTCCACACCACCGTGCCGGCCTTCGCGATCAGTTCGGCGTAGAGCATGGCGGTCTGCGGCCCGATGTCGAGGATCATCTCGCCCTCCCTGACCTGATCCACCGGCCTGATGGTGGCCGTGGCATGCGCGGAAAACTCCGGCGCCACCACCACGTCGACCGGCATCGGCAGTTCCACGCCACGGCGCTTGGCGTCGGCGATCGCCTTCTTCGCCGCGTCGATCAGATCCATCTCGACCAGCGAGTTGCCGATCGGGTGACCCATCGCGGCGATGAAGGTGTTGGCGATGCCGCCGCCGACGATCAGTTGGTCGACCTTGCCGATCAGGTTGTCGAGCAGGGTCAGTTTGGTCGATACCTTGGAGCCGGCGACGATGGCCAGCAGCGGGTGCGCCGGATGCTCCAGTGCCTTGCCCAGCGCGTCCAGTTCCGCACTCAGCAGCGGGCCGGCCGCGGCGATCGGCGCGAACCGGATCACGCCGTGGGTGGAGGCCTGCGCGCGGTGCGCGGTGCCGAACGCGTCCATCACGAAGATGTCGCACAGCGCGGCATAGCGCCTTGCCAGGGTCTCGTCGTCCTTGCCTTCGCCGACATTCATGCGGCAGTTTTCCAGCAGCACCACTTCGCCGGGGGCCACCTCGACGCCGTCGAGATAGTCGGCGACCAGCCGTACCGGCGTGCCGAGTTTCTCGCGCAGCCATGCCGCCACCGGCGCCAGCGAGGATTCGGCGTCGAACCGGCCCTCCTTGGGGCGTCCCAGATGCGACAGCACCATCACCCGGGCACCGGCGTCGCGGGCGGCACGGATGGTCGGCAGGGCGGCATCGAGGCGCTGGCTGGAGGTGATCTGGCCGTGCTCGTCGATCGGCACATTCAGGTCTTCGCGGATCAGCACGCGCTGGTCGCGCAAATCGAGGTCGCTCATGCGGATGACTGACACGGCGTAACTCCGGTGATATGTTGAAAGTTGCCCTAGGAGCGTGGGCGGTAGAAACGTTCGCGGCGAAAAGTCCTCTGCGCGAGGACAGTTTTTCGGCGATTTGCCGGCCCATAGTGATTCTATGGGCCAAAAAGCGACGGAAAAATGGACCGCGCAGAGGGCTTTGCAGCCCGAATGGCTTCTACCGCCCACGCTCCTAGGATAGGCGGTAACCACCTATTGTCCGGTGGGCTGTGCGTCGATGCAAACACGGCTGGCCGGTGCCGCTGCTGAAAGCAGGCACTGCCGGCACCTTTCACGCAAGGGGATCGCTCATGACGACCGGGTTGGTGCTCTACGACTACTGGCGCTCCGGCGCTGCCTACCGCGTGCGCATCGCGCTGAACATCAAGGGCCTCGATTACGAATCGCGACCGGTGCACCTGCTGCGCGATGGCGGGCAGCAGCATGCGCCGGGTTATCACCAGATGAACCCGCAAGACATGGTTCCATGCCTGCGGGATGGCGATCGGGTGCTCACCCAGTCGCTGGCGATCATGGAGTATCTCGACGAGACGCGGCCGGAGCGACCGCTGTTGCCGGCCGATGCCAGAGGGCGGGCGCGGGTGCGCGCGCTGGCCATGGTGATTGCCTGCGACACGCATCCGCTGGGCAATCTGCGCGTGCTGAACCGGCTCGAATCCCAATTCGGCGCCGACCCGACGCAACGCGACGAATGGGCGCGGTACTGGATCGCCATGGGGCTCCATGCGCTGGAGGCGATGCTGGCCGACAACGCGGCGACCGGCCGTTATTGCCACGGCGAAACCCCGGGACTGGCCGATGCCTGCCTGGTGCCGCAGTTCTACGGCGCATTGCGCCGGAAGCTGCCGCTGGACGATTACCCCACGCTGCGGCGGATATACGAGGCCTGCAGCGAACTCGAGGCTTTTCGGCGCGCCGCGCCCGAGGCGCAGGCGGACGCTGGCTGAGAGAATCTCTCGAATAACCTGGTTCCTGGCACTTTGCAGGACACTTGTGGGGGCTTTTGTGGGAGCGACTTCAGTCGCGATGCTCTGCGGTGATACGGCAAAAGGCATCGCGACTGAAGTCGCTCCTACAGGGTGCGCTCTCATCAAACATCGCCGTCCCATAGATCGAAAGGAGCTGCAAAAGCGGCCCTGCGCAGCTGTGCGCGATGCTCTTGTCGCGCATTCCTCAGAACTCCATGCCGTACGGGTCGTTGCCGGCCAGTTCCGCGTTGCTGGAACCGCCCTCGGCCAGCCGGATCTTCAGCGCCAGGCCGTCGCGCGAGTCGGACTTGCTGAGCGCTTCCTCCAGTTCCACGCGGCCCTCCTTGTACAGGCGGTACAGCGACTGGTCGAACGTGCGCATGCCTTCCTGCAGGCTGCGATCCATCGCTTCCTTGATCTCGTGGATCTGCCCGCGACGGATCATGTCGCGGATCAGCGGGGTGTTGAGCAACACCTCGGCGGCGGGGATGCGGCGTCCGTCCTTGCCGATCACCAGGCGCTGGCTGATCACCGCGCGCAGGTTCAGGGCCAGGTTCATCAGCACGTTCTTGTGTGCCGATTCCGGGAAGAAATTGAGGATGCGCTCCAGCGTCTGGTCGGCATTGTTGGAGTGCAACGTGGCCAGGCACAGATGGCCGGTCTCGGAAAACGCGATCGCGGCTTCCATCGTGTCGGTGTCGCGGATCTCGCCGATCATGATCACGTCCGGCGCCTCGCGCATCGCGTTCTTCAGCGCATCGCCGTAGCTGTGGGTATCCAGCCCCACCTCGCGCTGGTTGACGATCGATTTCTTGTGTCGATGCAGGTATTCGATCGGATCCTCGATGGTGAGGATATGGCCGGGGCTGTTCGTGTTGCGCTGGTCGATCATCGCCGCCAGCGTGGTCGACTTGCCCGAGCCGGTGGCGCCGACCACCAGGATCAGGCCGCGCGGCTCCATGATCAGATCGCGGAAGATGCTCGGCAGCTGCAGTTGCTCGATGCTGGGGATCTCGCTCTTGATCGCACGGATCACCATGCCCACTTCGCCGCGCTGCTTGAACACGTTGATGCGGAAGCGCCCGGTTTCCTTCACCGCCAGCGCCATGTTCAGCTCGAGATTGCGCTCGAACTGCGGCACCTGGCCCTCGTCCATCAGCGAGTAGGCGATTTTCTTCACCATGCCGCCCGGCAACCCCGTATTGCCCAGCGGATACAGCTTGCCTTCGACCTTGATGTTCACCGGCGCACCGGTCGACAGGAACATGTCCGACGCGCCCTTGTCTACCATAAGCTTGAGGAAGTAACCGATGTCCACTTATGACCCCTGTATCAGTGCGCGTTGCAATGGTGGATTATGCCTGCTCACAATACGCTGCGACACTCTTGGAGGAATGTGACGGTGCCCATCTTTTCCCCGCTGGCCGGGCCTTTTTGCCGTCTTCGTGCGGCAACGGTCATTTTGATGCTGCTGGTGCTGGGCGGTTGTGCCTCGGTGCCACCGCCCAACGACGCGATGAATCTGGCGCAAACCCAGCTGCAGGCGGCACGCGATGCCGGTGCCGCGGATTATGCGCCGGTCGACCTGGGTTTTGCCCAGGACAAATTCCAGCAGGCACAGGCGGCCATGGCCGAGCGCAAGTATGCCGCTGCGGCCGATCTGGCCGAGGAATCGCGCGCCGATTCCGCGCTGGCGCGGGCCAAGGCCCGACTGGGCGCGGCAAGAGCCCAGATCCAGAGCAAGGTCGAGGAAAATACCCGCTTGCGTGAACTGGGCGAGCAGGCGGCATCTGCCAGCCTGTCGCAAGCTCAGTCGGCGACCCCGGCGGACAATGGCAGCGCGGAAGCCCCCCCGGAGCCGCCACCGATCCCGGATATGCCGGCACCGGCTTCGTCCGCGATAGCCGTGCCGGCGCCGGCCGCCGGGTTCCAGACCCTGCCGGGCACCGGCCAACAGCCGGACCAACAATCAGATCAACCGTCAGACGCGGGTCAGTCGCCTGCACCGGCCTCATCGGGAGGTCAGCCATGAAACGAGCCACTGTGGTTCTTGCCGGATTCGCGCTGGCCTTGGCCGCCCTCGGGACGGTGCATGCCCGGCAGGACGATATCGACATCACTCGCCTGACCAGCAGCCTCGACCAGCTCGCCAACGATCCGGTCATGGGCGGTTACGCCCAGGCCGAACAGGCGCGTGCGCGCGATGCGATCGCCCGGTTGGCGCAGGCGGGTTCGCACGAGCGTGCGCATGCCCTGTATCTGGCGGAACGGCGGGTGGACCTGGCCAAGGTCGCCGCGCAATTGCAGGACGCCCAGGTGAAGCTGGTTCAGCTTGATCACGAGCACGACCAGATCCTGCTCGCCAACAGCCGGCGCGAGGCTCAGCTCGCGCGTCGTGAGCTGGAACGTCAGCGCATGCAGTACCAGATGGCGCTGGAAGAATCCGCCCGTTTGCAGCAGCAGGGGCAGGCGTACTCGCAGGCGGCCGAACAGGCGCGTGCCGAAGCGGAACGCGCGAAGAAGCTGGCCGCGGCGCAGAGCAGGGTGGCCAGGGCGGCCCGTCACGAAGCGGCGCTCGCCGCACAGGCTGCCAAGGCCATGCGATCGGAGTTGCAGGACAAGGCGTCCACCAAGACGGCTCCGGACAAGCACGAAAAGAACAGGCACGAAAAACCGAAGCGCCCCAGGCGTCCCTGAGCGGCGTTTCGCGCCGCACGGGGTGGCATTCAGGGGCCAGCCGCTGGAGCAGGCAGGGGGCTCCGGCGCGGGTTCCCGCAGGGTTGGTTATGCGAATGTAAAATGCTGTTTCTGCAGATTTTTGTTCAACTTCCTGACCGCCTTCGCATAACCCGCAAACGGGCTTGCACCGCCCTGCCGGGGAGAGTAGGGTCAAGTCACCGTGAAGCATTCCTGCGTCACGGGTTACTGACCTGAACCATGCGTCCATCCCCCCCGCACAATGCCACCTGCGTTCCGGAATCCCGGCGTGGGTCGCGGGTGTTCGCATGTGTTCAACCGTCGGCGCGCGCCAGCGCGACATGGCGTGCGCCAGTTCATTCGCGAGGAGGTCAAATCATGTTTGAAAACCAGCAGCGTGAGGATGTCGAGGCATTGATGAACGCGGACGCCGAATTCCGCCGGTTGTATCAGCATCACAGGCAGCTCGACAGCAAGGTGCATGACGCCGACATCGGCGTGCTGCCCATCGATGACGTCACCCTGGCCGGCATGAAGAAGGAGAAGCTGCTGGCCAAGGCGCGCCTGGAACGCATGTGGGCAGATCGAGCGCACCTCATCCACTGAAGCTTGCGGTTTCAAATGAAGCGCGGTCCCGGCCTTTCTCCGTTGCAGCGGGAAGGGTCCGGGGCCGCAGTGCTTTCGGGCCTGCGAAAGCGTGCCGCCGGGTGGCTCGGTTATCATGGCGGCTTGCCGGTATCGCACGCCGCGCCGAAGCCCCGCCGCCCCATCCACGGAGTTCCCATGACGGTCCACCAGAGTGTGCTTGAACTGATCGGACATACTCCGATGGTGCGCGCGCAGCGCCTTGATACCGGCGCCTGCGAGCTGTTCCTCAAGCTCGAGAGCGCCAACCCCGGCGGCTCCATCAAGGATCGCATCGGCCTGTCGATGATCGAGGGCGCCGAAAAAGCCGGCCGGATCAAGCCGGGCGATACCCTGGTGGAAGGCACCGCCGGCAATACCGGCCTGGGCCTGGCGCTGGTCGCACAGCAGAAGGGCTATCGCCTGGTGCTGGTGGTGCCGGACAAGATGAGCCGCGAGAAGATCTTCAATCTCAAGGCGATGGGCGCCGAAGTGGTGCTGACCCGTTCCGACGTGGCCAAGGGCCATCCGGAGTATTACCAGGACATGGCCGAGCGCATCGCGCGCGAAACGCCCGGCGCCTATTTCATCAACCAGTTCGGCAATCCCGACAACCCGCGCGCGCATTACGAAACCACCGGGCCGGAGATCCTCGAACAGATGGACGGCAAGGTCGATGCGGTGGTGGTCGGCTGTGGCTCGTCCGGCACGCTGAGCGGGTTGTCGCGGTATTTCGCCGAGCATTCGCCGGCCACCGAGATGATTCTGGCCGACCCGGTCGGCTCGATCCTGGCCCAATACATCAACGAGGGCACGCTTTCGACCAAGTCCGCCAGCTGGATGGTCGAAGGTATCGGCGAGGATTTCCTGCCCTCGATCAGCGACTTCAGCCGGGTGAAGAAAGCCTATGCGATCACCGACAAGGAGAGCTTTCTCACCGCCCGCGAGCTGCTGGCGAAGGAGGGCATGCTGGGTGGCTCCTCCACCGGCACGCTGGTGGCGGCGGCGTTGAAATATTGCCGCGAGCAGAGCCGCGCCAAGCGGGTGGTGACGCTGGTCTGCGACACCGGCAACAAGTACCTGTCCAAGCAGTACAACGACTACTGGATGCTCGACAACGGCTTCCTCGAACGTCAGCAGCACGGCGACCTGCGCGACCTGCTGCTGCGCCCGTTCGCCCAGCGCGACACTGTGGTGATCGGCCCCAACGAATTGCTGATCACCGCCTACACCCGCATGAAGCTGTACGACGTGTCGCAGTTGCCGGTGATGGACGGCCACAAGCTGGTCGGCATCGTCGACGAGTCGGACGTGCTGATGCATGTGCATGCCGACGAGACGCGCTTCCGCGACCCGGTTTCCACCGCGATGATGACGAACCTGCATATGCTCGCGGTGAGCGAGCCGATCGAGGCGCTGCTGGCGGTGTTCGAGCGCGGCCATGTGGCGATCGTGATGGACGGCGAACAGTTTCTCGGCCTGATCACCCGCATCGACCTGCTGAACTACCTGCGGCGCAAGGTGAACTGACATTCGGCATGTAGGAGCGTACCTTGTGCGCGATGTCTTTGTTCGGTGCATTTTCGCCCACAGGGTGGGCTCCTACCGCTCCGCTGTTGGTGTGATTACGCGCACCATGAAAGCTTGCGGACATGTGGCCCCGCCACCATGCTCGCCCCGTGGCGGGTCCTCGCCCGTACATCCAGCATAGGAGCCTTCATCATGTGTGGAATCGTTGCCGCCGCTGCCCAGCGCGACGTCGCTGCGCTGCTGATTGTCGGACTCAAGGCGCTGGAATACCGCGGCTATGATTCATCCGGCGTGGCCGTGCTGGACAAGGGCACCATCCGGCGCGTGCGCGCCAAGGGCAAGGTGCGCGAGATGGAAGCGCTCTACCTTGCCGATCCGTTTCCCGGCGGCACCGGCATCGCGCATACGCGCTGGGCCACGCATGGCGTGCCGAACGAGGCCAACGCGCATCCGCATGTGGCCGGCCGGGTCGCCATCGTGCATAACGGCATCATCGAGAATCATGTCAGCCTGCGGGCCGAGCTGCAGGCGCGCGGGCGTGTCTTCACTTCGCAAACCGATACCGAGGTAATGGCGGCGCTGATCGACGAGCGCATCGGTCAGGGCATGCATCTGCGCGAGGCGGTGATGACCACCGTGCGCGAGCTGGAAGGCGCCTATGCGATCGCGGTGATCAGCAGCGACGAGCCCGGCAAAGTGGTCGGCGCGCGCCGTGGTGCGCCGCTGCTGGTCGGTGTGGGCATCGGCGAGAACTTCCTCGGTTCGGATGCGCAGGCGCTGATCCAGGTCACCAACAAGATGATCTACCTCGACGAGGGCGACGTGGTCGAGATCAGCCGCGACAGCGTGCAGGTCTACGGCCTCGATGGGCATCCGGTCGAGCGCGCGGTGTACGAGAGCGAATTGTCCACCGACGCGGTCGAGCGCGGCGAATACCGCCACTACATGCAGAAGGAAATCTTCGAGCAGCCGCGTGCGGTGGCCGACACGCTGGAATCGCGCATCGGTCCGCGTGGCGTGCTGCCGAACATCTTCGGCATCGACAGCGAGGTGATGCTGCAGCGCACGCGCGGCTTGCACATCGTCGCCTGCGGCACCAGTTATCACGCCGGCCTGGTCGCCAAATACTGGATCGAGGAGTTCGCGCGGCTGCCGGTCAGCGTCGAGGTGGCCAGCGAATACCGCTATCGCGAGGCAGTGGTGCCGGCCGACACGCTGTTCGTGGCGATCTCGCAGTCCGGCGAAACCGCCGACACCCTGGCTGCCCTGCGCGAGTCGCACCGTCGCGGTTATCTGGGCACGCTGGTGATCTGCAACGTGCCGGAGTCCTCGCTGGTGCGCGAGGCGGATCTCAAGCTGATGACCCGCGCCGGCCCGGAGATCGGCGTGGCTTCGACCAAGGCGTTCACCACCCAGCTTGCCGGCTTGGCGCTGCTGGCGCTGGATCTGGCCCGTCGCAACGGGCTCGATCCGCAGCGCTACGCCGCGTTGTGCGCCGAGCTGCAGCATCTGCCGCGGGCGATCGAGAATGCGTTGCAGCTGGAGCCGGCGATCATCGAATTGGCCGGTGAATTCATCCATCACCAACACGCGCTGTTCCTCGGTCGTGGCGTGCAGTATCCGGTGGCGCTGGAAGGCTCGCTCAAGCTCAAGGAAATTTCCTACATCCATGCCGAGGCGTATCCGGCCGGCGAACTCAAGCACGGCCCGCTGGCGCTGGTGGACGAGGAGATGCCGGTGGTGGCGGTGGCGCCGAACGGCCCGCTGCTGGACAAGCTCAAGTCCAACCTGCAGGAAGTGCGCGCCCGCGGCGGGCGCCTGATCGTGTTCGCCGATGGCGCCGCCGGCATGGACGACATGGCCACCTACGGCGCCATGCTGCGGGTGGAGTCCGGCGGCAGCTTCATCGCACCGGCGGTATTCACCGTGCCGCTGCAACTGCTGGCCTACCACGTCGCCGTGCTGCGCGGCACCGACGTCGATCAGCCGCGCAACCTGGCCAAATCGGTGACAGTGGAATGATGGAAAAACTGATCGGCCTGCTCGCCGGCTTCGTGATTGCCGTGATTTCGAGTTGGCGCTACGCGGGCATCGTGCTGTTGATGGCGATCGAGAGCGCCTGCATTCCGCTGCCGTCGGAGATCATCATGCCGTTCTCCGGCTACCTGGTGTCCACCGGCACGCTGGTGCTGTGGCTGGTGGCGGTGGCCGGTGCGGTCGGCTGCGTGCTGGGCTCCTGGCTGGCCTATGCGCTGGGCGCCTGGGGCGGGCGTCCGCTGGTGGAGCGCTACGGCAGGTACGTGCTGATCTCGCATCACGACCTGGATCTGGCCGACCGCTGGTTCCAGCGCCACGGCGACATCACCATCTTCGTCGGTCGGCTGCTGCCGGTGGTGCGCACGTTCATCGCGTTTCCCGCCGGGGTGGCGCGCATGCCGCTGTGGCGGTTCACCGCGTACACCTTCCTCGGCTCGCTGATCTGGTGCTGGGGGCTGGCCTGGATCGGGCTCAAGCTGGGCCAGCACTGGAACACGCTGGGCGTGTATTTTCACCGCTTCGACGCGCTGATCGGCGCGGTGATCCTCGTTGGCATTGCGCTGTACGTGTGGCGACACCTGCGCCATATGCGCCGTCACTGATGCGCGCCGCCGCCGCTTCCGGCGACAATCCTGCCGATCGACACGAAGGAACGACTCTCGCATGAAATGCTTCAAGGCCTACGACATCCGCGGCCGGCTCCCCGACGAACTCAATCCCGATATTGCCTGGCGCATCGGTCGCGCCTTCGCCGAAACGGTCGGTGCCGGCGCCGTCGTGGTCGGCTACGACATCCGCCTCGACAGCCCGGCGCTGGCCGCGGCGGTCAGCCGCGGCCTCAACGAAGGCGGCTGCGACGTGATCGACATCGGCCTGTGCGGCACCGAGGAAGTCTATTTCCATACCGCGCATCGCCGGGTGGCCGGCGGCATCATGGTCACCGCCAGCCACAACCCGATCGACTACAACGGCATGAAGCTGGTGCGCGAGGGTTCCCGGCCGATCAGCGGCGACACCGGCCTGCGCGAGATCGAACGGCAGGTGGAGGCGAACGCCTTTGGCGCGCCGGCCGCGACGCCGGGGGCGATCTCGCGCGACCACGACAAGTCCACCTATATCGCGCATTTGCTGGGCTACATCGACATCGCGGCGCTGCGACCGCTGAAGATCGTGGTGAACGCCGGCAACGGCGGCGCCGGCGCGGTGGTCGATCTGTTGGCGCCGCATCTGCCGTTCGAGTTCGTGCGCATCCACCACGCGCCGGACGGCCGTTTCCCCAACGGCATTCCCAACCCGCTGCTGACCGAAAACCGCGACGCCACGGCGCAGGCGGTGATCGATTCGGGCGCCGACTTCGGCATCGCCTGGGACGGCGATTTCGACCGCTGTTTCCTGTTCGACGCGGCGGGCCGCTTCATCGAGGGCTATTACATTGTCGGCCTGCTCGCGGCGCAGTTGCTGGAGAAAAACCCCGGCGCGAAGATCATCCACGACCCGCGGCTCACCTGGAACACCATCGACATGGTGCACGCGGCCGGCGGCGTGGCGATCGAAAGCAAGACCGGCCACGCCTTCATCAAGGAGCGCATGCGCGCCGAGGACGCCGTCTACGGCGGCGAGATGAGTGCGCATCACTATTTTCGCGACTTTGCCTATTGCGACTCCGGCATGATTCCTTGGTTGCTGGTCGCCGAGCGCATATGCACCACCGGTACGCCACTGGCCGCGATGCTGGAGCAGCGCATGCAGGCGTATCCGTGCAGCGGCGAGATCAACTTCCGCGTGGACGATGCCGCTGCCACGGTGGCGCGCGTGATGGCGTTCTATGCGGACCAGCAGCCGAAGATCGAGCACGTCGACGGCGTGAGCGCGGCGTTCGACCAGTGGCGCTTCAACTTGCGCTCGTCCAACACCGAACCGCTGCTTCGCCTCAACGTGGAGACCCGTGGCGACCCGGCGCTACTGGCGGCGAAGACCGCCGAACTGAGCGCCCTGATCGGCAGCCCACCCGCCTGATCTCATCGGCGCCGGCTGTCATCGCGGGCGATGCTCTTGGCTCTGATGCCACATCAAGGCAAAAGGCTTTGCCCGTGAGCGGGCTCCTTGCAGCTTCCGGTGATGTGGGCCGACAGTTCTGTGGCTGAGCACACAGGCATGCTGGCGGCATGCCGATCTTTCCGCTGGACGGCGTCAATCAGGATGGCCGCCCCAGCATGACTTCGCGGGAATTTCGCAACTTGCTCAGGATGGACCGAAATAGGCAAGACGTTTGTTCGCCAGCGCCGCAAAAGATCCAGTGGCCTCTGGGCTGTTGGCGCTTCTGCGACCTTCGCGCCTCAGCGCCGATACCGCGCCCATTTCGGCTCACGAAGATCGTGGGAAACGCGCCAACATTGAAGTGCGCGTGTGTATCCGGGGCAGCGCTCCAATCGCGATTCCTCTCCTGGCCAAGGCAATTTGCACAAACGCAAGTGCATCCACTCCCGGCAGTCGTCTGCCTTTTCGCCAGCGGGGCGATAGCGCCAGTTCGGTCCATCACCGTAGTCGTACGCCTTGATGCGCAAACGCTCGCTCCTGCTGACGGTGATCCGTGACCAAAAGCGGTGTTCGCGTTGCTCGGCGGTGAGTCTCTCCTTTTCCCCAGCGATGGATTGCAGCTCGACATAAACGCATGTGTGTGTCGGAAGCAGCGAGAGAAGGAAATCGATCAGTTGTTCCACGTCATCATCTCTGGTGACAACCCACCGATTCCCTGCGTCGACGACGTGCCGCCAAGCAGAAAATGCTTCTTTCGACACTTTGGTGCGATCCAATGCTTTGG
>DATKVA010000083.1:0-14056 GCA_035530315.1 Rhodanobacter sp. | reverse complement strand
TGGCGGATCGCGAATACCGGGCCTTCGGCCAGCACGTTCAGGTCCTTGTCGGTGACGACCGTGGCGATCTCCAGAATCGAATCGTTGTCGGTATCGAGGCCGGTCATCTCCAGATCGATCCAGATCAGGTTGTCGTCGTGTACGTGGCTCATGAAGTCTCCTTATCCATGCGAGTTTACCAGCCTTGGCTGGCAGCCTGTCGGCTTTTGAGCATGCGATGATTCGCGTATGCAAACCTTCTTCTGGCATGACTACGAAACCTTCGGCGCCGACTCGCGGCGCGACCGGCCAGTGCAGTTTGCCGGCGTCCGCACCACGCTGGATCTGGAAGTCGTCGGCGAGCCGGTGATGTTCTATGGCAAGCCACCGCGCGAGATGCCGCCGCATCCGGATGCTTGCATGATCACCGGCATCACCCCACAGCTGGCTGAACGCGAGGGCATCAACGAGGCCGAGTTCGCCGCCCGCGTGCACGAACAGCTGGCGATGCCGGGCACCTGCGGCGTGGGCTACAACTCGCTGCGCTTCGATGACGAGTTCACCCGGCACATGCTGTACCGCAACTTCTACGAGCCGTACGGCCGCGAGTGGGAGAACGGCAATTCGCGCTGGGATCTGATCGACCTGGTGCGCCTGTGCCAGGCGCTACGGCCGGAAGGCATCGTCTGGCCCACCCGCGAGGACGGCTCGCCCAGCTTCAAGCTGGAGCATCTGGCCGGCGCCAACCAGCTCCGGCAGGAACGCGCCCACGATGCGTTGTCGGACGTGTATGCGCTGATCGACCTGGCACGGCTTATCCGCGTGCGCCAGCCGCGGCTGTGGGACTGGTATTACGGCCTGCGGCGCAAGCAGAAAGTGTTCGAGCTGCTCGACGTGGCGAACATGACGCCGCTGGTGCACGTGTCCTCGCGTTATCCGGCCAGCCGGCATTGCCTCGCCGTGATCGCACCGCTGGCGGCGCATCCGAGCCGCGCCGGCGAAGTGATCGTGTACGACCTGGCAAGCGATCCGGCAGCATGGCTGGCCTTGGACGAAGACGAGATCGCCGATCGCATGTTCACCGCGCGAGCCGACCTGCCCGAGGACGTCGAGCGCATCCCGCTGCGCACCGTGCGCGCCAACCACGTGCCGGCGCTGGCGCCGTTGTCGGTGCTGCAGGGCGTCGATCTGCAGCGCCTGCAACTGGACCTGGATCGCTGCCTGGCCCATCGCGACGTGTTGCGCGCGATCGACGGCTTGCCCGAGAAACTGCGACGGATATTCCAGCGCGCCGCCGAATTGCCGCCGCCGGAAGATCCCGAACTGGCCCTGTACGGCGGCGGTTTCCTGCCCGATGCGGACAAGAAGCTGCTGGCGCAGGTGCGCGCCACGCCACCGTCGCAACTGGGCGAACGCGCGTTTCCGTTCCGCGATCCGCGCTATCCGGAACTGCTGTTCCGCTACCGCGCGCGCAACTGGCCCGAGACGCTTGACGCCACCGAGCATACCCGCTGGGAAGCCTTTCGCCAGGCCCGCCTGACCCGCCCGACACCGCTGACCAACCTCACTCTCGACGAATATTTCGCCCGCCTCGCCGATCTGCGCGCCGACCCGCAAGCGCAGGGCAAACTGGCCCTGCTCGACCAGTTGCAGGCGTGGGGCGAAGAACTTGCCGCCAGCATCGATGATTTGTAGGAGCGCACCCTGTGCGCGATGGCTCTCGATGCGCGTGCAGCAACAGCATCGCGCACAGGGTGCGCTCCTACAATGACCATCTCCACAACCCGATACCACCATTCGCCGACCCGCCATGCCGAAAGCCTATTTCACCCCCGCCACGTTTCGTTTCCTGAGCGCACTGGATCGCCACAACAGCCGCGAATGGTTTGCCGCGCACAAGGACGACTACGAGCGCCATGTGCGCGAGCCGTTCCTGCAGCTGATCGGCGACCTGCAGGCGCCGCTGGCGAAGATCAGCCCGCACTACCGCGCCGACACGCGCAAGAACGGCGGCTCGCTGTTCCGCATTTTTCGCGACACGCGCTTTTCCAACAACAAGCTGCCGTACAAGCCGTGGCAGGGCGCGCGGTTTTTCCACGAACGCCACCGCGAAATTCCCGCGCCGTCGTTCTACATGCACATCCAGCCCGGCGACTGCTTCGCCGGCGGCGGCATGTGGCATCCGGAACCGGACGCGCTGAAACACATCCGCGCCTTTCTGGCCGACAACCCGGCGGCATGGAAACGCGCCACGCAAGGCAGGGCATTCCGTGAGCACTTCACCTTCTGGGGCGAATCGCTGAGCCGCCCACCGCGCGGATTCGATCCCGATCACGAACTGCTCGAGGACCTCAAGCGCAAGAATTTCGCCGCCGGCGAAGGCTTCGACGATGCGCTGGCCTGCTCCGCCGAACTGCTGCCGTGGGTGGTGCAGAATTTCAAGCGCATCGCACCGCTGCTCGACTACCTGTGCGCAGCGCAGGAACTGGAGTTCTGAGTTCCCCGTAGGAGCCCGCTCGCGGGCGATGCTCTTGTTCTGATGCATCAACGAAAAGCATCGCCCGCGAGCGGGCTCCTACGAATCCGAGTTGCGGCTGCCGTCCCGGCTCAACGAATGGACGGCCACAGCGACCCCGATCAGCGCGGTAAACGCCACATAGTGCGTCGGCGCCAATGCATCGAAGCGCCGCACCAGCATGCCGATCAGCGGCAGCGCGAAAAACACGAACACCACGAAGTCGTAGAACTCCAGCGCGCCGCCGAGCGCGGCCAGAAGCAGCGTGCGGACGTCGCGCGCACCGAGTCGTTCGCGCGGCAGATCGAAGGGTGCGGCAGAGGCAGACGTCATCGGAGAATCTTCCTGGGGTTCAGGCCTGGTCGAACGGAATCGTCAGCACGTCGGCGATCGCATCGGTGCCGGCCAGGCACATCAGCAGGCGTTCGATCCCCAACGCCACGCCGGCGCAATCGGGCATGGCATCGAGCACGGCCAGCAGATGCACATCCAGCGGCAGCTCGCGCTGGCCACGCGAACGGCGCACGGCGTTGTCGCGCTCGAAACGGGCGCGCTGCTCGGCGGCGTCGTTCAACTCGTGATAGCCATTGGCCAGCTCGTGACGGCCGAGGTACAGCTCGAAGCGCTCGGCCATCGGCGGCTCGCCGGGGCGAACTTTCGCCAGCGCGCACTGACTGGCCGGGTAATCGTGGATCACCGTGATGCGGTCGCGCGGAAACGCCGGCTGCAACTTGTGGGTAAGCAGCAGGTCGAGCCAGTCGTCGCGGACAAGTCCCGCCGGGTCGATGCCGTAGGCAGCCAGCGGTGCGCGCAGTTCGTCGAGACTGGCGTGGATCGGATCGAGCCCCAGCTCGTCGAGGAACAGCTGCCGGTAGTTCTCGATCAGCACCTCGGCACGCCGTTGCACCAGCGCCAGCGCGGTCTCGACCAGCGCGATGGTTTCCTCCATCAGGCGCCGGTGGTCCCAGCCCACCCGATACCACTCCAGCATGCTGAACTCGGGATTGTGGCGGCCACCGGCCTCGCCGTTGCGGAACACCCGGCCCAGCTCATAGCAATCGCCGATGCCCGCGGCAAGCAGCCGTTTCAGCGCAAACTCCGGCGACGTGCGCAGCCAGCGCTCGCGCGCGCCGGCGTCCACGTGGCCGCCGAACCGCGTGCCGAAACTCTCGATGTTCGGATCGGTGTTGCCGGCGGCCGACAGGATCGGCGTTTCGACTTCGAGCACGGCTCGTTCGGCGAAGAACTGGCGGATCAGCCGATACAAATTGGCCCGCAGGTGCAGCGCCACCCTCATCCCTCGTGCCCGGCCAGCAGCGCCAGCAGCTGCGCTTCGTCCCATACCGGCACGCCCAGCTTACTGGCCTTGTCCAGCTTGGAGCCGGCCGCTTCGCCGGCGACCACGAAGCTGGTTTTTTTCGATACCGAGCCGGACACCTTGGCGCCGAGCGCTTCCAGCCGATCCTTTGCCTCGTCGCGGGTCAATGACGCGAGCGTGCCGGTGAGCACCACGGTCTGACCGGCCAGCGCTGCCTGCGCCGTGCGAGCCGAAGCCGGGATCGCGGCCAGCAGGCGCTGCATCGCCGCCTCGGCCTCACGCAGCCGCGCCAGCGCATCCGGATCGCCCAGGAACGATTGCAGACTTGTCGCTGCCGCCTGCGACAGGCCCGCGGTGATCCAGTGCGCGGCGCCGCCGGCCAGCAGCTTGTCCAGCGTGGGAAAATGCTGCGCCAGCAAGGCCGTGCGCTTGGGGCCGAGCTGGTTGATTTTTGCCATGTCCAGCAGCGTGGCCAGGCCCAGCCGCTCGCGCAGGCGCGGATCGGGATCGCCTTCGTCGCTGAAGACGATGTCCGCCGCGAGCAGCGCATCGACCACCTGCTGGTTGCCCTTCTGTGCGAAGAAACCGGCAATCGACGCGGCTACCTCGTCGCCGATGTCCGGCAGCACGCGCAGCACCGGCGCCGGCATGCTGCGCACGAACTCCAGCCTTCCCAGCCACGCCGCCAGCGTCTTGGCCGTGCTCTCGCCGATATGCATGATGCCCAGCGCGAACAGGAAGCGCGCCAGCGTGGTGTGCTTGCTGGCCTCGATCGCCGCGACCAGGTTCTCCGCCCATTTGGTGGCCACCTTGCCGGCTTTGACAGTCTCCGGAGTAGTACCTTCGCGCTCGTCGATCGCCTGCTTCATGGCGACGAAACGCTCGACGGTGAGTTCGTACAGATCGGCCGGCGTGTGCACGATCTCCAGCTCGACCAGTGCGTCGACGTAGCGCTCGCCCAGACCGTCGATATCCATCGCGCGGCGCGAGGCGAAATGGATCAATGCCTCCTTGCGCTGCGCCGCGCAGATCAGCCCGCCGGAGCAGCGCCATGCCGCGGCACCCTCCTCGCGCAGCAGCGCCGAACCGCACACCGGGCAGTGCGTGGGCATGGCCCAGGGCCGGGTATGCGGCGGGCGCTGCTCGGGCATCACGCGCACCACTTCCGGAATCACGTCGCCGGCGCGCCGCACGATCACCGTGTCGCCCACGCGCACGTCCAGCCGCGCGATCTGGTCGGCATTGTGCAGCGTGGCGTTGGTGACGGTGACGCCGGCCACCTGCACCGGGGCCAGCCGCGCCACCGGCGTCGCCGCGCCGGTGCGGCCGATCTGGATCTCGATCGCCTCGACCGTGGTGGTCTGCTCCTGCGCCGGGAACTTGTGCGCGAGCGCCCAGCGCGGCGCGCGCGAGACGAAACCCATCACGCGCTGGCCGGCGTAGTCGTCCAGCTTGTAGACCACGCCGTCGATGTCGTACGGCAGGCTGTCGCGCTTCGCGCCGATGCGTTGGTAGTAGGCGATCAGGCCGTCGAAGCCGCGCGCCACGTCCACTTCCCTGGAGACCGGAAAACCCCACTCGCGCAGTTGCCGCAATGTCTGCGAATGCGTCGGCGGCAGCTCGCCGCCCTCGACCACGCCGACCGCATAGGCGAAGAAACTCAGCCGTCGTTTGGCGGTGATCGCCGGGTCGAGCTGGCGCAGCGAACCGGCGGCGCCGTTGCGCGGATTGGCCAGCGGCTTCTCGTCATGCCGGCGGGCGTAGTCGTTGAACGCCTCGAAATCCTTGCGCAGCATCACCACTTCGCCGCGCACTTCCAGCACCTCGGGCCAGCCGCTTCCGCGCAGATGCAATGGATCATCCTGACTTTTTCCACCGCGCAAGCGCAGCGGAATCGCGCGCACCGTGCGCAGGTTGGCCGTGACGTCCTCGCCGGTTTCGCCGTCGCCGCGGGTCGCGCCCTGCACGAACACGCCGTGCTCGTAGCGCAGGCTGATCGCCAGGCCGTCCAGCTTCGGCTCGACCGAAAAGACGGGGTCGCGCCGATCCAGCGTCTGTTCGATGCGCCGCTCGAATTCGGCCACTTCACGGTAGCGTTCGCGGGCGCTCTCGCCCGCCTGCTCGAACGCGTTGCCCAGCGACAGCATCGGGATCGCATGACGGACTTCGGCGAAACCGCCGGTCGCGCGCCCGCCCACGCGGCGGGTCGGGGAATCGGTGCTGGCCAGCGCCGGATGCGCAACCTCCAGCGCCTCCAGTTCGCGCATCAGCCGGTCGTACTCGGCGTCGGTGATCTCCGGGTCGTCGAGCACGTGGTAGCGGTAATTGGCCTGCTCGATCCGGTCGCGCAAGTCGGCGGCGCGCGCCCTCAGTTCGGCGGAAACGGCGGCGGGGGTCATGCGGTCATCCTCATCCGTCGAGTTTAACGATATGCCTGCTGCAGTGGCGCCATCGCATCGATCGAAAGTAAGCGTAGCGAAAGATCGCGGCGCTAGCTTGGGAAAATGGCAGCGCTGTCCATGTCGCTGCGGGAGGAGCCCATGCGTGCGTCACGTCTGGCCGCATTCCTCGTTGCCTGCACTCTCTGCGGCAACGCCCATGCCGGTGGCGGCCCGTTCGGCATCGATCACCGCCTGCACTACGACAACAGCGGCATCTGGAAGCGCAGCAACCAGCAGGTTCTCATGTACGGCTCGATCCTCACCGTGGGTGTCGGCGCGCTGGCCTTTGGCGACGGCAGCAAGCTCGGCGACACGTTCTGGCGTTCGGCCGATGCGATGCTGATCTCGGGTGTCGGCGCCCAGGCGATGAAATACACGTTCCAGCGTGAACGGCCATCGCAGACGTCCGATCCGAATCGTTTCTTCCAGGGCACCCACGCGCAGAGTTTTCCCAGCGGCGAGGTCGCGGCGATCTCGGCGGCGGTCACCCCGTTCATGGTCAACTACGGCAGCGAGCATCCGGCCGTGTACGCGCTGGCGCTGCTGCCGGCCTACGACGCGGTGGCCCGCATGAAGACGCATGGCCACTGGCAGAGCGACGTGCTGGTCGGCGCGGCGCTCGGTACCGGCGTGGGGCTGTGGACGGCGCATCGCCATTCGTCGCTGCTGGTAGGTTGGCTGCCGGGCGGTTTCAGCATCGGCTACGTGCATCACTTCAAACCCTGATGTACCCGCCAAGCTGAAACGCGACTGACTTCCCGAGCGCTCAGCCGGAATAAAAGCTGTCACAGCAGCTATCATGGCGCGGTCATGCCTGCCGACGCTTCCACCCCTCCCCTGCCTGCTTCGGATGCCCTGCTGGCGACTCTTTCCGAAGTGTCGTCGCGTCGTCGTTTTCGTGGCCTGATCTGGCTGGTCGCCGCCTCGTTCTTCATGCAGGCGCTCGATTCGACCATCGTCAATACCGCGGTTCCTGCGGTGGCCAATGCGCTGGGCGTGACGCCGCTGGGCATGCGCACGGCACTGACCAGCTACGTGCTGACCCTGGCGATCCTGATCCCGGCCAGCCCCTGGCTGTGCGACCGCTTCGGTACGCGCCGGGTGTTCGGTACCGCGATCGCGGTGTTCGGCCTCGGATCGCTGCTGTGCGGCTTGGCCCAGACCCTGCCGCAACTGGTCGCGGCCCGTGTGCTGCAAGGTGTCGGCGGTGCCGCACTGATGCCGGTGGGCCGCTATGTGCTGGCGCGCAGCATCGACAAGCGCGAGTTCGTGCAGGCGATGAGCACGGTGGCCACGTTCGGCCTGCTCGGCTCGGTGCTGGGGCCGTTGCTGGGCGGTGCGCTGGTGCAGTTCACCAGCTGGCGGCTGATTTTCCTGATCAACGTGCCGGTGGGCGTGCTCGGACTGTGGATGAACCGGCACGGCATGCCGGACTATCGGCTCGCCCGGCCGAACCGTTTCGACCTGCCGGGCTTCGTGCTGTTTGCCGCCGCCTCGGCGCTGCTGCTGGCCGTCGCGGAAATGAGCGGCAGCGCGGTCGATCATGTGCGCGGCATGGCCACCTGCGGCGCGCTGGCGCTGCTGTTCGGCACGCTTTACGTCTGGCACAGCCGGCGCACCGCGTATCCGGTGGCGGACCTCACCCTGCTGCGCGTGCGCAGCGTGCGGGTGGCGCTGGCCGGCAACCTGTTCACCCGGCTCGGCATCTCCGGCATGTTCCTGCTGCTGGTGCTGTTCCTGCAGGTAGGCTGCGGCTGGTCGCCGTTGATGGCGGGTTTGATGATGGTGCCGCAGGCACTGGGCTCGATCGGCGCCAAGTGGCTGATCCATCCGCTGCTGAGCCGGTTGGGCTACCGGCGCATGCTGCTGGGCAACACCATGGTCGTGGCTGGCCTGCTGGCTTCGTTCGCGTTGCTGGACAGCACCACGCCGACCTGGCTGATCGGCGCACTGACGTTCGTCTATGGCGGTTTCATGGGGCTGCAATACACCGCGATGAACACGCTGATCTACACCGACCTGGACGTCCGGCATGCCTCGATGGCCTCCTCGATGGCATCGACCGCGCAGTACCTGTCGATGAGCTTCGGCATCGCACTGGCCACCATCCTGATGGAGGTGTTCCTGGGTCGCCATGCGCACGTGCCGGCCGCCTATGTCGGCGCCTTCCATACCGCCGTGCTGTTGCTGGCCCTGGTCACGCTGGCGGCTGCACCGATTTTTCTGCGCCTGCGACCGGACCATCCCGCACGCCACAGCGGCGTGCTGCAACGAACCGCGCAATGAGCGGATGGGTGGCGGGCCTCCGGGCCGGCATGGGTAACTGATACGCTGTGCCGCGATCGACGCAACGATTTCACCCAGAGGATTTTCCATGCGATGGCTGACCGCCCTGGTCGCACTGCTTGCCAGCGTGCCCGTGTCCGCGGCCGAACCCGGCGCCCATGTGAACTTTCACCTGAGCCAGCACCCGATCGGCTGGATCGCGCTGGCGCTGTTCGTGCTGGCCTACGCGGCGGTGATCCTGGAAGAACGCATCAATGTCGCCAAGTCCAAGCCGGTGGTACTGGCGGCGGCGCTGATCTGGGGCCTGATCGCCTGGCACACCGGCAGCTCGACCGGCCTGGCCACGCAGACCCGGCAGGCTTTCGAGGCGATGTTCCTGGAATATTCGGAGATCTTCTTCTTCCTGGTGGTGGCGATGACCTACGTCACCGCAATGGGCGAACGCGGCGTGTTCGAGGCTTTGCGCGGGCAGCTCGTCCGGCGCGGCTTCGGCTACCGCAGCTTGTTCTGGATCACCGGGTTGCTGGCGTTCTTCCTCTCCCCGATGCTGGACAACCTGACCACCGCGCTGGTGATGTCGGCGGTGATCCTGGCGGTCGGCGCCGGCAATGCGCGCTTCATCACGCTGGCGCTGATCAACCTGGTGGTGGCGGCCAATGCCGGCGGCGCCTGGAGCGCGTTCGGCGACATCACCACGCTGATGGTGTGGCAGGCGCAGAAGGCGGAGTTCTTCGAGTTCTTCCGGATCTTCCTGCCTGCGCTGGTCAACTGGCTGGTGCCCGCCATACTGATGTTCTTTGCATTGCCCGCCGGCAAACCGGAGCGGGCGGCCAACGACAGTCGCATCAAGCCCGGCGGCATCGCCATCTGCCTGACCTTTGTGCTGACCATCATGATCACCGTGGCCGGCCACCAGCTACTGGGCATGCCGGCGGTGTACGGCATGCTGACCGGCCTGGCGCTGCTGAACCTGGTGGCCACCCGCATCGACCACCGCCAGCGCAGCTACGCGCTGGCACAGGGTGTCGAGCCGCAGGGCTATTCGATCTTCCAGATCATCGCCAACGCCGAGTGGGACACGCTGCTGTTCTTCTACGGGGTGTTCGCCTGCGTCGGCGGCCTGGCCGCCATCGGCTATCTGGAACTGGCCTCGCACGAGCTGTACGGCACCCTCGGGCCCACCGTGGCCAATGCGGCGATGGGGCTGCTGTCGGCGGTGGTCGACAACATCCCGATCATGTTCGCGGTGATCAAGATGAACCCGCCGATGGACCAGGGGCAGTGGTTGCTGATCACCCTGACCGCCGGCGTCGGCGGCAGCCTGCTGTCGGTCGGCTCTGCCGCCGGGGTGGCGCTGATGGGCGCTTCGCGCGGGCAGTACACCTTCATGCGCCACCTGCGCTGGAGCTGGGCGATCGGCCTGGGCTACATCGCCAGCATCGCGCTGCACCTGTGGCTGAACGCGGCGCTGTTCACCGGCTGACCGGCCATGCCCGTTGCGCGCGTGCTGTAGCATCCGGCCATCAACCGGGGGAACGCCGACGCCATGCACCACGCCGCCGATATTCTGCTGACCCTGTTCATCATCTTCGTCGCCGCGCAGATCGGTGCCGAGATCGCCCAGCGCGTGAAGCTTCCCGGCGTGGTCGGCGAGATCGCCGCCGGCGGCGTGGTCGGCCCGTCGCTGCTGGGCTGGCTCAGCCCCGCACAGATCCTGCCCGGCACGCCGCTGGACGTGCTGGCCGAGATCGGCGTGGTGCTGCTGCTGTTTTCGGTCGGCCTGGAAACGCGGCTGGACGACCTGAAAAAAGTCGGCAGGAACGCCTTTCTGGTCGGCGTGCTCGGCGTCATCGTGCCCTTTGGCGCGGGCGCGTTGTGGGCGCATGGCGAAGGCTTCGAGTGGGTCAAGTCGCTGTTCGTCGCCGCCGCGTTCGTCGCCACCTCGGCTGGCATTACCGCGCGCGTGCTGCAGGAACTGGGTGTGCTGCAACGGACCGAGAGCCGGGTGATCCTGGGCGCTGCAGTGATCGACGACATCCTCGCGATGCTGCTGCTGGGTGTGGTCTCCTCGCTGCAGGGCGGCGGCACGCTGGATCTGCGATCGCTGCTGTTGACGCTGGTCGGCGCGATCGGTTTCGTCGCGATCATCGGCTGGGGCGGTACCCGGGTGATGCGCCGCGGCTCCAGCTGGCTGGAGGCGCCGATCAGCCCGCATTCGGCACTGAGCGTGGTGCTGGCGATCTGCCTCGGCCTGGCCTGGCTGTCCACCCGTTTCGGCCTGGCCGCGATCATCGGCGCGTTCCTGGCCGGCATGATCGCCTCGGAAACCCGCCAGCGCGATCAGCTGGAGCACCAGACGATGCCGTTGCTCGCGTTCATCACGCCGTTCTTCTTCGTGGTGACCGGTGCCAAGGTGAATCTCGGCGAGCTGGCCCATGTCGATTCGCTGGTGATGCTGGCGATCGTTACCGCGATCGCCATCGCCTCCAAGCTGGCCGGCGGCTTTCTCGGCGCATTGTCGCTGGGTCGGCGCAGCGCCACCATCGTCGGCTTCGGCATGGTGCCGCGCGGCGAAGTGGGCGTGGTGATTGCCAGCCTCGGCCTGGCGGCCGGGGTGTTCAGCGAGCGCATCTATGCCGTGATCGTGGCGATGTCGCTGCTCACCGCGATGGTCACCCCGCCGGTGCTGGCCTGGCTGCTCCGACGCGATGCCCCCGCGGCCGAACCCGGGCCCGCCGGGGACTCCGGTTAGCCGAAGGCAAACAGCGACCACCGCAGCTTGCGCCAGAACGGCGTGAACACCCCGTATGCTGCGCCCTGTCGGGTGGCGACGCGCCACGGCTCGCAGCACAGCACGGCATTGAAGCTGCGCACCGGCACGCTCTGCTCCTGCAGCACCGCCTTGCACGCAGGCCATGCCGCCTCCAGCCGTCGGCACCCGCGCCGCAGGCCTGCCCGCGCCGACCCGTTTCGGTTTGGCGCGCTCTTTACCTGTCTTTCAGCCCGCCGGCGTAAAGTGGCGTCATTTCCCGCCACCATGGAGTCACCGCATGAAAGCACCACTCCTTCCGCTCGTCGCGATCCTGGCGCTGGCCATCGTACCGCTGGCGCAGGCACAGTCCTCGCGCGACGTATTGATGCGACCGGACGGCATTTATCTGCGCTGTGACCAGTGCGGTACGGTGGAACGCATCGAGCGCAACGTCACCGAGGGGCGCAATCACGGCACCGCCGGTGCCATCCTCGGCGCCGTCGCCGGCGGCGTGCTCGGCCATCAGGTCGGCAAAGGCAAGGGCAAGGAACTGGCGACGGTCGGCGGCGCTGTCGGCGGCGGTTTTGCCGGCCATGCCATCGGTACCGGCGGCGGCGGCGAAAGCTGGACCGTTCGCGTAAAAATGGGCGACGGCAACTACAGCAATATCCAGGTGAAAGACGCCAGCGGCATCCGCGAAGGCGATGTCGTGCAGGTCGACGCGAACGGAAACATCACGCGGATTCGCTGAGCGGTGCCGGAGACCGGTTCCTTGCCGTCAGTAGGCGTCAGGAACCATATCCGGCGACCAGCGCCTGAGCTGCGAGTGAACCTCTTCGATCTGCAGGGTGGCGATCAGCTTGTCGGCTTCGCGACGTGTCGCGAACAACATAACCGGTTCGTCAGCCTCGGTGTCGTACACCATGAAGCCATCGCCTGCGTTGCGAACTTCGAGCATTTCCATGGCCCCGTGATGTCGAACAAGTGTCCCGCGCGTCCGGTCCGTTGACATTCCGACGTCAGCATCCTGCCGACCTGGACTTGAAGCGCGGGATCACCGCATCCTACGGGAGGCCACGCGGATAGCGCATCCGGCAACAGCGCGGGGGCGTGTAGGGCTTTGCCGACATTGCGGCACCATGCCGGCCCCACGGCTGATGCGCGCCAACCCGGCGCCAGCAGAGCAGCATCGGGCGCGACGAGTTCCGCGGCAGCCCCCCCCCTTTCGACTCTTTTTCAGGGCGCGGACCGGAGACGGCCTTTTGCACACCTATTGACCCGGGCGGCGAAGTGGTGACACCTTAGTCGTTCCATCGGCCATGTGGGAGGCGGTATGCGACAGCACCTTGCAGCGATGGGTTTATGCATGCTGATGGCCAGCGGACTGACCACGATCGCCGCCGCCCAGTCGACCGATTCCAGCGTGGAAAAACGGATTCAGGCACTGGAGGCACGAGTCACCGCGCTCGAACAGCGCGAGGCTTCGTCCCACCCGGCCAGCCCACCCGCCCCGGCCATCTCCAAGCAGACTGCGGCGCCGGCCACTCGCCCCGCGCCACCGACAGCCCCTGCGCAGACATCGACCGCCCACCCAGCGGTGGTGGCGAACTGGTCCGCCCTGCATCGCGGCATGTCGCAACGCCAGGTCGGCGATGTGCTGGGCATACCCGAAAGCAAGCAGGTGCGGCCGATGACCGAAGTCTGGTTCTACCCCGGCGACCGTACCGTGCTGTTCGACCGCAACGGCAAGCTGGACAGCTGGACGCATTGACCGAGTCAAAAGCGGCACGGCAACGGTGCCGAACGACTTTCGTGCCAGGCTCGGGATCGGAACCCGGCGTTTTGCCGGCATCCAACAAACCGCGCACCGGCCTGGCCAGCGTACCGGACAAGCAAGTCCGGCGCCGTTTTTCACGCACGAGAGCCCACCGCTGATCGGCCGTTCAGCAACACAAAGGCATGATAGCCAGACCCGGAGGTCTGGACCGAACCGATAGCTGTCAGGCGATAGCCGACGCTGCAACGTCTGGCGGAACCGACGAACCGGGGCACCTCCACTGCGCAGGAGTCCGGTCATGCTTGAAGTGCGAAGGAGAAACAACGGCTTTCTGGTCTACGACACCGACGCCGGCGAACCGGTAGTGCTCTTCACGACCCGTGAAGAAGCAGACGAACTGATCGAATCGCTGCAGCTTCAGGAACAGCGTGCCCAGCTGAGGCGGTGGTCCGTCGACGCCGTGCCCAGCGTGCATTGATCGCTGTCGCCCTGACGGCTGATATGGCGGAGAGAGTGTCTGTCTACATGGAGTCCAGTCGCGTCCAAACAAGTTCAATGAAATGGCTTATCTACGCCATTTGTAGCGCATAGTTGTCCAAAGCTGCCCATAGCCGCCCAGACAAATCTAGTGTATTCTCATGGGTACGATCATGGGTAGATTATGGCGCGCGCAATCGAAAAATTGTCAGGCCTGAAGGTCCGCAAAGTCCAAAACCCCGGCTATCTTGGTGATGGTGGCGGCCTGTACCTGCAGGTGTCCCCATCCCTTTCCAAGTCGTGGGTGTTCCGCTACCAGGTCAACGGTCGCACCCGCGAGATGGGTTTAGGGAGCTTGAACACCTTCGGCCTACGTGATGCTCGCGACCGCGCAGCCAGCTGTAGAAAGCTCCTGGCCGACGGAATCGATCCAATTGAGCATCGAAAGGCGTCGCAGCAGAAGAAGCGGCTCGCCGATGCGCGCGTGATGACGTTCGGCCAATGCTGCGAG
>DATKVA010000082.1:0-6285 GCA_035530315.1 Rhodanobacter sp. | reverse complement strand
GATCCAGGTATTCGATCTGATCGCCGTGATGCGCGGCGAGCGCTGCCGCAATGCAGTCATGACCCGCGACGGCAGGCTCACTGACGCTGCCAGTGTGGTCGGCGTGGTGACCTGGGAGGATCTCGTCGAAAGCGCCAACCTTTCCGACTACCTCGACCGTGGCGATCCGCCAGTAACCCGCTGATGTGCAAACCGCCAACCCGTTGCCCATTCCCGGCATCGAATCCGACCACCATCGCCAGCGGAACTGACCAGGCTCGTGAGCAACGCCGATCGGCAGCGTCGAGTGGCTTGAGACATCGAAGAACGTCCGCATGCCTGCGAAAAATGCGCGGGAACGGGGGCGTTCGGACTTGGAGACTCAGGCCCTGCAGCGTGCCCGCGAGCTCCGTGTCGACGGAAGTTGCAGGCGAGGTTGCTGTTGCTTTTGTCGGTATCCACGACGATCCCGTCACCGCGCATCCAGCGGTGTTTCAACCCGGCGGCTTCCTGCCGAAATGCCGGGTGGAGTGGCGCGCTTCGCGCAGGCGCTGCGCATGGGCGGCGAGCAGGTCGCCGCGGGTGATGATGCCGATCATGCGGCCGGAGTCGTCCGCGCTCACCACGACCAGCCTGCCGACAGCCGATTCCACCATGTGATCGGCGGCTTCGCGAAGGGAATGGCTCTCTTCGACGACAAGCGGCGGGCGACGGATCAGCGATCCCACGGACGCATCGCCGGCGACCTTGCCATTCAACAGGTCGCGACGCGTGACCACGCCGGTCAATCGGCCGCTTTCGTCCAGCACGGGAAAGCCCTGGTGCTTCGCCTCCATCACGTTGGCTTCCAGCCATAGGCGCACCTCCGCTATCCGCCGGTTTGCCTGCAGGCTGACGACATCGCGGCTGCACGCATCGCGCACCAGCACCTGATCGAGATAATCGGCGCTGTATTCGGAAGGCACGCGCACGCCGCGGCGGACGATCTTCTCGGTCATGATCGTGTTGCGCATCATCAGGCCCGACACCAGATAGGCCGCCGCGCAGGCGCCCAACAGGGGCAGCAGGCCGTGCGGCTGCTGCGTGGTCTCGAAGGCGAACACCACCGAGGTCAGGAAGGCCCGCGATGCGCCCGAAAAGATCGCGGCCATGCTGACCAGCGCGGCGAGGCGTGGATCGACATGCAGCCACGGCGCGAGCGCCACCGCCACGAGGCCCAGGGCACCGCCCAACGCGCCACCAATGGTGAACAACGGCGCCAAGGTGCCGCCGGAGGTGCCGCTGCCCAGCGCCACCGACCAGGACAGCAGCTTGAGCAGGCACAACCCGATCAGGCCAACGAGGCCGATCCGGCCCGAGACGACGGCGGTAATGTTGGTGTAGCCGACGCCGAGCGTCGTGGGCAGGACGTAGCCGACCATGCCCACGACGAGGCCACCCAGTGCCGGCCACCACATCCAGTGGATCGGCAGCTTTTCGAACGTGTCCTCGATGGCGTAGGTCAGGCGGGTGACGCCCACGCTCACCACGCCCACCAGTGCGCCGAGCAGGACGTAGCTCGCCAGCGCGATCATGTCGGGTGCGGCGACCGCCGGCATGGGGAACATCGGCGCGCTACCTTCGAAGACGACGTGCATGCCGGCGCCGACCACGGCGGCCAGCGCCACCGGAATCAGCGAGCGGGCACGGCGCTCGAACAGCAACAGCTCGATCGCCAGCAGCACGGCCGATACCGGCGCCGCAAACACCGCCGCCATGCCGGCCGCGGCGCCGGCCGCCAGCAGGGTTTTCCGTTCGTCGGCGGTCACGTGCGTCACCTGACCGATCAGCGAACCGAGCGCGCCACCCGTCGCGATGATCGGGCCTTCCGCACCGAACGGCCCGCCGGTGCCGATGGCGATGGCGGACGACAGCGGCTTCAGCCAGGTGATCATCGGCGGGATGCGACTCTCGTTGAGCAGCACCTGCTCCATCGCTTCGGGGATGCCGTGGCCACGGATCGCACGCGAGCCCCAGCGCGCCATCGCGCCGACGACGAGGCCGCCGGCCACCGGCACCAGGACGACCCACAGCCCGAGGTGATTCCCGGCCGGACTGGCGAAGCCGACATTCCAGCGGCCGTAGAACGCCAGGTTGGTGATGAGGCCGATCAGTGCGGTGAGGAGCTTCGCGACCAGCCCGGCCACCACCCCCAGCAACAGGGCCATGGCGGTGACCCACAGTACGCGGCGATCCAGCGGCCGGAAAACACGCGGCATGTGTGCCGCGCTCAGCGTGCTGTCGAGGGACGGCGACAACGGCAGGGCAGCCCGCGAGCGCGGCCCGGAATCATTCTTCTGCATTTTGCACCCGTTCGCCCGTTCAGCCTGCGAAGGCTACGCGGAATTTGCCGCCGTGGCTGGCTGGAAAATGAACGGGAATCCGGCATCGCAAGTTGATTGCAGCAAAACCAAGGAATGCGACGTATGGCGGATCTTGGTCGATGTCAGCCCATCGCTCCCCGGCCGCACCGCTCTCGCCGGTTGGCGCCGATGCAGATGCGCCGCGCTCGACCGGCGGCATTCGGCGCACGGAAGCATGCGGCACGAATGAAGAAAGGGCCCGCACATGCGAGCCCTTCCTTCGTTCAGCACACCCGCTCGCGGTGAATGCCTAGACGGGTTGTTCCACCACCGCCACGCTGACGCTCGGCGAAACCTCACGTTGCGCCCACAGCTTGGCGACGAAGTCCCACGCCATCAGCAAAGCCGCGATCGCGAACACGATGTCACCGGGCATGCGCATCCATTGCCAGAAGGTGGTGGTGTTGTAGAACGCGAGGCTGCGCGCATAGGCGTAGCCATGTGCGTACACGGCCACCAGCTGCGACCAGCCGATCGGATAGAAATTCAGCACGATCCACATCACCAGGCCGGCGTTGTACAGCCAGAACGCCCACGTGCCGATGCGGTCGCTCCACGGACGTTCGCCGTTGAGGAAGCGCAGCACCATGTACAGCAGGCCGATCGCGAGCAGGCCGAACGCACCGAACATCGAGGTGTGCGCGTGGTTGAGGGTGAGGAAGGTGCCGTGCTCGTAGTAGTTCACCAGTGGCGCGTTGAGCGTGCCGCCGCCGAACACGCCGGCACCGACGAAGTTCCAGAATGCCGCACCGAGGATGTACAGATAGGCGAGCTTGTACGGGAAGTCCTTTTTCTGCCGGATGTGGCGATGCTGGTCGATCGCTTCGAGCACCAGCAGCACCAGCGGCAGCACCTCGACGAAGGAGAACATGCTGCCCACGCCGACCCACAGCCCCGGCTCGCCGGCCCAGTACAGGTGATGGCCGGTGCCGAGCACGCCGCCGATGACGATCAGGATCCATTCGAACAGCACCGCACGCTCGACCATCTGCCGCGATACCAGCCCCAGCGCCATCAGGAAATAACCGGTGACCGCCGCGGTGAACAGCTCGAACGCCAGCTCCACCCACAGGTGCACTACCCACCAGCGCCAAAAGTCGGTGATCGAGAACGACGGGTTGGGCGAGGCCAGCGGGATCATGCCGAACACGTAGAACAAGGCGACCGTCAGCGTGCTGATCCACAGCAGATGCTCGATCCGGAACAGCCCGTAAAGCGAGCCGCCGCTCTGCCTGAACAGCGTCTTCAGGGTAGGCAGGAACGCGCGCAGCAGCACCAGGCACCACACCGCCAGGCCCACGAAGAACAGGATCTGCCAGAAGCGGCCGAGCTCGAGGTAAGAGAGGCCCTGGTTGCCGAACCAGAACCAGTTCGTGTCGACCAGTCCCATGATGCCCAGGTAGTCGCCGATCAACGCGCCGGCCACGATCGTCACCAGCACCCAGAAGATCAGGTCGACCAGCATCTTCTGCCCAGCGGGTTCGCGCTTGCCGATCAGCGGCGCCAGGAACAGCCCCGCGCCGATCCAGCTCACGCCGATCCACACGATCGGCGCCTGCAGATGCACGCTGCGCAGGAACGCGAACGGCAGCCACTTGCCGACGTCGATGCCATAGAAGCTGACGCGATCGGTGTAGTAGTGCGCCATGATCGAGCCGGCCAGGATCTGCACCAGCAGCACGCCGGCCACCACCAGGAAATATTTCCACAACGCCTTCTGGCTGGGCGTGGGCGCCTTGAAGCCCAGCAGCGCCGGCTCGAAGGTTTCATTGGCCGCCTTCGGTTCGATCCACAGGCGGAAGACCACCAGCACCGCGCCGATGGCGAAGAACACCATCGTGAAGGACACCCAGGTCCACAGGAAGGTGGCCTTGGTCGGGCTGTTGCCGACCAGCGGCTCGGCCGGCCAGTTGGTGGTCCACGAGTAATCCTTGCCCGGGCGGCGGGCCACCGTGGTCAACGACGAGTACAGCAGGAAATTGGCGGTCTGCGCGGCACTGGCGGGGTTCAACGAGCGGGCGCGCGAGTAGCCTTTGGTGGAGTCGTCGGTGAGCAGCGAGGTGCCGATGCGCGTGCGCAGCGTGGCGATCGCCGTGGCCACGGCGTCAGGCAGCACCACCTGCGGCTGGCTCAGATCGATGCCCTGCAGTTGCTTGCGCATGGCGCGGGTGACGCCGGACTGCTGGTCGGCGTCGATTGCGGCGAAAGGCTTGCCGTAGCGCGCCAGCGCCAGGTTGTTCTGCACTTCCTTCGCCAGTTCCACCAGGTATTGCGCGGTGTAGTCCTCGCCGAAGGCCGAGCCCATGCCGTACAGACTGCCGTAGTCCATCAGGTCGGCTTTCTGGAAGCCCGACTTGCCGGCCACGATGTCGGCATAGGTCATGACGGTGGTGCCGTCGTGGGTGACCATCTGCTGCGGCAGCGGCGCGGCCTGCCGATAGGTGGAGCGGGTGGCGGCGGCCATGCCCAGCCAGCAGGCTGCGGCGACGATCAGCAAGATCCAGATCAGCACCCGGCTGGTGCGATCCTGCGGGCCCGCCTGGCCCGCGGTAGGTGACAAGACGCTCATGCCATGTTTCCTCAATAGCCATCGATACGATGACGGCATATTGCGGGAGGGTGGCGTGGCGACTCCTGATGTGGATCAGCTGGCGGTGCGAAAAATCGTCGCGTTGCGTAATCGATCGCTCAACGCTCGCGCGCGTTGCGTGCCAGCTCACGCAAGCCGGCGGCATCGACGATTTCCAGCTGGCGGCCATCGAGCTGGATCAGCCCCAGGTCGCGCATCCGCGTGAACTGCCGGCTGACGGTTTCCGAGGCCAGCCGCAAGTAGTTGCCGATATCGATGCGCGACATGCTCAGGCGCAGGCTGGTGCCGGAAAAGCCCTGGCTCTCGAAGCGCTCGGACAGATCGACAATGAACGCCGCCACGCGGGCCTCGGCGGTATTGTCGCCGGCCAGCAGTGCGGTCATGCCCAACTCCTTGGAGAGCAGGCGGAACAGCTGCCGCTGCAACCCCGGCACGCGCGTCGCCAGCGAGCTGATCGCCGGAAACGAAAACTGGCAGAAGTAGGAGGTCTCCAGCGTGACCGCATCGCAGGGGTAATGCTCCGGATAGATCGCATCCAGCCCGATCACCTCGCCGGGTATGTAGAAACCCAGCACCTGCTCGTTGCCGTCCCGATCGACGCTGACCGTCTTCACCATGCCGGCGCGTACCGCGTAGATGGCCTTGAACGGCTCGTGATTGCGGAACACGTGCTCGCCGGCGCGAAACGCGCCGACGTGCTCGACCAGCACGTGCAGGTCGCGCAGCGTGGCCTTGTCGTAGCCGGCCTCAATGCAGATGCCGGAGAATGCGCAAGTGCTGCAGAAGCGCACTTCGTCGCCGTCATCCGCGATCGGGCTACGCCGAGGATCGACGACGTACGGAATCTTCGAAGCCATAACATCCGCTGGCGCCATGTGGCGCATGCTCAAGTCCGCCCCATCATATCAAGTGCGGCGGCCTCGTCGCGATCGGGCGGTGCGGGCATGATGACGCAGGACCGGCGTGTCGGCGGCAGGTACGGCGGCTCGCCAGATTCAAGCCCGAACCGCCGGGCAATCACCGCGCATCGTCGCGATGCGCCATGGGAAGTGCGTGTTGCCCGTGACGACTGCCGCTGTGCGTCGCTGCCCCCGCCCGTGGCGGCAGGCAATGCCGGGCCAGATGGAAGGCGGGCGTTCCCGGTACAGGACAGGCATCCTTCAACAGGGAGATCAATTCGGGACGCACCTGCTGGAAACCCAGCATTTCTCCGCCATGCTCCCTGACAAAGGCTTGCGCATCCGTCTGCTTCGCAAACGACGCCAGTGTCGGCCCCATCGATCCGGGCAAGGGTTGCCAGGCCACGAAATAGGC
>DATKVA010000081.1:0-13110 GCA_035530315.1 Rhodanobacter sp. | reverse complement strand
GGCTTCAGCCGCGATGCTCTTGCTTTGACCAAGCCAAGAGCATCGCGGCTGAAGCCGCTCCTACAACAAGCCGCTGCTTGCGGGTTGCTCGCGTGCCGTCGATGAAGGTTTTGCTGTGGCGGTGCAAGCCGGGAGCCGGCTTCTTCGAGCCCCCCGGAGGAACCGGCGCTTACACGCAGAACGAGAGGTTCGGGCTGCCGACCACGCGGTTGCCGACCTCCTCGCCGCGCAGAAACGCCAGCGCGGCCTCGATCACTTCCGGCGCATCGACGATGAGGTGATGGCCCAGGCCCTGGGTGGTGAGCAGGCGCGACTGGGGCCAGTGGCGCGCATAGCATTCGCCCTCTTCCCACGGCACGTCGCGGTCGTCGAGATCGTGCACGACCAGCCCCGGCTGACCGAGCGCCGGCAGGTGGCGATGCATCTGCAGGTCGCGCAGATGGGTGCCGGTGTGCCGCTCGTGCCAGGCAAAAAACCGCTCGCGCAGATGCGGGCCCAGGCGGATCCGGCGGAAGAAGCGCTCGGTCGCCGCGAGCATGTCGGCCGCCGGTGCCAGCAGGATCAGCCGATGCGCCTGCCAGGCCTGATCCTGCGCCAGCACCAGCGCGGCCGCACCCATCGAGTGGCCGATCGCCAGCGCGGCCGGGCCATGGCAGCGGCCCAGTTCGTTGATGGTGTCCACGAAATCCGGCAGCGTGCAACGGCGCCCGCTGCTGAGACCGTGGCCGGGCTGGTCGAAGGCGATCACCGCGTAGCCCAGCGCGCGCAGGTGCTTTACCCACGGCAGATAGCGCAGGCCGAAGCTGGACCAGCCATGCACCAGCAGCACGTACGGCTGGCGGATCGGATCGCCCCAGGTGTAGGTGGCGATGCGTTTGCCGCGGATGATGATCTCGCCGCGCCGCATCGCCAGCCCCGGCTGCGCCGCCAGCGCACGGCTGCGGCTGCCGGCGAACGGCGTGACGAACAGCTGCACGGCATGTCGCAGGGTGCGCGCCGGCAGCAGTCGGCTGCCCAGCACGAAGCCGGCACGCAAGGTGCCGAGCTTGATTCGACCCGCGATGTCACCAAGCACGGCTGGGGCGGCAACCGAACGACGAGGCATGGCATGGCTCCGCAGGATCGGGATGAACGCTCGAACCCGGCACACGCCAACGCGTGTGCCGGCAGGCGTCGTTATATTGCAATGCAGCATACCGTGTTTTCGGGGGAATGGCAGCCGCAAGCGAATAGTTTGCGCGCGCCGCGGCTGCCCCGGGCCGGACGCGGAAGGATCGGACCGGCACATCGATGGTCCGCAGGGAGACCCGGCCCGGCGGCAGGCCGACGCGCACGCGGTGCCTGCCCGCCCGGTCTCGTCAGACGGCGCCGCTGGCGGCTATGCTCCGCTGACCTTGCCACGGAGGATCGACACATGAAACGCGTATGGCCGACCGCCGCGCTGGCCACCCTGCTGGCCGCCTGCGCCACCTCGCCGACCGGACGCACGCAGCTGATGATGGTGTCCGACAGCCAGATGAGCCAGCTGGGCCTGAGCGCCTTCAACGACATGCGCAAGCAGGGCAAGTTCGTCGACGCGCCGCGCGAACAGGCCTACGCCAGCTGCGTCGCCAACGCGCTGATCGCGGTACTGCCGCCGCCGTGGAATACCCAGCAGTGGGAAGTGCAGATCATCGGCGACAAGAGCGCCAACGCGTTCGCCCTGCCCGGCGGCCGGATCGGCGTGAACCAGGGCATGTTCAAGGTGGCCACCGACGAGGACCAGCTGGCGGTGGTGCTGGGCCATGAGCTATCGCACGTGGTGGCGCGGCATGGCGCCGAGCGCCTGTCCGACAACATGGCCGCGCAGGCCGCCGTGGCCGCCGGCACGATCTACGCCGGCAGCCGCGGCACCAATGCCGGCTATGCCGCCGCCGCGCTGGGCGTGGGGGCGGAGGTGGGCATCCTGCTGCCGTTCTCGCGCACGCAGGAGCGCGAGGCAGACGTGTTGGGCCAACGCTACATGGCCAAGGCGGGTTTCGACCCGCGGGCGGCGGTGACGCTGTGGCAGAAGATGGAAAAACAGGGCGGCAGCAAGCCGCCGGTATTCCTGTCCACCCATCCTTCCCCCGGCAATCGCGAGCAGGTGCTGGGACGGCAGGCGCAGCAACTGCTGCCGGTATTCGAGCAGGCGCGCGCCAGCGGCCATGTGCCGAATTGCCGCATGCAGGCCGGCCGCACCGTCGGCTGACGGCCCGCGGGCAGGTGCCCGGACCGGCTGGTGATGGCATTGCGCCTCGATGGGCGGCAGCATTCCGGCCCCGCTCCCGGCGCCATCCATGCACCGCCGGTTTGCTGCAGCGCACCAACAGATCGCCGGGTGACGTACTAAACTGCGCGCCTTCATTCCTCGCCCCGGCCCCTGTCGGGGCGATCAGTTTCCGGCGTTTCCATCACCCCGTGCGGGACACTGCATGCCCGTCACGTCATCGATCTGCAGCTGCCGTCAGGCACCTTGAATCATGGAGTCAACCGTTCCAATGATCTTTGAAACCATCGCCAAGACCGGTCACGAAGAAGTCGTGTTCTGCCAGAACAAGGACGCCGGCCTGAAGGCCATCATCGCGATCCACAACACGGTGCTGGGCCCCGCGCTCGGCGGTTTGCGCATGTGGCCGTACAAGACCGAGCAGGAGGCCGTGAACGACGTGCTCCGGCTGTCGCGCGGCATGACCTACAAGAACGCGGTGGCCGGCCTGAACCTGGGCGGCGGCAAGGGCGTGATCATCGGCGATCCGAGCAAGGACAAGTCCGAGGCGCTGTTCCGCGCGTTCGGCCGCTTCGTCAACTCGCTCAACGGCCGCTACATCACCGCCGAGGACGTCGGCATCGACGTCAACGACATGGAATACGTGTTCCGCGAAACCGAGTACGTGACCGGCGTGCACCAGGTGCATGGCGGGTCGGGCGACCCGTCGCCGTTCACCGCCTTCGGCACGCTGCAGGGCCTGATGGCCGCGCTGCAGTTCAAGCACGGCAACGAGGACGTGGGCAAGTACAGCTACGCGGTGCAGGGTGCCGGCCACGTCGGCAGCGAGTTCATCAAGCTGCTGCGCGAGCAGGGCGCCAAGGTGTTCGTCACCGACATCAACAAGGAGCTGGTGCAGCGCTGCGTGGACGAACTGGGCTGCGAGGCGGTAGGCCTGGACGAGATCTACGACGTCGACGCGGACGTCTATTCGCCGTGCGCGCTGGGCGGCACGCTGAATGCGCAGACGATCGACCGCATCAAGGCGAAGATCATCTGCGGCGCGGCCAACAACCAGCTGGCCACCGACGCGATCGGCGACGAGCTGACCCGTCGCGGCGTGCTGTACGCGCCGGATTACGCGGTCAATGCCGGCGGCGTGATGAACATCTCGCTGGAGATCGACGGCTACAACCGCGAGCGCGCGATGCGCATGATGCGCCAGATCTACTACAACCTGGGACGCATCTTCGAGATCTCCAGGACCGAGGGCGTGCCGACCTACCTCGCCGCCGACCGTCTGGCCGAGGAGCGCATCAGCGTGATCGGCAAGATCAAGCTGCCGCACATGGGCAATGGCGGCACCCGCTTCCAGGGTCGCATGCGCGGTCAGTAAGCGACGCGATTCGACTGCGTCCAAAACGCCGGCTGCTCGCCGGCGTTTTTTTGCCCACCCGGAGACACACCATCGATGCCTCCATCGTATGCTGGGCCGATGCCGACACTTTCACCGCTTGCCCTGCTCTGGCGCCGCCTGCGCGGCTCCGACCGTTTCGCCGAGTGCCTGCGCGTGCTGCTGGCGCTGGGCGGGATCGTGGCGTTCGGTCTGCTGGCCGGGCGCGGCGAACTGGTGATTCCCGCACTGCTGGGCGCGATCGCCTGCGCACTGGCGGAGACCGAGGATCACTGGCGCAATCGCCTGCTGACCGTGCTGGTCACGCTGGCCTGCTTCGCGATCGCGGCGGCGGCGGTGCAGTGGTTGCTGCCGCATCCGCCGCTGTTCGCGATCGGCTTGCCGCTGGCGACCTTTGCGCTGGTGATGCTGGGCGCGCTCAGCGGCCGCTACGCCACGGTGGCCGGGGCCACGCTGATCCTGTCGGTGTACACCATGATCAGCGCGGACCTGGCCCACGGGCCGGCGCCGGGATGGCAGCTGCAGACCCTGCCGCTGCTGGCCGGCGCGGCCTGGTACGGCGCGCTGTCGCTGCTGTGGAGCGCGCTGGCGCCGCAGCAGGCGGTGCGCCACGCACTGGCGCGGCTGTTCGACGCGCTGGCCGATTACCTCGACGCCAAGGCCGCGCTGTTCGTGCCGATCCGCGGGCTGGATCGCGATGCGTTGCAACTGGCCCTGGCGATGCGCAACGAGCGCGTGGTGCAGGCGCTCAACGCCACCCGGCTGGTGCTGATCGACCGCATCGGCTCGCGCCGCCCGCGCGGCAGCACTGCCGCCCTGCTGCGGCTGTACCTGATGGCGCAGGACGTGCACGAACGCGGCAGCTCGTCGCACTACCCGTATGCGGCGCTGGCCGAGGCGTTTTATCACAGCGACGTGCTGTTTCGCTGCGAACACCTGCTGCGGCTGGAGGCGGACAGCTGCCGTGCCCGCGCCCGCGACCTGCGCCTGCGCACCGTGTCGCGCAGCCCGGGCGCGGCAGCGGCCGCGCTGCATGACGTGCACCTTGCCGTCGCCGGGTTGCACCGGCAGGCGCAGCCGCCGGGCGAGGTGTTGCGGCGCTCGCTGGATGCGCTGCTGCGCAATCTGGATGCGATCCATGCACAGCTCAGCAGCGACGCACTCGCCGGCCCGGCCGGCAGCGACAGCGAGCTGGCGCTGCAGAATCCGGCGCCGCAGTCGGCGCGCGAGGCACTGGCGCGCATCCGCATGCAGCTGACCGCCCGCTCGCTGCGCTTTCGTCACGCGGTGCGGCTGTCGCTGGCGCTGCTGGCCGGCTACGGCGTCATGCAGCTGGCGCATCCGCAGCATGGCTACTGGATCCTGCTGACCACGCTGTTCGTGTGCCAGCCCAGTTACCGCGCGACCCGCCGCGTGCTGCTGCAGCGGGTGGCCGGCACCGTCGCCGGACTGGTGGCGGGCTGGGCGCTGCTGCACCTGCCGCTGGGGGCATGGCAGCTGCCGCTGATCGTCGCCAGCGGAGTGGTCTTCTTTGCCGCCCGCCAGCGCCGCTATGCACTGGCCACGGCGGCGATCACGCTGTTCGTGGTGATCTGCGTCAACCAGGTCGGCAGCGGCTACGCGGTGCTCTGGCCGCGGCTGCTGGACACGCTGATCGGTGCGGTCATCGCCGCGCTGGCGATCTACCTGATCCTGCCCGACTGGCAGGGACGCCAGCTCGATCACGTGCTGGCCGACACCGTGCGCAGCGAGGCGCGCTATCTGGCGCGGATCATGTCGCAGTACGCCGGCGGCAGGCGCGACGACCTGCCCTACCGGATCGCCCGCCGCGACGCCCACAACGCCGACGCCACGCTCAGCGGCGTGCTGGCCAACATGCTGCGCGAACCGGATCGCCACCGCCAGGGCAGCGATCTGCTGCTGCGCTTTCTGACCGTGGCGCATGCGCTGCTGGGGCACCTGTCGACACTGGGCGTGCATCGCCAGGCGATCGGTCCGGCCGCCGCGCTGGCCGCCGTGGAGCGCGCCGGCGCCGCCACCGTGGCGACGCTGGAGGCGCTGGCCGACAGCCTGGGCGCGCATCGCGGCGTGTTGCCGTCCGGCGACGGCGTCGCCGCTGAAAAGCTTGCGCCGCCGGATGTCGATGAAGAAGACCTCGACGACGAGACCGAGCGCCTGGTACTGGCCCAGCTGGCGCTGGTGCAAGCCCAGTGCGAGCGGCTGGTCGCGCTGGCCGCGCAACTGCCGGCAGCGAAGCAGGAGCAAGCGGAGAGGAGGGAGGAATGAGCCGGTGCGGACCACGCCGTTACTCGTTTCTCACTCATCTCCACTCACTCCCGCGCCCTGCGGGCATGGCCCGTCGCGCTATCATGTGAGCCGGATTGATCACGCCCGGAGTTCCGCCGCATGCGCCCGTTCCCGCTCGGAGAAGACATCGACCTGCTGCGCGACAGCGTGCATGCGTTCGCGGAAAAGGAGATCGCCCCGCGCGCCGACCGCATCGACCGCGACAACCTGTTCCCGGCCGACCTGTGGCGCAAGTTCGGCGAAATGGGCCTGCTCGGCATGACCATTCCCGTCGAGTACGGCGGCACCGGCATGGGCTTTCTCGCGCACATGGTGGCGATGGAGGAGATTTCGCGCGCCTCCGGTTCGGTCGGGCTGTCGTACGGCGCGCACTCCAACCTCGCCGTGCAGAACATCTTCCACAACGGCAACGAGGCGCAGCGGCGCAAGTACATTCCGAAGATGTGTTCGGGCGAATACGTTGGCGCGCTGGCGATGAGCGAACCGGGCGCCGGTTCCGACGTGGTCGGCTCGATGACCTGCAAGGCCGAGAAGAAAGGCGACGTGTGGGTCGCCAACGGCAACAAGATGTGGATCACCAACGGCCCCGACGCCGACGTGCTGCTGGTCTACATGCGCACCGCGCCGCGCCCGGCCGGCAGCCGCTGCATGACCGCCTTCATCGTCGAGAAGGGCATGCCCGGTTTCAGCACCGCGCAGAAGCTGGACAAGCTCGGCATGCGCGGCTCGAACACCTGCGAACTGGTGTTCGAGAACTGCGAGATTCCGGCGGAGAACATCGTCGGCGAGGTCAACGAAGGCGTGCGCGTATTGATGAGCGGCCTGGACACCGAACGGCTGGTGCTGTCCGGCGGCCCGCTCGGGCTGATGCAGGCGGCGCTGGACCTGGCCCTGCCCTACGTGCGCGAGCGCAAACAGTTCAACGCGCCGATCGGCACCTTCGGCGTGATGCAGGCGAAGATCGCCGACATGTACACGCACCTGCAGAGTTCGCGCGGCTTTGCCTACATGGTGGCGCAGCAGTTCGACAACGGCGTGAAGTCGCGCATCGATCCGGCCGCCTGCCTGCTCAACGCGTCGGTCAATGCCGTGCAGGTGGCGCTGGAGGCAATCCAGACCCTGGGCGGCAACGGCTACATCAACGAGTACCCGGCCGGGCGCCTGCTGCGCGACGCCAAGCTTTACGAGATCGGCGCCGGCACCAACGAGATCCGCCGCATGCTGATCGGCCGCGAGCTGTTCCACGGCAAGGCGTGACCATCGGATCGCGCATGCGCCACCCGCCGTGGGAGCGGCTTTTGTAGGAGCGGCTTCAGCCGCGATGCTCGTGGCTTGATCAGAGCAGGCGCATCGCGGCTGAAGCCTCCTACAAAAGCAGGGCCATCGCGCACAGGGTGCGCAGGCGGCGGGTTCAGAACGTCCAGTTGAAATTCAGCGTACCCATCTGCGCCTGCTGTCCCTGGCCGACGTAGTCGTCGTAGCCCAGCTGCAGGCTGGCACGCGGCGTCATGCGCCAGTCCAGCGACGTGCCGACCACGCCGCCGTGGCGCGACAGGCCGATGCCGCCGATCGGTGCGTACTGGTTGATGCCGCTGAAGCTGGCCTGGAACGCCTCGCCTTGCACACCGAACGATTGCTGCCACAGCATCCGCGTCTGCAGGCCGAGGCTGCCGCCGCCGGGGAGCGGCCAGTCGTGGGTGGCGCGCAGGCCCAGGCCGGTCTGCCAGCGCTGGGCATGGTTCGCGCCGGACTTCAGGCCGAAGCCGTCCGCGCCCAGCTCGTTGAAACCGTTGCTGCGGACCTGCGCGAACTGCAGGTTGGCGTAGGGGGTGATCTGCGTGCGACCCAGCTCGAGGCGGTAGCCGCTTTCGCCGTAGGCGACACTGTAGCGACCGTGGCTGTCGCTGCTCACGGCAGCGCCACGGCTGCCGAGCTGGAGCTGGCGCCGCATGGCTTCGCGGTAGCTGCCGAAGCCGAAGCGGCCCATCGCGTACCACGACCCGCGGATCACGCCGCCGTACACGATGCCTTCGACCGCCCGGCTGCGTCCCAGGTCGGCGCTTCCGCTCAGCCGGCCCAGACCCTGACTCTGGCTCAGCGCATAACCGGCAACGCCGTTGCCGTCGACGCGGTAATCCTGCCCAACCAGCCAACCGCTGAGGTCATAACCGACGCTGTTGTAACCGGCGCGCGACATGTCGCCGTGATAGCCGAGATTCTGCGCCCAGCCACCGGCCCGGGGCGCCTGCAACAGCGTGTCGAAGCGGTCGGACAAGGCGCGCGTGCCGGCATCGATCGCCTCGAACATCATCGCGGCATCGGCCGCATGCAGCTGGCCGGAGAGGCTTTGCAGCGAACTCTCGAGCGCGGCCACGCTGGCCGTCCGCTGCAGGCTGGCCGCACCGCTGATGAAGCTGCTGCTGACCGGCGCGGCGCCGGTTGCGGATGCGGTGCCGGCCAGTTGGGTGTTGATCTGCCCGAACGCGTTCTGCACCCGTTGCGCGGCGCCGAACGACGCCGGGGTAAAGGTGGCTCCCTGCACCGCGGTGACGCTGACCTGCTGCACGTTGAGCCAGGCACTGTTGGGGTCGTAGTTGAGACTGGCGGTGAGCAGGACGTTGGCGGCCGTGTTCAACCCGCTGAACGTGCCGCTCAGGCCGCCGCCGGCGCTCAATACGTCGGTGTGCGCATTGACCACGTAGCCCTGATTGGTGCCGCTGACGAACAGATCGCCCCCCGCGAGGCTGGCCGTACCGGCAACGCGCAGCGCCGAGCCGAGCGACACCGACAACCGACCGGCACCCTGCTGGGTGTAGTTGCCGGCCACGGTCACGTCGCTGCCACCGACCCCGAGCACGCCGGCATTGGTGACGCTGCCGCCGATCGTCTGGGTATTGCTCAGCGTACCGCCAGCGCCGATGCTGACACTGGATGCCAGCGACCTGGCCGTGAGCGTACCGCCTTGCACCTGGGTGAGCCCCGCATAGCTGGCCGGCTGGGTCAGATTCAGCGTACCCGTGCCCTGCTTGATCAGTCCGCCGGCGCCGGAGATCGGGTTGTTCCAACTGGAGTTGCCGGTGAAATTGACCGTGACGTCGCCCCAGTTGAACTGTTCCGGCCCGTTCACCGCCTTGCCGACATCCAGCTCGCCGTAGCCGAAGGTCGGGTTTGGTTGCGATCCGCCCAGCGGATCGGCGGTACCTAGCAACGTCTGCCGCACCAGATCGTTCGTGAAATACGGATAGGCCTGCCAGACCAGCGCCGCCGCGCCGGACACCTGCGGCGCCGCCAGCGAGGTGCCCTTGACGATGTAGTAGCTCTCGCTGGTGGCGGTGTCGTCCTTGCCGCTGACGATCACGTCGCCGGGGGCGGCCAGGCAATAGTTCATCGCCACGCCGCACTGGTTGGAATAGCTGGCCAGCTGGGTCGGGTGATTACTGTCCACCGCCACCACGGTAAGCCAGCCTTTCGCCAGGTCCGGCGCGAGCGAGGGCAGCGCGGCGATCGTGCTGGGGTTGGCTTGCGAGTCGTTGCCCGCGGCGAACACCACCAGGCCGCCCCACGAGTTGATGAAGCTGTTGTAGGCGTCGTGGAAGCTCTGGGTCGCGGCGGTGTTGGTGGAACTCCAGGTGATGCCGCCCCAGGAGTTGTTCATCACCTTGACCCCGGCCGCAATCAGATCCGCGCTGACCTGCCCCAGCGGGGCGGACGAGGTGACCTGGGCCGGCGGGGCCGTACCGTTGTCGCTGGGCGCGGTGTCGTCGATGATGCGTGCCGACACCAGGTCGGCTCCCGGCGCGATGCCGCCGGGAAACTGGCCGAACGGGATACCCGCCGCGATTTCCGAAACCCAGGTGCCGTGCCCGACCACATCGTCGATCGCGGTATTGTTGGTGGTCGGATCGACGTAGATCAGTTCCTGGGTGACGCGGCCGGCCAGGCTCGGATGGTTGCGCATGATGCCGGTGTCGACCACGCCGATGGTCACGCCGGCGCCGGTGTATCCCTGCGTGTGCGCCGCGTAGGTGTTGGTGAGCGCCAGCTGCGCGTCCAGCGGCGGCTGCACGGTCGTCGGCGTCGGCGTCGGTGCGGGTGCCGGTGCTGGCGCAACAGCGGTCGGCTTGACCCCGCCGCCACCGCCGCCGCAGGCGCTCAAGCCAAGTGCCATGGCCATCGGCAGCAGCGCTTCGCGGTGCCGCACCAACCGATCGATCGTTTTCATCAGGCACCCCGGCAATACTGGAATTCGCTGGTCGCTCCCGGCTTCCTGCCTCCCGCGACACTAGTGCGTCCCTGCACGTCGGTCGCTCCCGGCTTCCTGCCTCCCGCGACACTAGTGCGTCCCTGCACGTCGTCCCGTGATGGCAACGCCACACGATCCGCCCCTGCACGGCATCTTCGCACAACGAAATTCCAATGAAACCGCCCGAGGGGCTTCTGTTTCGTGGAATCTGTCCGATTTGCCGCAGTTTGTGGCGGGCTGCGATAATCGAATGGTTGTCCATCAAACGCACGCACCCCCTTCAGCCTTCCATTGGAGTTCCCCATGTCGGATAGCAGCGTAGTCATCGTCGGTGCCAAGCGCACTGCCATCGGCTCTTTCCTCGGCCAGTTCACCGGCGTGCCCACCACCAAGCTGGGAGCCACTGCCATACGCGCCGCGCTGGAACAATCCGGCGTGGCTCCGGCCGATGTCAGCGAGGTGATCATGGGTTGCGTGCTGCCGGCCAACCTCGGCCAGGCCCCGGCCCGCCAGGCCTCGCTGGCGGCGGATCTGCCGGCCAGCACCGGCTGCACCACCATCAACAAGGTGTGCGGTTCGGGCATGAAGGCGATCATGCTGGGCCACGACCTGATCAAGGCCGGCTCGGCGACCATCGTGATTGCCGGCGGCATGGAATCGATGACCAATGCCCCGCACATGGTCAACGCCCGCACCGGCATCCGCTACGGCGACGGCCAGCTGGTCGACCACATGGCGTGGGACGGCCTGACCAATCCGTATGACGGCAAGTCGATGGGCGTGTTCGGCGAGATGTGCGCCGACAAGTACCACTTCACCCGCGAGGAGCAGGATGCGTTCGCGATCGAGTCGGTCAACCGTGCCAAGGCGGCCCAGCAGAACGGCGCGTTTGCCGGCGAGATCGTGCCGGTCACCGTGACCAGCCGCAAGGGCGACGTGCAGGTCGATACCGACGAGCAGCCGGGCCGTTCGGACGTCGCCAAGATCCCCACCCTGAAGGCCGCCTTCCGCAAGGAGAACGGCACCATCACGGCAGCCAGCTCGTCGAGCATTTCCGACGGCGCCGCCGCCGTGGTGCTGCTGTCGGCAGCCGATGCGCAGGCACGCGGCCTCAAGCCGCTGGCCCGCATCGTGGCGCACGCCACCCACTCGCAGACGCCGGAATGGTTCACCACCGCGCCGGTCGGCGCGATCCAGAAGGTGCTGGACAAGGCCGGCTGGAAAGTGGCCGACGTGGATCTGTTCGAGGTCAACGAGGCGTTCGCCGTCGTGGCGATGGCACCGATGCGCGAACTGGGCATTGCGCACGACAAGCTCAACGTCAACGGCGGCGCCTGCGCGCTGGGTCATCCGATCGGTGCCAGCGGCGCCCGCCTGGTGGTCACCTTGCTGAACGCATTGAAGACACGCGGCCTGAAACGCGGCATCGCTTCGCTGTGCATCGGCGGCGGCGAGGCCACGGCGGTGGCGGTGGAATACCTCGACTGAACCGTAGCCTGATCGGTCAACGCCACCGTCACGGTCTCTTTTCACGACGGCGAGTAGAACACGTCATTGCTTCGTTGCTCAGTTCATCCGGGTGACGCGGCAACGACCGAAGGCGAACCCTCGACATACGGCCAAACGGCATTCCACGGCACAGGAGATCCACCATGAAGTTTACGCGTACCCTACTCGCCACTGCGCTCGTCGCGCTGTTGGCAGCATGCAGCAACGGCGCGCAGGATTCCGCCCAGGATGCCCAGAAGTCGGCTGACACCGCTCAGCAGGCTGCCGATGCGGCACAACAGGCTGCTGCCCAGGCCCCGAACACGGCGACCGAACAGGCAGCCGACCAGGCCAAGGTCGCAGCCGATGCGGCGGGCCAGGCTTCCGATCAGGCTCAGCAGGCTGCGGCGGCGGCCTCCGCCTCGCCAGCCGCCAGCTCCACGGCTGTCGACCTGGCCACACAAGCCGCAGCCAATGCTGCCGGTACGGCCGAAATGGGCGCTGCGGCAGCCAAGGCCGCTGCCAGCAATGCAAAGGACGCCAAGGAAGATGCCACCAAGGGGCACTGATTTCGGCAACCAGCGCCACTGCAATTGAAAACCGGCTGCCTCGTGCAGCCGTTTTTTTGGGGGCCGGCGAGGGCCTGTTCCAGGCTGGCGTGCGCGGCTGATCGTGATGGCTGGTATAGCCTGAACCCCCTCCTCACGGTCGACCCCGAGAGTCGCCCCGAGGATGCCCGGCTAAACGAACGATCAATACGCGGTGAAGTACCAGTAAAACTTGTGGCGCAATTTTCGCGAAAGCGCTATTAATACGCGGCCATATGGCATTCCACGGCACAGGAGATCCACCATGAAGTTTACGCGTACCCTACTCGCCTCCGCGCTCGTCGCGTTGCTGGCGGCCTGCAGCAACGGCGCGCAGGACGCCCAGAAGCCCGCTGACAACACCCCGGCTGCGGCTCCGGCATCGACGGCTCCGGCCGCTGCCGCCCCGGCGTCGACCGCTGCCGCTCCGGCCTCGACCGCTGCCGCTCCGGCTTCGACCGCCGCCGCTCCGGCTGCCGCCTCCACCGCGCCTGCCAAGGCTGGTTAAAGATCCAATGAGAGGGTATTGATCCTTTCTCATGGGCAATAATGAAACGGCCGCCCTGTGCGGCCGTTTTTTTGTCCGCGACAATCCATTGCCACGCGAGAGGACACCCTGAATGACTCCGTTTTGGAGCGCACCTTGTGGGAGCGCTGCTACCACAATGCCAAGAACCTGATTATTCGAGACTCCCGATAGGCAGGGCGGGCGGCACAATCGGTCAGGCAACTTCCGTACAACAGGCAACTGGGCGTGGATACTCCATCAAGCGGTCGCTGGTCACGCAAGGCCATCCTGGAGCCGAAGTCACGCATGCACCCTGACACGATGATGGAAGACGTC
>DATKVA010000080.1:0-3240 GCA_035530315.1 Rhodanobacter sp. | reverse complement strand
AATATGCTGCCGCAGGGCATGCAGCCAGGGTCAGTCGTGGCCAGGCGTCACCCAGCGGAACGTGAGATTGAGCCGCGCCGCCGTCGGCACGCGGGTCTTCGGCAGATCGTGCCGATACAGCTGCTGGGTCCGGCCGGCCATGCACAACAGGCTGCCGTGCGGCAACGGCAGGCGCAAGGTATCGGCCGGCGTCGCCCGCACGCCGCGCGGCAGCCGGCGGCGAAAGCGGAAGCAGCGTTCGGCGCCGAGGCTGAGCGAGGCAATCACCGGCTGCGCGCCCAGCTCAGGCTCGTCGTCGCTGTGCCAGCCCATCGAGTCGTTGCCGTCACGGTAGAGGTTGGCCAGGACGCTGTTGAATCGCGCCTGATTGAATCGTGCCTGCTTGAATCGCGCTTGCTTGAATCGCGCTTGGCAGGCCGCCTCGACGCGCGGACGCAACGCGGCCAGTGCCGGCGGCCACGGCCGCGGCCCGAAGCGGGTTCGCGAGTAGGTGTAGCCGGTGCCGCTGTCGCCTATCCAGCAGCTCAGCCGCGGCGACGCCACGTCACGGCCGAACAGGCGGATGCGATGGGTTTCCCACGGGATCGTGCTCAGCAAGGTGGCCAGCAGCGCATCGGCCTCGGCCGGTGCCAGCCAATGCGGCTGCAGCATCACATCGGCACCCGGCAGTTCGATGCGTTGCCAGTCAGCCATGGCGGTCACCGCAGAAACCCATCTGTAGGAGCGCACCCTGTGCGCGATGCTTTTGCGTTCGACACAGAGCATCGCGCACAGGGTGCGCTCCTACGAAGGGCGTTGGCATTTTCAGTCGACGCTGCCGCTGCCTTGGTCGGCGAGCAGGCGCTCGGCGAGCTGCTCGGCCAGCTGTTCGGGGCGTTGTCCGGCGGTGAGCAGGTGCACGTCCGGCGCCTCGGGCCTCTCGTAGGGCGAGTCGATGCCGGTGAAGTTGCGGATCTCGCCGGCGCGCGCCTTCCGGTAGAGGCCCTTGGGGTCGCGCTCCTCGCACACCGCCAGCGGCGCGTCCACGAATACTTCCATGAACTCCCCCTGCGCGAACAACTCCCGTGCCGAGCGCCGCTCGCTGCGATAGGGCGAAATCACGCTGACCAGCACGATCAGGCCGGCATCCACCATCAGGTGCGCCACCTCGGCGATACGGCGGATGTTCTCGACGCGGTCCTCGGGGGTGAAGCCCAGATCCTTGTTGATGCCGTGGCGCACGTTGTCGCCGTCCAGCAGGTAGGTGTGATAGCCGAGCGCGTGCAGGCGGCGCTCGACCAGGTTCGCGATGGTGGATTTGCCGGCACCGGACAGGCCGGTGAACCACAGGCACAGCGGCTGCTGCCCCTTGCTGGCCGCACGCACCGCCTTGTCGATGTCGACCTGCTGCCAGTGCACGTTGGCGGACCGGCCCAGGGCAAAGTCCAGCATGCCGCAGGCCACCGTGGCATGGCTCAGGCGGTCGATCAGGATGAACCCGCCCAGCGTGTGGTTGCTGGCGTAGGGCTCGAACGCGATCGCATCGTCCAGGCCCACGGTGCAGTAGCCGACCTCATTGAGTTCGAGGTGCCGCGCCGCCAGCCGCGACTGGCTGTTGACATCCACCTTGTACTTGATCGACATCACCCGGGCATTGACCGTGCGCGTGCCGATCTTCAGCCAGTAGGTACGGTTGGGCAGCAAGGCCGCATCGCCCAGCCACAACAGGTGGCAGGTGAACTGGTCGGCCACCGGCGCCGGACGCAACGCGTCGGCGATCACGTCGCCGCGGCTGGCGTCGACCTCGCGATTGAGGCACAGCGTCACCGCCTGCCCGGCCACCGCGCGCTCCAGGTCGCCGTCGGCGGTGACGATCCGCTCGATGCGGGCACGCTGCACGCCGGGCTGTACCACGATCTCGTCGCCGCAGGCCACGCTGCCGCCGCAGATCGTGCCGGCGTAACCGCGGAACGAATGATCCGGACGATTCACCCACTGCACCGGCATGCGGAAATCGGCGGCCCGCAGCGGCGCCGCGTCGATCGACTCCAGCAGTTCGAGCAGGCTGCCGCCGGCGTACCAGGGCATGCGCGGCGAACGCGAGCCGACGTTATCGCCGGTCGGCGCGGCCACCGGCAGGCAATGCACCGCGGCGATGCCCAGGCTTTGCGCCAGCACGCGATACTGCGCGGCGATCGCTTCGTAGGTCGCCTGGTCGTAGTCGACCAGATCCATCTTGTTGACCGCCAGCACCACCTGCCGGATACCCAGCAGCCCGCAAATGTAGGTATGCCGGCGGGTCTGCGGCAGCAGCCCCTTGCGCGCATCGACCAGTACCACCGCCAGCTCGGCGTTGGAGGCGCCGGTGGCCATGTTGCGCGTGTACTGCTCGTGCCCGGGGCAATCGGCCACGATGAAACCGCGCCGCGCCGTATGAAAGTAGCGATACGCCACGTCGATGGTGATGCCCTGTTCGCGCTCGGCATCCAGGCCATCGGTGAGCAGGGAGAAATCGAGTACGTCGGTCGCTCCCGGCATCCTGCCTCCCGCGACACTAGCGCTTCCCTGCACGTCGGTCGCTCCCGGCATCCTGCCTCCCGCGACACTAGTGCTTCCCTGCACGTCGGTCGCTCCCGGCATCCTGCCTCCCACGACACTAGTGCTTCCCTGCACGTCGGGAGTCCCGGTTTGCTGCTTGCGGCTGTCGCGTGCCAGCGCGGCCAACTGGTCGTCCGGCACCAACCCGGCGTCGTACAGCAGACGCCCGAGCAAGGTGCTCTTGCCGTCGTCCACGCTGCCGCAGGTAATGAACCGCAGCAGGCCCTTCGCCGACGTGGCTGCGGCTGTTTCGTTCTGCGTCGTCATCAGAAATAGCCTTCCTGCTTCTTGCGTTCCATCGACGCGGTCGAGTCCTGGTCGATCACCCGCCCCTGCCGTTCCGAACTGCGCGAGCGTGCCATCTCGTCGATGACCTTCGCCAGCGTATCGGCCTTCGATTCCACCGCACCGGTCAGCGGATAGCAGCCCAGCGTGCGGAACCGCACTTCGCGCAGCTGCACCGTCTCGCCGTCGCGCAGCTCCAGCCGCTCGTCGTCGACCATGATCAGCGCACCATCGCGCTCGACCACCGGGCGCGGCTTGGCGAAGTACAGCGGCACCACCGGGATGGCCTCGCGCTCGATGTACAGCCACACGTCCATCTCGGTCCAGTTCGACAGCGGGAACACGCGCACGCTCTCGCCCTTGCGGATGTGCGTGTTG
>DATKVA010000079.1:0-8717 GCA_035530315.1 Rhodanobacter sp. | reverse complement strand
CAGCATGTCGTCGCGCCACGGGCGCACTTCGAGCAGCGGATGGATCACCGGCCCCTCGACGCAGCCAATGTCCAGTCCGTGATCGAGAAGGGCTGAAGCGATCGTTTCGGTATTGGCTACCCGCAGGCGGATCGCGACCTGCGGGTGGGCGCGCACGAACGACCCGAGCAAATCGCCGACAAGGTAATTGCCCACCGTATTGCTGGCGCCGATGCGCAGCTCGCCGGCCAGCGTCGCCATGCCTTCACTGCCACTGCCACGGCGGGCGAACTCCGCATGGCGTTCCAGCAGCTCCTGCGCCAACGGCAGCAGCTCGCGGCCCCGCGCATTCAGGTGCAGACGACCACGCTCACGCGCAAACACCGGCGTGTCGAGCTGCCGTTCCATTTCCGCCAGCGCCATGCTCGCGGCCGGCTGGGTCAGGTACAGCCGCTCGGCCGCGGCACGCACGCTGCCGTGCAGCGCAATCTGCACGAACACCTCAAGCTGGCGCGGGCTGATGTTGATCATCAGTATATTTTATCTTGATAATCAATGATTGCAATTATTATTGATCCATATCCGGGCGGACAATGGCTCGACTTCCGGAGCCCATCGATGCAACAGTCCACGCTCGCCATCACCCCGCAACGCCCGCAGCAATACGCCCCCGGCCTGTTGTTGAGCGTGCTGCTCAGCCTGCTTGCGCTGCTGCTCGGACACCACGCGCCGCTGATCGGTGGCCCGGTGATCGGCATCGTGCTGGGCATCCTCGTACGCAACCTGTTGTCGCCGAACGAGCGCTACAGCCCAGGCATCGCGTTCGCCGGCAAATACGTGCTGCAATGGTCGATCATCGCACTGGGTTTCGGCCTCAGCCTCAGCCAGGTAGCGCACACGGGCCTGCAGTCACTGGCAGTAACGGCAGTGACAATGACCACGGCATTCCTCGCCGCATGGCTGCTTGGACGCCGACTTGGCGTGCACGACAAGCTGCAGATCCTAATCGGCGTGGGCACCGCGATCTGCGGCGGCTCGGCGATCGCCGCGGTGACGCCGATCATCCGGCCGGACGATCACGACACCGCGTTCGCGATCTCCACCATCTTCCTGTTCAACCTGGTGGCGGTGCTGCTGTTTCCGCTGCTCGGCCATCTGATGCACATGTCGGACATGGGTTTCGGCCTGTGGGCCGGTACCGCGATCAACGACACCTCCTCGGTGGTTGCCGCTGGCTTCAGCTACAGCAAGGCGGCCGGCGACTACGCCACCATCGTCAAGCTGACCCGCGCCACGCTGATCATCCCGGTGGCCCTGGCGCTGGCGTTCGCGGTCGCCGCGCACGAGAAGCGCAAGCTGAAGGAAAGTGGCGACGCAGGCAGTTTCAGCCTCGCGAAGATCTTTCCGTGGTTCATCCTGTGGTTCCTGGTCGCCTCGGCCGCGTGTACCGCGGGTTTCGTTCCGCTCGCCGCGCAGCCGGCAATTCACCAGACCGCAGAGTTCCTGATCATCGTGGCGCTGACCGCGATCGGACTCTCCGCCAACCTGCGCAAGATGGCCTCCACCGGCATCCGGCCGATCCTGCTCGGGCTTGGGGTGTGGGTTGCCGTTGCTGTCAGCAGCCTGTTGGTGCAGTTGGCGATCGGACAGCTGTGACCGCCGCCTCGTTCGATACCGACTGGCAGCCCTCGAATGTCGATGAATGCCTGTCATCGGCCGGGAGCTGGCGGTGGCGCGATGCCGCTGCATCCCGAATGCCGTCTGCGTCGCCGTAACCGGCAGCAGTGCGGTTTCATCTGCCATGGAAATCAGCCTAGTATGGTGACCACGCAAGTTGCTGCGCTCCGGGAAGGCTCGGCTGATGCAAAGTCCACCTACCTCGCATTCATCTGTGGCCGATACGGCGGGTGATCCTGTACGCGAAGCGCTGCGCGTATCCGAAAGCCGCTACCGCCGACTGTTCGAGACTGCCAAGGACGGGATCCTGCTTGTCAACGCCGACACTGCCCAGATCGAGGACGTCAACCCCTACCTGATCCACTTGCTGGGCTATTCGCATGCGGAGTTCCTCGGTAAAAAACTGTGGGAAGTGGGTCCCTTCGCGAACAGGGCGGAGAGCAAGGAGTTGTTTGCGGAACTGCAAACGACGGGGTTCGTCCGCTACGAGAACCTGCCGCTCGAGACCAGGGCCGGTGCGCGCATCGCGGTGGAATTCGTCAGCAATGCTTATGACTGCGAGGGCATCAAGGTCATTCAATGCAACATCCGCGACATCAGCGAGCGCAAGGCCGCCGAGGCGAAATTCCAGCGACATGTCCATCTCTATGCCGCCCTGAGCCAGACCAACAAGGCCATCGTGCACTGCACCAGCGAGCAGGAGCTGTTCCTGCAAGTCTGTCGCACCGCAGTGCAATTCGGCGGCATGAAGATGGCGTGGATCGGCCTGGTCGACAGACAGACCCTGACGGTGCGGCCAGTGGCCAGTTTCGGTGACGACACCGGATACCTCGATGCAATCAAGGTCTCGGCGGACGCCGGCCACCCGCTCAGCAGCGGCCCGACCGGGACGGTCATCCGCGAGAACCGTCTGTACTGGTGTCAGGATTTCCAGACCGACCCGATAACCGCCCCCTGGCGCGAGCACGCCGCACGCGCCGGCCTAGCCGCATCCGCTTCGCTGCCGCTGCGCCACGATGGCAGGGTCGTCGGCGCCTTCACGCTGTATTCGGGGGAGGTCAATGCCTTCGACGAAGCGGCACGCGCGCTGTTGTCCGAAATGGCGACGGATATCGGCTTCGCGCTCGACAACTTCTCGCGCGAATCGCGGCGCCAGCAAGCGGAGGAACAGATCCTCTTCAAGAATGCGATCCTCAAGACTCAGCAGGAAACCTCGCTCGACGGCATCCTGGTGATCGACGAAAGCGGAAAGGTCATCTCGCACAATCAACAGTTCGTTTCCTTGTGGCAGCTCTCCCCGCAACTCGTGAACGAGCGAATGGATGCACTCGTGCTGCAGTCAGTTGCCGGCCAGCTCGAAAACGCGGAAGCCTTTGCCGCGCGGATCGGCTACCTGAATACGCATCGCGACGAGACCAGCCACGACGAAATGCGCCTGAAGGATGGCCGGACCATCGACCGTTATTCCGCCCCGTGCAATGGGCCGGATGGTCGGCACTATGGACGCGTCTGGTACTTTCGCGACATCACCGAGCGCAAGCGGGCAGAGAGCCGGGTCGCCGATCTCAGTCGCGTGCATACCGTGCTCAGTGGCATCAATACCCTGATCGTGCGAGTGAGCGACCGCGACGAGCTGTTCCGCGAATCATGCCGGATCGCGGTCGAGGTGGCCGGATTCCGCATGTCCATGCTGGCCATGATCGATCGCGAAACGGGCAAGGTCGTCCCGGTAGCTTCAGCGGGCAAGAGCGAGGACCTGATGACCGACATCAGGAGAACCCTCGCATCCGATCAGCTCGCCTCAACCACGATGGTGTCTCGGGCGATCCGCGAGAAGAAACCGATCGTCTCGAATGATTCCATCAATGATCCTCAGCTCAGCCTGGGCACCAAATACATCCAGGCAGGGGTTCGCTCGCTGGTCGTGCTGCCCTTGCAGATGGCCGACCATGTGCACGGGGTGCTGGCACTGTATGCGAGCGAGCGCAATTTCTTCCACGAGGAGGAGTTGAACCTGCTGCAGGAACTGGCGGGCGACATCGCCTTCGCGATCGATCACATCGACAAGCAGGAACAGCTCAACTACCTCGCCTACTACGACGTGCTCACCGGACTGGCCAACCGCAGCCTGTTTCTCGAGCGGCTGGCGCAGTACGTGCGCAGCACGGCCAGCGGTACACACAAGCTTGCCATCGCCCTGATCGACCTGGAACGGTTCAAGAACATCAACGACAGTCTCGGCCGGCCGGCCGGCGACGCGCTGCTGAAACAGGTGGCGGAATGGCTGACGTGCAGCACGGGAGATGCCAGCCTGCTGGCGCGCATCGAGGCAGATCATTTTGCCGTGGTGCTGCCGAGAATCGGGCAGGACGAAGAAGTGGCCCGATTGGTCGAGAGAACGATCGAAGCCTTCGCGGACAACCCCTTTCGCCTGAATGACGCTGTGTTCCGGATCACCCCGAAAGTCGGCGTAGCCGTATTTCCGGAGGACGGCTTCAACGCCGACACCCTGTTCCGCAACGCCGAGGCTGCGCTCAAGCAGGCCAAGGCAAGCGGCGATCGCTATCTGTTCTATACCCGCACAATGACGGCAACGATTGCCAGCAAGCTGTCGCTGGAAAATCAGCTGCGCAAGGCGCTGGACAACGGAGAATTCGTCCTTCATTACCAGCCCAAGACAAACGTCGCGAGCGGCCAGATCACCAGCGTGGAGGCGCTGATCCGCTGGAACGGCCCGGACAGCGGGCTGGTGCTGCCCGATCAGTTCATCCCGATCCTGGAGGAAACCGGGTTGATCAACGATGTCGGGCGCTGGGCGCTGCATCAGGCTGCCGCCGACTACCTGCACTGGCTCGGCTCGGGGCTGGCTGCCGTACGCATCGCGGTGAACGTGTCGCCGCTGCAATTGCGCAATCGCGGTTTTATCGACGACATCAGGCAGGTCATCGACAGCGATGCCCGGCTAACCGATGCCCTGGAACTGGAAATCACCGAAAGCCTGATCATGGCGGACGTCAGGCACAGCATCGCCAGCCTGCAGGCGATCCGCGCCATGGGCGTGAGCATCGCCATCGACGACTTCGGCACCGGCTTCTCCTCGCTCAGCTACCTCGCCAAATTTCCGGTGGACACGTTGAAGATCGACCGATCCTTCATTGTCGACATGACGGCGCGGCCGGAGGGGTTGTCACTGGTGGCCACCATCATCAATCTGGCACATTCGCTGAAGCTCAAAGTCGTGGCGGAGGGCGTGGAGACCGACGAACAGTTGCGTCTGCTCCGCTTGCTGGACTGCGACGAGATGCAGGGGTTTCTGTTCAGCGAACCGGTGCCGAGCGAAACCTTCGAAACACGATTCCTGTCCCCGCATCACGGCAGGTGACCTTGGTTCCAGGGCATCGTGGTTTGTCGGTTGATCCGGATTCCCCACGGGGCCCCAACAGCCGCTCGTACACGCTGCGCGCACACAACAACCAATGCCAGGCCGGCTGGCACTACCACCAGATCGAACGCCTCGACGCGGGCCTTGCGCCGGAACCGGTACTGTCGCCGTGGCGTGCGCTGCTTGCCCACGTCGGCCGTGACTTTGCCTGCGCCATGGCGCGCAAGCGGGCACGAACCAACCGGCGCCCACCGGCCATACAGTCCTCGGCGCCATAATGGCATCGAAGGCCGCAAGCCGCTCAGGCCTTGCCCTGCTCCACCAGCGTCATCGCCACCTTGTCGCGCAGATACACCGGCAGCGCCAGCTCCGGCGCCTGCGCGCGGCCGGCCTTGAACTCGCGCATGGCCAGCTCGGCGACGTGGGCCGCCTGCGGGTAGCGCAGGCCATCGGCCGAGTGCAGGGTGCCGGTGAGGCGCTGGCTCAGCACGGTGGCATAGGTGGCCCAGCCGGTGCCGACCACCTGCCACGCCGCGGCCTCGGGTAGCTGCAGCGTGTCGGCGGTGCAGACGCGTTCCTCGTCCAGCGCGATCAGGCCGCCGTGGTGGTCGCGCCGGTAACAGGCGGCGTAGATCTCGCCCATGCGCGCGTCGATCACCGCGAGGATCGCGGCGTCTTCTTCCTCCGGCGCTTCCAGCGCCAGCGCGGCCAGCGAGGAGATGGTGATCACCGGCAGGTCCAGCGCCAATGCCATGCCCTGTGCCAGCGACACCGCGAGCCGCACGCCGGTGAACGCACCGGGTCCGCGGCCCACCGCGATCGCATCCAGCGCATGCCGGCCGATGCCGGCCTCGGCCAGCAACGCGTCGGCCATCGGCAGCACCAGTTCGGTGTGCCGGCGCGGCGCGATCTCGCTGCGGGCAATCAGCTCGTCGCCGTGGATCAGGGCGACGGAGCAGGCTTCGGTGGCGGTTTCGATCGCGAGCAGATTCATGATCGCTCCATGATAGCGGCTGGCGGCTCGGGCGAGGCAGCTGCCGCGGCGGCCGGCTCCGAGATCATCGGCACGTACGCGTACCAGTCGATGCGGCGGGTCAGGTACATCATCAGCGCCACCATCGCCAGCAGCACCAGGGCGCCGATCAGCAAGGCGTATTGCTCGGCCGCGATCAGCCCGTACAGCATCGCATAGATCAGCGTGAGCACCCCGCCGAGCAACGCTCCCGCGCGGCGCGCGCGCAACACTGCGGCCGCATAGCCGCCCACGATCAGCACCACCGCGGCGGCGGCCAGTGCATACGCCGGGCCGAAGCCGATCTGCTCGGACAGCGCCAGGAGCACCACGTAGAACGTGGCCAGCGCCGCGCCAACCAGCAGGTATTGCACCGGATGCACGCGCAGCCGCTTCAATACCTCGAACAGGAAGAACGCGACGAAAGTCATCGCGATGAACAGCAGCCCGTACTTCCCCGCGCGCACATTGCGCTGATACACGTCCACCGGCTGGTACAGCTGCACACCGAACACCGATGCCGCTAGCGCCGACGCCATGCCCCCATCGCCATCGGTCCAGTGCTGGCCGTAGCTGCGGTTGAGGTCGAGCAGGTGCCAGTGCGCGCTGAAACCCCTGGCATCGAGCTGATGCTCCAGCGGCAACGCCGCGCCGACGAAGCTGGGGTCACGCCACGGCGCGTGCATGGCGACGTCGGTGCTGCGCGCCAACGGCAGCAGCTGCAGCGATTCGGTGCCGGCCAGCTTGAGCGTGATCTCGACATCGATCGGCTGGCCGGCGAGCGCATCCAGATCGATCGGCACCACCACGGTCGGCCATGGCCCAAGACGCTCGGCCGACGAGTCGAAACGCACCGGCTTGCCGTTGACGCGCAGCTCCCTCACTACCTGCAGGCCGCGCAGATCGCCGATCGGCAAGCGCAGCTCGGCCTTGCCGGCTTGCCATTGCGCCATGCTCGCCTGGCGAAACTGCGCCAGATCCCGCGGCAGGAAACTGGCATTCAATTTCACCGTGGCAACGAACACAGGCGCATCGTAGATACCGTAGTGGCGCGTCTGCACCGCCATCGCCACATCCATCTTCAGCGTGTCGGCGAGCACGCTCTCGCTACCGGCGCGCGGTTGCGGCGGCTGGTTCTCCATCACCACCACCGAGCGGATCGTGGGCACCACGAGCACCGGGCCGCCGAGCACCTGCCGACCGCCCCAGCCCTGCGCGATCTGCGCGATCGCGCCTTCGCGCAACTGCTGGCGTTCGCTGACCAGGGCGCGCACCTGCATCAGCGGTATCGTCATCACCAGCGCCAGCACGCCGATGCCCAGCACCCTGACGGTCACCGTCTGTGTCCAATGGCTCATCGATCGCACTCCCTGGAATAGAGCGTCGATCACAACAGGTACAAGGGCAGTGGCGCGGGCAAGAACGGGCCACCTGCTGACCGTGCGCTGGCGCAGCCGGGTCAAGGCTCGCCGCGCAAGGTGACGCCGCCCGCTGCTCCGCTGACGATGCGTTGCGCGATGTCCGGTAGGAGCGCACCTTGTGCGCGATGGCCCGGTGCAGAACAGCAAATTTCATGTCGGGCCGCCAGCAAGCGTGTCGCAGTTGTCGCCTAGTCGTGCTTGGCAACCGGGCTTCGAAGCGTTCTGGCGAGGTCTCCTGCGGAGGATCGCAGCGTCATGCATGGCGCCCTCGGCTCCACGCGTGAGCCGAGCATAGTGGCCGGAATCACCAGCCGTGTTCCCCGCCATCACCGTACCAATGCAGCTTGAAGTCGCTGGCGTCGCGCACTCATTGCCGCGGATTGAATCACACAACGAGTAAAAAGAGACTTCCTCCCCTTTCGGCCTCGAGGGCCATGATGGTGTTGCGACACAACCGTCAGCAGAAGAGGAAGTCTCCATGAGCACTATAACCATCGGCGTGGATTTGGCGAAAGTCTTGTTTTCAGCGTGTGAGGTGGATGTCCCCGGTCATGTGCTGCGGCGGCAGGATCTGCGGCGCGAGCCGTTTGCCCTGTGGCTGGCCCAGCTACCCGCGGGCACGGTGGTAGCGATGGAGGCGTGCAGCGGGGCGCACCATTGGGCGCGTCGCTGCCTGGAGCACGGTCTGCAGCCAAGGATCATGGCCGCCCAGTTGGTCAAGCCGTACCGCAAGAGCGTCCGCAGCAAGAACGATCGCAACGATGCCGAGGCGATCGCCACCGCGGCGCGTCAGGGCAACATGCGCTTTGTGCCGATCAAGGACATCGACCGGCAGGTGCGACTTTCCTGGCATCGGGTGCGCGAGGGCTACAAGGTCGAGTCGCTGGCGATCGGCAATCGCATTCGCGGTCTGCTCGCCGAGTTCGGCGTGATCGTGGCGCAGAGCGACTTGGCACTGCGTCGGCTGCTGGCCGACATGGACGGACAGCCCGGACTGCCGGCGGAGTTCAAGGAATTGCTGCGCGATCTGGCCGCACACTGGACGCAGTTGCGCGTGCACTTCGACGCGTGCGATGCGCGCATCGAAGCGCACGCGCGGCAGGACGAGCGGTGTGTGCGGCTGCGTACGATCGTCGGCATCGGTGCAATCACCGCCGATGCGGCCGTGGCCACAGTCGGCAACGCCCGCGAATTCAAGCAGGGTCGGCAGATGTCCGCATGGCTCGGCCTGGTGCCCACGCAACAC
>DATKVA010000078.1:0-57298 GCA_035530315.1 Rhodanobacter sp. | reverse complement strand
TGGGTGAGCTCGCTATGCTCCTCGTCGCTCAGCACAATGTTGGGGGCAACTCGCACGCCATTTCTCCCGCGGACCTCGTAGTAAAACATGAGACCAGCGGGATCTTTATAAGTTCCTTCAAGAGCGCAACACTACACTAGCAGCCTGTCGGACTTTGCTCGGCCGGGCTGCGAATCCGTCTGTGCGGTCCATATTTCCGCCGCTTCGCCAGCCCATAGAACCACTATGGGCCGACGAAACGTCGAAAATCTGTCCTCGCACAGCCGAATTCTCGCCTCGACCAGCAAAGCCCGACAGGCTGCTAGCGGAGGCGGGGCGGGCCTCGCCGGCCGGGGAGCGCTGGCTCGGGCGAGGCATTACACTAGGAGCCTGCTCCAGAACCCTCATGCGTACGGTAGTTATCCATCCATGGCCCGTATCATCGCTGTCGCCAACCAGAAGGGCGGCGTCGGCAAGACCACCACTGCCGTCAATCTTGCTGCCGCGCTGGCTGCGGCAAAGCGCAAGGTATTGCTGGTTGACCTGGATCCGCAGGGCAATGCGACGATGGCCTCGGGCGTCAACAAGCGGGAGGCCAGGCCTAGCGGCTGCGAAGTGCTGCTGGAGGAAGCGGACATAGCCAAGGCGGTCGTGCCGACCGTTGGGCATTACGACCTGCTGCCGGGCAATGGCGACCTCACCGCCGCCGAGCTGAAGCTGATGGATGCGCTGGCGCGCGAGCATCGCCTGAAGGAACAACTGGCGAAGATCGCAGCCAATTACCAGACCATCCTGATCGACTGTCCGCCCTCGCTGAACCTGCTGACCCTGAATGCGCTGACGGCCGCCCACGGCGTGCTGATTCCGGTGCAGTGCGAGTATTTCGCGCTCGAAGGCCTGTCCAGCCTGCTCGACACGATCAAGGCGGTGCGCCAGCGACTGAACCCCGCGTTGGAGATCGAGGGCCTGCTGCGCACCATGTACGACGTGCGCAACAATCTCGGCAATGAGGTCTCCGCACAACTCATCCAGCACTTCGGCGACAAGGTGTTGCGCTCGATCATCCAGCGCAACGTGCGCCTGGCCGAGGCGCCCAGCCACGGTCAGCCGATTCACTTGTACGACCGCAGTTCGCGCGGCGCGATTGCCTATGTCGGACTGGCCGGCGAAATGATCCGGCGCGAGCGCGGGTTGCCGCGCGGCGAACCGGCCGAGACAATCGAAGACATCGAAGAACCATCGGCACACGGCAGCGGCACGACGCTCGAGGCGTCGGCCGCCAACCATCAGGAATAGAGCATGGCCGCTGCGAAGAAACGTGGATTGGGACGCGGGCTCGATGCCCTGCTGGGCGGCGCAGGCGAGGCATCGCCGTCGGTGATCGGGCAGGAAGGCGAGCTGCGCATGCTGCCGATCCAGCAGATCCAGCCTGGCAAGTACCAACCGCGGCGACACTGGAACGACGAGGCGCTGGATGATCTGGCCGCCTCGATCAAGGTGCAGGGCCTGATCCAGCCGGTCGTGGTGCGTGCGCTGGGCCGCAACAGTTACGAGCTGATCGCCGGCGAGCGCCGCTGGCGTGCCGCGCAACGGGCGCAGCTGGCCGAACTGCCCGCCCTGATCAAGCAGGTGCCGGAGGCGTCGGTGCCGGCGATGGCGCTGATCGAGAACATCCAGCGCGAAGATCTCACGCCGCTGGAAGAAGCCGATGCGCTGAAGCGCCTGATCGACGATTTCGACCTCACCCATCAACAGGCTGCCGATGCGGTGGGTCGCTCGCGCGCCAGCGTGTCCAACCTGCTGCGGCTGACCGAGCTGCCGGCGTCGATCAAGAAATTGCTGGACGAAGGCAGACTGGAAATGGGTCATGCGCGTTGCCTGCTGACCCTGCCCGAACACGACGCCGAGCGGTTGGCACTGGAGGCGGCACGCCGCGGCTGGAGCGTGCGCGAACTGGAGGAAGCTGTCCGGCGTGCGCAGCAGGCACCGAAGGGCAAGGCGAAAAGTGCGCCGCCGCGCGATCCGAACATTGCCGATCTGGAGCGTGAACTGGGCGAGCGTTTCGCCACCCGGGTCGAGCTGGCGCAGGGCCGCGGCGGTCGCGGCAAGCTGGTGATCCACTATCACAGCAACGACGAACTCGACGGCATTCTCGGCAAGATCCGCTGAGTCGCCTCCGATGTAGGAGCGCACCCTGTGCGCGATGGCTTTCGACAGCATTGGCCAAGAGCATCGCGCACAGGGTGCGCTCCTACATCGGAGGCGGGATCGGCGATAATCGCCCGCTCATCGCATTCCTCGGACTGGCCCCCATGCCGCAACTTTCCGTCGTCGTTCCCGTGTTCAACGAGCGCGACAACATTCCGCCGCTGCTGGCCGAAATTGCCGCCGCACTGCGCGGCCGTCTCGAGTTCGAGATCATCTACGTCGATGACGAGTCCAGCGACGACAGCCGTGCGGTGCTGGCCGCCGAGAAAGCCGCCCGTTATCCGGAGCTGCGTGTGCTGCATCACGTCACGCGCAGCGGGCAGAGCACTGCCGTGTGGAACGGTGTGCGCGCGGCCCGGTCGCCGTGGATCGCCACGCTGGACGGCGATGGCCAGAACGATCCGGCCGATATCCCCAAACTGCTTGCCGCACGGGCGGCGGCGGCGGCGAATATCCGCCTGTTCGCCGGCTGGCGCACCACCCGCCGCGACAGCTTCAACAAACGCATCTCCTCGAAAATCGCCAATGCGGTGCGTTCGCGCATGCTGCGGGACGCCACTCCCGACACCGGTTGCGGGCTGAAACTGTTCGAGCGCGAGGTGTTTCTGCGTCTGCCCTACTTCGACCACATGCACCGTTACCTGCCGGCGCTGGTGAAGCGCGCCGGCTTTGGCTGCCAAAGCGTGCCGGTCGGGCATCGGCCGCGCACCGCCGGGGTTTCCAAGTACGGCATGCTGGATCGCCTGTGGGTCGGTCTGGCTGACTTGCGCGGGGTGGCCTGGCTGATGCGCCGGGGCAAGGTGACGGAAGTCGAGGAGCTGCAAGGTTCCTAGCGACCTGTCGGACCGTTGGTTGGCCGGGCTGCGAATCCGTCTGTGCGGCCCACTATCCGCCGTTTCTTGGCCCATAGCACCACCATGGACCAAGAAACGGCGAGTTCTGTCCTCGCACAGCCAAATTCTCGCTGCGACCATCAACGGCCCGACCGGCTCTCGCGCAAACAACATTGCGTTCGCCGGTCGTCGTATGCTGGACATCCAGCGCCCTCTTCACGGTCTCCTGCCCCGGCGCAGGAGACGGAAAACGGGGGGCGCGCAACGACTTTGCGCGCCGGACCAAACGGGAGACCGCGCATGGGAATCCTCATCAAGCGTGTCTATGAACCAGCGGCGAAAGCCGATGGCTATCGTGTGCTGATCGATCGGCTGTGGCCGCGCGGCCTGAGCAAAGAGACTGTCATGCTGGATCTGTGGGCGAAGGAACTGGCGCCCTCGACGGCCCTGCGGCAATGGTTCGGTCACGAACCGACCCGATGGGACGGGTTTCGCCATCGCTATGCCGCCGAGCTGGATGCCAGCGTCGAACACTGGCGCCCGCTGGCCGATCGGGCCGCGAGGCACACCGTCACCCTGCTCTACGGCGCGCGCGACGAGGAGCACAACAACGCGGTGGCGTTGAAGGCGTACCTGGAAAACTGGCTGCATACGCACGGCCCGCGTTGACGCCCGCCAAGCGTGAAACACCACACTAGCGCTGCGGCGTGCCGGCCTGCGGCCAGTTCGCCATGGCCTCGCGTGCGTGCAGGCGACCCACTTCGATCAGCTCACGTGCGCGGTAGAACTCGTAGGCGAGCGCCATGTTGTGCGGCAACTGGATCAGCAGGTCCGGCTCATAGGCGGCCAGACGCAGCCGCGACAGGTTCGCCTGCATCAGGTCCATCGATTGCAGCAGCAGCTCGAAGGTGCCCGGCTCGCGCGGGCGGCTTTCGCCTTGCGGAATCAACCGGCCGAGGAACTCGCCGATCCGATGGCGGTAACCGTTTTCGCCGATCGCCGGATGGTTCGGCGGCTCCGGCGGCGTGACCGTCACCGTCGGGCCATCCACGCTGACCGCGATCAGGTAGTCGGCGCTGTCGCGGATCAGCGGCGTCACCGGCACCGGATTCAGCAGCGCGCCATCGATCAGGCGGCAGCCGTCGATGATGTGGGGACGGAACACCGTGGGGATTGCGATCGAAGCACGGATGGCGTCGAACAGGCCGCCGCTGCTTAGCCATACCTCGCGGCCGCGCTCGATGTCGGTGGCCACCGCGGTAAAGGCCAGCGGCAGGTCCTCGATCTGCACATCGCCGATCAGCCCGCGCATGGTCTCGATGATCTTCTCGCCCTTGATCAGGCCACCGCCGGTGAACGTCCAGTCGATCAGCCTGAGTACGTCGAGCCTGGCCAGCGCGCAGACCCAGTCGCGATACACGTCGAGCTTGCCGGCTGCGTGGATGCCGCCGATCAGCGCGCCCATCGAGCTGCCGGCGATGGCCACGATCTCGAAACCTTGGCGCTCGATTTCCTCGATCACGCCGATATGCGCCAGGCCCTTCGCACCGCCGGCACCGAGCGCCAGCGCGACGCTAGGCTTGCGCGGCGCGGCTGCCGGGGTGGCGCCAAGGGATTGGTGCACGTCGGCGTTCTGCATTGCTCAGCCCGCCGGCTGCTGGTAGCCGCCAAGCGCCAGTTGCAGCAGGATCTTCATTTCCTCGCGCAGCGACAGCGGTGCGACGATCTCCGCATCCGGGCCGTACTTGAGCACGTCCATCAACAACTCCTTCGAATTGGAATACGGCAGTTTCAGCTCGTACCGGCCATCCGCCAGCCATTCGCCCTTCTGCTGCGAATGCCAGTGCTCGTCGGCGACCCAGCGCGCCGCGTGCGGCGAGAAGCGAATGGTGGCCCACGCCTTGGGCTTGCCGGCGAAGATGCCGTAACTGGAGGCCAGCAGGTCGTTCAGGTCGCTCTCGGCTACGTCGGTGGCGGCCGCTTCCAGTGCCTGTGCCTCGACGATGCGGTCGACCGCGAAGCTGCGCAGCGCCTGGCGATCGTGATCCCACCCGTCCAGGTACCAGTTGTCGCGGTAATGGGTCAGCCGCTGCGGCGACACATGGCGGCGGCTGTCGGCATTGGTGGTGCGCGCGCGGTAGCGAAAGCGCAACTGGCGCCGTTCCAGCACCGCGCCGGCGACGATCCGGAACACCTGCTGATCGAGTTTGCGTTCGCCCCAGGGGATCACCCGGATCCGCTCGATCGGCAGCGCCTTGCCGCTGCCGTGGTCGGAAAGCAGGTCCTCGATGCGCGCCTTGAACGGTGCCAGCGCCCCTGCCAGCACGCCCGGGCCGGAGCGGCTGATCAGCTCGTTCAGGGCCAGCAGCGCGGCCAGTTCGTCGGAGGTCAGCCACAGACCCGGCAGCTCGAAGCGTTCGCCTTCGCCGGCCTCGTAGCGAAACGCGGCCTGGTCGGTGCCGGCGCTTTCGATCGGCGCGCCCAGCGCATCGCGCAGAAAGGCGACGTCGCGGTACAGTGTGGCGCGCGAGCACTCCAGTTCGCCGAGCAGGCGCGACAGCGCGATCGGGTAGTGCGCCGATTTAAGCAGGCGATGCAGGGTCAGTATGCGTTCGTAGCGATCCATGAGGCTCACGAGGACATGGGGCGGCGGATTCGTAGCATGGTCGCGGCCTGTCGCGGCCGCAAGTCATCGCGTGTCTGCCGCAGCTGTTCATTGCAAGTTCAAGCCATCCCGCTAGGGTATTAAGCCGGTACGATCAGACAAATGGATTGCCCCCCGATGAGAAAAACCTTGCTTGCCGGCCTCGCGCTGGCGACGTTCGCGAGTTTTGCCGTGCAGGCCCAGGACGCCGCACCTGCCAATGCCGACGCCAACACGGCGGCCAACCATGGTGGCTGGAGCGGTTCGGGCGAGTTCGGCTTCGCCTCGACCACCGGCAACTCGCGTTCGCAGAATATCAATGCCAAGCTGGGGCTGAACCAGGAAAACGATCAGTGGAAGAACAACTTCTTCCTTGATGCCCTGCGCTCCAAAAGCCAGCAGAAAGTGGTCGATGCATCGGGCAATACGCTGACCCGGTTCAATACCACCGCCAACCGCTATGACGGCGGCGCGTCGGTGGGCCTGAAGCTCGATCCGCGCAGCTACATCGTCGGTGCCGCGCGTTACGAGCATGACGATTTCGGTGCAAACATCTGGCAGGGCGTGGTATCGCTGGGCTACGGCTACATCGCCCTGAAGGATTCCCGCAACGAGTTGTCTTTCGAAATCGGTCCCGGCTACAAGAAATACCGTCCGGCCGATCAGGCCGTGGCGGTCAATGGCGTCAGCGTGAAGCAGCCGCAGTCGACCCGCAGCGAAATGGTGGCCCGCGGCCAGACCAACTACAAGTTCAGGTTGACCGAAAACACGTCGTTCGAGGACACGTTTCTGATGGAAGCGGGCTCCAAGAACACCTACCTGCAGAACGATGCCGGTCTGGCGGTCAGCATGACCCGGAAGCTGGCGTTGAAGGTGGGTTTCCAGGTGCGTCGCAACAGCGATGTACTTGCCGGCATCAAGAAAACCGACACCCTGGCCACCACCAATCTGGTGTACAGCTTCTGAACCGTCCGTTCGTGCACGAACGACCCGTCCGTTCGTGCACGAACGACCCGTGTAGGAGCCCGCTCGCGGGCGATGCTCTTTGCCTTTCCTTTGATGGGGCATCAGAGCAAGAGCATCGCCCGCGAGCGGGCTCCTACACAGATTTTCCCGGCGGGACTTTGTCAGCGCGCGAGCAGTTCGTCCGCGCCCTGTGCCAGCAGCGCCGCGGCCACCTGCTGGCCTAGCGCGACGGCCTGATCCGTGACGCCGGTGGCTTCGGCCAGCAGCAGCCGGCCGTTGGCCGCATCGCCCACCAGCCCGCACAGATGCAGGCCGTGTTCGACCAGCATGCACCAGGCGCCGACCGGCACCGTGCAACTGCCGCCCAGCGCCTGGTTCATCGCCCGCTCGGCGGTGACGGTGAGCCGCGTGTCGGCGTCGTCCAGTGCAGCCAGCAATGCCAGCACCGCGGGCTGGTCGCTGCGAGCCTCGATCGCGATCGCCGCCTGGCCCGGCGCCGGCAGCCAGTTGGGTGCGGCCAGCCGGGCGCGGATGCGCGCTGCCAGGCCGAGCCGTTCCAGCCCGGCGCAGGCGAGCACGATCGCGTCGTAATCGCCGTTGTCGAGCTTGCCCAGCCGGGTGCCGACATTGCCGCGCAGGTCCAGCAGCACCAGATCCGGCCGCAGCGCGCGCAGTTGCGCCTGCCGGCGCAACGACGAGGTGCCGACCCGGGCGCCGGGCGGTAGCGCGGCAAGCTCGGCGTAGTGGTTGCTGACGAATGCGTCGGCCGCATCCGCGCGCGGCAGGATCGCCGGCAACGTGAAACCCGTTTCGAGCTGGGCCGGCACGTCCTTCAACGAATGCACGGCCAGATCGGCGCGGCCTTCCAGCATCGCCACTTCGAGTTCTTTCAGGAACAGTCCCTTGCCGCCGATCGTCGCCAGCGGCCGATCCTGGATCTCGTCGCCGCGGGTGGTCATCGGCACCAGTTCCACCGACAGCCCGGGATGTGCCGTGCGCAGCAGCGCGGCCACATGCTCGGCCTGCCACAGCGCGAGCGCGCTCTTGCGGGTGGCGATACGCAGGGTGGAAGGGTTCATCGGAACTCCGCGACATTCGGCAATGTCGTATTGTCGCGTAGTTTATGCGTGGCGGCATGGCGGTTCGTTCCTGGCTGGGCGCGACCTATCGGCGCAGGCCGGGACCGTGCGCAGGTGCAAAGCGGGCGGCAGGCCAGCTACGATGGTCGGCAGATCACAGGAGTTCATCATGCAAAGCGGCAATCCGGCACTCAACAAAAACACCTTCCTCGACGCCGCCAGCGGCGCGCTGGTGGCGCATGGCGACGACGTCATGACGATCAACGGCACGGTCAACAAGACCGGTCTGCTGCTGGTGCTGGTCTTGATCGGGGCGATGTATAGCTGGAGCCAGTTCCATGGCCCGGCCAGCCTGCCGTCGATGATGCCCTTGATGCTGGGCGGTGCGCTCAGCGGCCTGGTGCTGGCGATGGTCACCATCTTCAAGAAGACCTGGGCGGGCTATACCGCGCCGCTGTACGCGCTGGCGGAAGGGCTCTTCATCGGCGGTCTGTCGGCCATCTTCGAGATGCGCTATCCCGGCATCGTGATGCAGGCGGTCGGTCTCACCTTCGGCGTGATGGCCGCCCTGCTGATGGCCTATCGCAGCGGACTGATCCGCGCCACCGAGAAATTCAAGCTCGGCGTAGTTGCCGCCACCGGCGGCGTGTTCCTGCTGTACCTGGCCAACATGGTGATGGGCTTCTTCGGCCATTCGATGGGTTTCATCAACGGCCACAGCGGCCTCGGGATCGGCTTCAGCGCGGTCGTGGTGGTGATCGCCGCGCTGAACCTGATCCTCGATTTCGACATGATCGAGCAGGGCGTCAACGCCCGCGCGCCGAAATACATGGAGTGGTATGGCGCGTTCGCGCTGGTGGTCACCCTGGTCTGGCTGTATCTGGAACTGCTGCGCCTGCTGTCGAAGCTGCAGTCGCGGAACTGAGCCACCGGCTCCGGGGCACCCGGGCGCGAACAAGCAAAAGGCGCGGGTAACCGCGCCTTTTGCTTGTTCTGCGGACTACCACGCCGCATCTGCGGCGTGGCCATCAGGCTTGCGGTACCGGGTCGTCGTGGCCCAGCTTCCGATCATCCGAGCGCGCCTCACCGTGGTGATCGGTGGACAGCAGCAGGTAGAACGCGGGCACCACGAACAGGGTGAACACCGTGCCGATGGCCAGGCCGGTGGAGATCACCAGGCCCATGTTGAAGCGGCCCGCCGCACCGGCGCCGGAGGCGATCACCAGCGGCAGCACGCCCAGCACCATCGCGGCGGTGGTCATCAGGATCGGGCGCAGGCGCACCGCGGCGGCGTGTTCGATCGCCTCGCGTTTGCTCATGCCGGCCAGTTGCGACTGGTTGGCAAACTGCACGATCAGGATGCCGTGCTTGCTGATCAGGCCCATCAGCGTCACCAGGCCGACCTCGGTGTAGATGTTGAGGCTGGTGAACAGGTTGACGAAGATCAGCGCGCCGAACAGCGCCAGCGGCACCGAGACCAGGATCACGATCGGATCGCGCAGGCTGTTGAACTGCGCCGCCAGGGCCAGGAACACGATGATCACGGCGAACAGCAAGGTGGCGCCGAAGCCGCCCGACTCCTTCATGAACTGCCGCGACTGGCCGGCGTAGTCCACGTTGTAGCCGGTCGGCGCCACCTGCTTCACCAAGTCGCGCAGGTAGGCCAGCGCCTCGCCCTGCGACATCCCGCTGACGCCGGAAATCGTCGCCGAGTTCAGCTGCTGGAAGCGGTTCAGCGACCGCGGCACCACCTGGTGGGTGATCTTGGCCACCGTCGCGGCCGGGATCACCGAGCCGTCGGGCACGCGGATGTAGTAGTCCAGCACCTGCTTGGGGTTGAGCCGGTCGACCTGCAATACCTGCGGGATCACCTTGTACGAGCGGCCTGAAATCGAGAAGTAGTTGACGTAGCCGCCACCCAGCGCCGAACCGAGTGCGGCACCCACGTCCTGCTGGGTCAGCCCGAGCGTGGTGATCATGTCGCGATCGAGGCTCACCGTACTCTGTGGCTTGTCCACCTTGAGGTCGGAATCGATGAAGTAGAACTTGCCGCTGGCCTGCGCCTTTTGCAGCACTTCGGTGGCTACCTCATTGAGGTTCTGGAACGGCTCGGTGGTGGTGATCACCACCTGGATCGGCAGGCCCGAGGCACCGGGCAACGGCGGGAACTGGAACGCCGCCACCTTGCCGCCGGCGATGCCGTTCCACTTCTGCTGCAGCACCTGCTGCAGTTCGTGGGCGCTGCGATGGCGCTGGTCCCACGGCTTGAGCAGCACGCCGCCGATGCCCTGGTTGACGGTGGGCACGCCGGTCAGCTGGAACATCTGCTGGTATTCCGGCAACGTTTTCGCCAGGTCGAACATCTGCGTCGCGTAGACGTTCATCTGTTGCGCGGTGACGTTGGGCGCGCCGACGAGTTGCCCGACCACGATGCCTTGATCCTCCTCCGGGGCCAGCTCGGATTTCGAGGTCATGCCCAGCGCGAAGGTAGCGAGCAGCAACAGCCCGGCCATCACGATGACCACCGAGGAGGTCGACAGCGTGTTGTGCAGCATGCGCTGGTAGCCGCGGTGCAGGCGATCGAACTGGCGATCGATGAACTGCACGAAGCGACCGCTCTCCTGCTCGTTGCGGAAAAACTTCGAGGCCATCATCGGCGACAGGGTCAGTGCGATCACCGCCGAGACGGTCACTGCACCAGCCAGGGTGAAGGCGAACTCGCTGAACAGCGCGCCGGTCAGACCCTTCTGGAAGCCGATCGGCACGTACACGGCGATCAGCACCACGGTCATCGCCAGGATCGGCCCGCCCAGCTCCCGCGCGGCCAGCAACGCGGCCTGCAACGGCGTCTTCCCCTCGTCCTTCATGTGCCGATCGACGTTCTCGACCACGATGATCGCGTCGTCCACCACCAGCCCGATCGCCAGCACCAGCGCCAGCAGGGTCAGCAGGTTGATCGAGTAACCCAGCGCCAGCATCACGAAGAACGTGCCGATCAGCGACAGCGGCATCGCGATCACCGGGATGATCACCGCCCGCACGCTGCCCAGGAACAGGAAGATCACCAGCGTGACGATCAGCAACGCCTCGGCCAGGGTTTTGACCACCTCGGTGATCGAGCTGTTCACGAACTCGGTGCCGTCGTAGACGATTTTCCCGGTCAGCCCGCTGGGCAGCTGGCTCTGGATGTCGGGGAACGCCTCGCGCACACGCTTGGCCACGTCCAGCACGTTCGCGTCGGGCGCGACCTTGATGCCGATGAACACCGAGCGCTTGCCGCTGAAGGCCACGTTGAAGTCGTAGCTCTCCGAGCCCAGCGACACCGTAGCCACGTCCTCAAGGCGCACGATCGCGCCGTTGACCTGCTTGATCGCCAGTTGCTTGAACTCATCGACCGAGTGCAGGTTGCTGTCGGCGGTCAGGTCGACGGTCACCGCCTGGCCCTTGCTGGAGCCGACTGCGGCGAGGTAATTGTTGGACGCCAGCGCCGCGTTCACATCGCTGGCAGTGATGCCGTGCGCCGCCATCTTGGCCGGGTCGAGCCAGGCGCGCAGCGCGAACTGGCGCGCACCGAGCAGCTCGGCGGTCTGCACGCCGTCGATCGAATCGAGCTTGGGCTTGACCACCCGCGCCAGGTAGTCGGTGATGTTGTTGGTGGGCAGCACATCGCTGTAGAAACCCATGTACATCGCGTCGACGGTCTCGCCGGTCTGCACGTTCAGCACCGGCTGCTGCGCTTGCGGCGGCAACTGGTTCTTGACCGAATTCACCTGGGTGGTGATTTCGGTGAGCGCACGGTTGGCGTCGTAGTTCAGCCGCAGGGTGGCGGTGATGGTGGACACACCCTGCACGCTGCTGGATGACAGGTAGTCGATACCCTGCGCCTGCGAGATCGCCTGCTCCAGCGGCTGGGTGATGAAGCCGGCGATGGTCTGCGCGTCGGCGCCGTAGTAGGCGGTGCTGACGGTGACCGTGGCGTTCTGTGTCTTCGGGTACTGGCGCACGGTCAAGCTGCTGACGGCACGCAGGCCGAGCACCAGGATCAACAGGCTGACCACCACCGCAAGCACCGGCTTCTTGATGAACAGGTCGGTGAAATTCATGGCGGTCAGTGTTCCTGCGGCGCGGGGTGGGCGCTGTCGGCGGGCTGCACGCTGTTGTCGATCACGATCGGTGCGTCGTTCTTCAGCTTCATCTGGCCACTGGTCACCACCACGGTGCCGGCGGCGATGCCCTTGAGGATCGCGACCTGATCTCCACGGGCGGCGCCCAAGGTGACGAAAGTCTGCTTCACCGTGGCGGGCAGCGGCCGCCCCTTTTCGTCCTTGCCCCTGGACGGCTGCACCACGTACACCGTGTCGCCATACGGGTTGTAGACGATCGCCGCCTGCGGCAGGGTCAGTTCGCGTTGCTTGCTGCCGACGTCGACGCTGACCTTGGCGAACATGCCCGGGACAAGCGCCTTGTCGTGGTTGGGTACCGTGGCCTCGACCTGAACGTTGCGGGTGTTCAGATCGACCTTGGGGTTGATCGCGCTGAGCCTGGCGCTGAAGTCGCGGTTCGCATAGGCATCCAGCTTCAGGTTCACTGCCTGGCCCACCCGCAAGCGGCCAAGCTCGCTCTGCGGCACATAGAAATCGATCAGCAGCGGATCGAGCTGCTGCACGGTCACCACCGTGGTGCCGGCGCTGAGGTAGTCGCCGGGGCTGGTGGTGATGATGCCGGCGCGGCCGGCAAACGGGGCGCGCAGCTGCTTCTTGGCGACAACCACTTGCTGCTGGGCCACCGCGGCCTGCTTGCCCTTGAGGTCGGCGGCAGCGGCGTCGTAGTCGGCCTTGCTGATCGCCTGCGCGGCGAGCTGCTTGCGCGCCCGCTCGAAGGTGAGCCGGGACAGCTGGGCTGCCGCCTCCAGCTGTCGCAACTGGGCCACGTCGTCGCCATCGCGCAGTTGCAGCAACAGCTGGCCCTGTTTCACATCCTGGCCGGATTTCAGGTTGACCGCGGTGACTAGGCCGGCCACCTCCATGGCCAGGTCGGCACCGTTGGCCGCACGCAGCGTGCCGACCGCGCTCAGCGACGGTTGCCACGGTTGCTCGCGCGCGGTGGCGGTGCTTACCGTGGAGGGTGCCGGCTTGGGCATGCTGTGGATCATCCGCATGACCAGCAGCACCTTGATGCCGGCGATCAGTGCGATCAGCAGCAGCACCCCGCCGATCATCCATATCATGCGCTTGGTGGTGCTGGGCTTCTTGTCGACGCGCGTGGTCATGCGCGAACTCCTTGGATTGTGGCGATCGATTCATGATCGCGAAAGTCGAAAAGCGGAGGTTGTCTGTGCGATCGATCCGTGATCGCGAAGATCAAAAGGCGGAGGTTGTTTGTACGATCGTCCGTGATCGCGAAGGTCAGGAAGCGGACATCCTGTCCGCACCATTCTGAGAAGCTATTTCTTCCGGGTCGCCACATCGACGTGGGTGTCACTGCGCCAGCCGCCACCGAGGGCGGCGTACAGCGCAGCGGTATCGCTCAATCGGGCGGCGCGTGCCTGGATCAGGCCGATGCGCGCCTGCTGGTAACTGCGCTGGGCATCGAGCAGGTTGAGATAGCCGGTGGCACCCACCTGATATTGCTGACGGGTCAACTCCAGTTGCTGCGATGCCGCGCTTTCGGCGATGGCCTGGGCGGCCAGCCCCTGCGCGTCGTACTGCAGCGCCTGCAGTGCATCGGCCACGTTCTGGAACGCGACCAGCACGGTCTGTTTCCAATCGGCCAGCGCCTTGTCCAGGCCGGCCTGGGCAGCGCGTTTCCGGTGCAGCAGCTCGCCGCCGTGGAACAGCGGCTGGGTCAGGCCCAGGCCCAGCGACCAGGCGTCGGTGCCGGCGGAAAACAGGTCGCCCGCGCGCAGCGCCTGCGAGCCCACACTGCCGGAAAGGGTGATCTGCGGCAGCATCGCCGCGGTGGCCACGCCTACCCCCGCAGAAGCTGCGTGCAGTTGCGCCGAGGCCGCGCGGATGTCCGGGCGCTGATCGACCAGGGTCGAGGGCAGGCTCAGCGGGATGTCCCGCGGCAGGCTGATCGCGTCGAGGGTCAGCGGCGACAATTTCAGCTGTGCCGGCGCGGTGCCCAGGTACGTGGCCAGTTGATTGCGGGTGGCGGCGAGCTGGGCGCGCAGCGGCGGCAGGGTGGCTTCGGTGGCGGCCAACTGGGTGCGCACGGCCAGCGTATCGGACAGCGACTTCGCCCCGATCTGCTGTTGCTGCCGGGCGATCTGCAAACTCTTGCGCTGGATGCCGAGGATATCCTCGGTCGCGCGCAGCTGCTGGCGCAACGAGGCCTCCTGCAGCGAGGCGGTGACCACGTTGGCGGCCAGGGTCAGATAGGTGGTGTCGAGTTGCGCGCGCTGATAGTCGGCCTGCGCCAACTGGGCCTCGATGCCGCGGCGCACGCCGCCGAACAGATCCAGCGTGTAGCCCACGCTGACCGAGGCGTTGTAGACGGTAAACGGGCCGAGCCGGGCGGGAACGCCCGATTGCGCCGAGGACTGTTTCTCGCGGGTGGCGCCGGCGGCAGCGTCCAGCGACGGGAACAGGCCGCCGCGAGTCGCATTGGCGTTTTCCTGTGCCTGGCGCAGCGCGGCCTGGGCCGAGGCGATTGTGGGGCTGTGGCTCAAGGCGGTGTTCACCCGGCGGGTCAGTTCGGCATTGCCGAATGCGGTCCACCACCGCGTGGGCACGTCACGGCCCTGCAGGAAACGTTGTGCGTCGCCATCGGCGGCTTTGGCCGACGCGCTGGTGGCGGGCAGCGGTTGTGCCGTGTAGCGATCCACCGGAGGTGCGTCCGGGCGATGGTAGTCGGGGCCGACGGCACAGCCGGCAAGGGACAGCCCGATCAGCAACGCCAGCGCGGGAGCGCGGCCGTTGAGCGCAACCGGGTTCAGGTCAGACGGGTGACTGGGCAAGGGAATGGCCTGGGCAGGGTGGAAGCCGGGCCGGACAATAGCATACTGACGAGTTCAGATATACATGACGATAAGCACAGGTGCCGCTGCGCCGATCTCTGAACAAAGTGGTCGCGTAGGCCGCCCGGGCCAGACGACCCCGGGTATCTGTCGCCACGCGTGCGGATCAGTTGCCGAGCAAGGCGCGGGCCCGGCGTACCACGTTGTTCACCGTGAAGCCGTATTCGCGCAGCAGCACATCGGCCGGGGCGGAGGCACCGAAGCGGTCGATGCCCAGCATGTCGCCGCGCTCGCCGGCATAGCGCTCCCAGCCCTGCGCCACGCCCAGTTCCACCGCCAGTCGCGCGGTGACGTCCGGCGGCAGCACCTGGTCGCGATAGCTCTGGGGTTGTGCGTCGAACAATTCCCAGCTCGGCATCGACACGCAGCGCACGGCGATACCCTCGCGCTGCAATTGCTCGGCGGCGGCCAGGATCAGGGCGACTTCGGAGCCGCTGGCGATCAGGATGAGCTGCGGCTTGCCGTCCTTCACGTCGCCCAGCACATAGGCGCCCTGGCGCAGGCCGTCGGCGCTGGCGTAGCGCTGACGATCGAGGACCGGCAGGTTCTGCCGGGTCAACGCCAGCAGCACCGGCCGATCACGGCTCTCCAGCGCCACCTTCCACGCCACGGCGGTTTCGTTGGCGTCGGCCGGGCGGATCACGGTGAGGTTGGGGATTGCGCGCAGGCTGGCCAGCTGTTCCACCGGCTGGTGGGTGGGGCCGTCCTCGCCCAGCGCGATGCTGTCGTGGGTGAACACGTGGATCACGTGCAGGCCCATCAGCGCGGCGAGCCGGATCGCCGGGCGCATGTAGTCGGAGAAGATCAGGAAGGTCGAGCCGTACGGAACGAAACCGCCGTGCACGGCGAGCCCGTTGGCAATCGCGCCCATCGCGTGTTCGCGCACGCCGCAATGCAGATTGCGGCCGGCGTAACTCCAGCCGGCGCCATCGGAACCCTGGGTGTCCTGTGCCGACGTCGCTGGCGGATTGAAATCGCCCAGCCCCTTGAGGTTGGTATGGGTGGAGGAATCCAGATCGGCCGAGCCGCCGAACAGCGCGGGCAGCTTCGGCGCGATCGCGTTCATCACCCTGCCGCTGGCGACGCGGGTGGCGATGCCCTTGGCGTCGGCCGGGAACAACGGGATTTCCGCATCCCAGCCGGCGGGAAGCTCGCCGCGCAGGCGGCCCTGCAGTTCCTGCGCCAGTTGCGGGAACGCGCTCGCATAGCCGTCCAGACGTCCATGCCACTCACGCTGCGCCCGCGCGCCGCGATCCAGCGCCTGGCGAAAGTGATCGAGTGCGGGTTTCGGCACCAGGAAGTCGGGTTCCAGCGGCCAGCCCAGCTTTTCCTTGGTCTTCTTCACGTCCTCGACACCCAGCGGCGAGCCATGCGCCTTGAACGAGTCCTGTTCGGGCGAGCCGTAGCCGATATGCGTGCGCACCAGGATCAGCGACGGCCGTGTGCTGTCGGCGCGTGCGGCATCGAGTGCGGCGTCGATCGCGGCCAGGTCGTTGCCGTTCGCGACGTGGATCGTCTGCCAGCCATAGGCCTCGAAGCGTTTCGCGCGATCCTCGGAAAACGTGATGTCGGTGCCGGCAGCGAGGGTGACGTAGTTGTCGTCGTACAGGCAGATCAGCTTGCCCAGCTTCAGATGCCCGGCCAGCGAGGCCGCCTCACTGGCCACCCCTTCCATCAGGTCGCCGTCGCTGACGATCGCCCAGGTGCGGTGGTCGATCACGGTGTGGCCATCGCGGTTGTAGCGGGCGGCCAGATGCGCCTCGCCGATCGCCATGCCGACCGCGTTGGCCAGGCCCTGGCCCAGCGGGCCGGTGGTGATCTCCACGCCCGGCGTGTGGCCATATTCGGGATGGCCGGGGGTCTTGCTGCCCCACTGGCGGAACTGCGTCAGGTCGTCCAGCGAGAGGTCGTAGCCGGTCATGTGCAGCAGGCTGTAGAGCAGGGCCGAGCCGTGCCCGGCCGACAGCACGAAGCGGTCGCGGTCGGCCCAATGCGGGTCGGCCGGGTGGTATTTCATGTGCTTCGTCCACAGCACATAGGCCATCGGCGCCGCGCCGAGCGGCAGGCCGGGATGGCCGCTGTTGGCCTTCTGCACCATGTCCACCGAGAGAAAGCGAAGGGTATTGATGCACTGTTGATCGAGAGGGTTGGACATGGTGGTTTCCTGCTTGAGTGGAACCGATCGAAAGAGCTGGACGGGTGCTGCCGAACCGGCGGAACAGCGGCTTCTTCAGCCAGCTTGGGATGAGCGATAAAGCCATCGCGGCGGTGAGGGTTTCCGCCACCAGCCAAGGGTGGCAGACGTGTCATGACGCAGGACGCCACGTCCAGTCGCGGATTTCCGGCAGATCCCGGCCGTGCCGGTCGATGTACTCCTTGTGCTCGACCAGCTTGTCCTTGAGCCGCTGCTTCAGGTAGATGCCGCGGTCGCCGGTCTGCGGCAGGCGGTCGACGGCGTCCATCACCAGATGGAAGCGGTCCAGCTCGTTCAGCACGGTCATGTCGAACGGCGTGGTCACGGTGCCCTCTTCCTTGTAGCCGCGCACGTGGATGTTGTGGTGATTGGTGCGGCGGTAGGTCAGCCGGTGGATCAGCCACGGATAGCCGTGGAAGGCGAAGATCACCGGCTTGTCGCGGGTGAACAGCGCGTCGAAATCGGTGTCGTCCAGGCCGTGCGGGTGCTCGCTTTGCGGTTGCAGGCGCATCAGGTCGACCACGTTGATCACGCGCACGCGCAGCGCGGGCAGATGCTCGCGCAGGATCGACACCGCGGCCAGTGTCTCCAGTGTGGGCACGTCGCCGCAACACGCCATCACCACGTCCGGCGCCGCCGCATCCCGATCGTTGCTGGCCCACGGCCAGATGCCGATGCCGGCACTGCAGTGCTTGACGGCGGCGTCCATGGTCAGCCACTGCGGTGCCGGGTGCTTGCCGGCGATCACCACGTTGACGTAGTGCCGGCTGCGCAGGCAATGGTCCATCACCGACAGCAGGCAGTTCGCATCCGGCGGCAAATAGACCCGCACCACCGAGGCCTTCTTGTTCACCACGTGATCGATGAAGCCGGGATCCTGGTGGGAGAAGCCGTTGTGGTCCTGTCGCCACACGTGCGAGGCCAGCAGGTAGTTGAGCGAGGCGATCGGGCGTCGCCACGGCAGGCCGGCGGTGACCTTCAGCCACTTGGCGTGCTGGTTGAACATCGAGTCGACGATGTGGATGAACGCCTCGTAGCAGTTGAACAGGCCGTGGCGCCCGGTCAGCAGGTAGCCCTCCAGCCACCCTTCGCACTGGTGCTCGCTGAGCATCTCCATGATCCGGCCGCTGGGCGCGAGGAACTCGTCGGTCGGTTCGGTGGCGGCGTCCCACTGCCGCGTGGTGGCCTCGAACAGCGACGCCAGTCCGTTGGAGAGCGTCTCGTCGGGGCCGAATACGCGGAAATTCCGCTGCTCGTCGTTGAGCCTGGCCACGTCGCGCAGAAACGGGCCCAGCACATGCGTATCGCCGATGCCGCGCGCGCCGGGCTCGGGCACCGCGCAGGCGTAGTCGCGGAAATCCGGCATGCACAGCTCGCGCAGCAGGATGCCGCCGTTGGCATGCGGATTGGCGCCCATGCGGCGCGTGCCCGCCGGCGCCAGAGCGGCCAGTTCCGGACGCAGGCGGCCGGCTGCGTCGAACAGCTCCGCGGGCCGGTAACTGTGCAGCCAGTCCTCGAGCTGGCGCAGATGTTCCGGTGGCGTGGTGGCCGACACCGCGATCGGCACCTGGTGCGCGCGGAAGGTGCCTTCGACCGGCAGGCCATCGACCACCTTCGGCCCGGTCCAGCCCTTGGGCGAGATCAGCACGATCATCGGCCAGCGCGCACGGGCGAGGTTGCCCTGCTCGCGGGCGTCGTGCTGGATCGCCCGGATCTGTTCCACCGCGGTGTCCAGCGCGGTCGCCATCGCCTCGTGCATCGGCGCCGGTTCGTGGCCCTCGACGAAGATCGGTGTCCAGCCGCAGCCGCGCAGCAGCTGTTCCAGTTCCTCGTGGCTGATGCGCGCGAGCACGGTGGGGTTGGCGATCTTGTAGCCGTTCAGATGCAGGATCGGCAGCACGGCACCATCGGTCGCCGCATCGAGAAACTTGTTGGAATGCCACGCCGTGGCCAGCGGCCCGGTTTCCGCCTCGCCGTCGCCGATCACGCAGGCGACGATCAGCTGCGGGTTGTCGAACACCGCGCCGAACGCATGGCTCAGCGAGTAGCCCAGCTCGCCGCCCTCGTGGATCGAGCCCGGACATTCGGGCGAGGCGTGGCTGGGGATGCCGCCGGGAAAGGAGAACTGCTTGAAGAGCTTCTGCAGGCCGGTCTCGTCCTGGCTGATGTCGGGGTAGATCTCGCTGTAGGTACCCTCCAGGTACGTGTTGCCGACGACGGCCGGACCGCCGTGGCCGGGGCCGGAGACGTAGATCATGTCCAGGTCGTATTTCCGGATGACACGGTTCAAGTGCACGTAGATGAAGTTCTGCCCGGGCGTGGTGCCCCAGTGCCCCAGCAGCATGTGCTTGACGTCGCCCAGTGCCAGCGGCCGCTTCAGCAGCGGATTGTCACGGAGGTAGATCTGTCCGACCGCCAGATAGTTGGCGGCGCGCCAGTAGGCGTCCATCCGCTGCAGCAGGTCCGGGTCGAGTGTTTTCTCGTTCATGGCGTGGGGGCTCCGTATTCCAGCTTGACGACGCGAGAGACGGACGGCGCGATCATGGGTTCCTCGCCGGCATCGATGACCCGCTCCTTGACGCGGCCGGCGCCAGGACGTTCTGCGGCCCGCCAGGTGGAGGGATGACGTGTGGGCAGAGCTAATGACGCGAACATGGGGATGGCCGATCCGTTGAACGGGATTCAACATCACGTCCAAGAGTGATCGCGTTCGAGTGGTTCTGCCGTGAAGTCCGCCGTCCGCGAAGGTCGCTCAGCCGACCACGCCGAACAGCATGCCGACGCCTGCCGTGATCGCCATGGCCAGCGCGCCCCAGAACGTGATGCGCATGATGCCCGTGCGGACGCTGGAACCGCCGGTGTATGCCGCCAGCCCGCCAAGCAGCGCCAGGAACAGCAGCGACGTGATGAAGACGGATACCAGCAAGCCCGCCGCGGGGGCCAGCAGGATCACCAGCAGCGGTAGCGCGGCACCCACCGCGAAACTCAGTGCCGAGGCGCCGGCGGCCTGCAGCGGCCGCGCCCGCAGCGCTTCGGTGATGCCCAACTCGTCGCGGGCATGCGCATCCAGCGCGTCATGGAGCATCAGTTGCTCGGCGACCTTTTTCGCCAGCGCGGGATCCAGTCCGCGTCCCACGTAGATCGCCGCCAGTTCCTTGTGTTCGCCCTCGACGTCGTTCTGCAGTTCGGCCTGCTCGCGTTGCAGATCGGCCTGCTCGCTGTCGGCCTGCGAATGCACCGACACGTATTCGCCGGCGGCCATCGACATCGCGCCGGCAACCAGTCCGGCGATACCGGCGATCAGGATGTTCTGTCGATCGGCATGTGCCGCGGCCACACCCAGCACCAGACTGGCGGTGGAGACGATGCCGTCGTTGGCGCCGAGTACGGACGCACGCAGCCAGCTCATGCGGCTGGTACGGTGGCGTTCGGAGTGGCGTGGGTGCATGCGGGCGATCTCCCGGGTCGGTGCGGCACGTGAGGCGTTGGCCAACTTTCCGGCGGCAGCTCAGAGCATCCGCTTCAAGGTGTCGTCGCGCCTGCGGTAGTGGTGCCAGAGCGCGGCCAGGATATGCAGCCCGATCACGTAGTAAAAGACTTCGCCGATGGTGCCGTGGATGTTCTCCAGCTGGTGCGACAGCGCACGATCGGGCGCCCCCAGCAACGCCGGCAGCACGGTCACGCCGAACAGCGTCACCGGCTTGCCGCCGACCTGCAGGGTGATCACGCCGAGGATCGGTTGCACCAGCAGGAACAGATACAGCGCGGCATGGGTGAGCTTGCTCAGCAACTCCTCCCAGTGTCCGGGCGGCGGGGTGATCGCCGGTCGCGCATGCCGGCTGCGCAGCCACAGGCGCGGCAGCACCAGCAGCAGCACGGCCAGGCCAGCCAGGAAGTGCGAGGCCAGGATGTTTGCGCGGGTGGCGCTACCCTTGGGAAACAGCTCGAAAAGATTGATGAAAAGGTAAGCCAGCAGCACCAGGGCAAACATGATCCAGTGCATCCGACGCAGCGGTGCGGCAAAACGGGGTTGCCTATCGATCGACGACATGAACTATCTCCAGCGGGGTGGTGGCTCGCGGCTGTACGGCAAGCGGGATTATTGCCCAATTGCCATCATCGCAGCGCGATCCTTGGCAAACGCTTAGCCGTGCCGCGGTTTTTCCTCGCACGCGTGTCTGACCGGATGCGGATAATGGGTCGCACCGGGAAGCTGCGAGGCTGTCACGCATCGGCCACGGCAGTATCGACGATCGTCTGCGCCTCGCGCAGGATCGATTGCAGGTGCTGCTCGCTCCGGAAGCTTTCCGCGTAGATCTTGTAGATCGCCTCGGTGCCGGATGGACGTGCGGCGAACCAGCCGCTGGCGGCGATCACCTTGATGCCGCCGATCGCCGCGTGGTTGCCCGGCGCCTTGTCCAGCACCTGCGCGATCGCCTCGCCGGCCAGCTGTTTGCCGTGCAGCTGGTCGGGCGAGAGTCTGGCCAGGCGGGTCTTCTGCGCCGGTGTGGCGGCGGCTTCGACGCGGTCGGCAAACGGTGTACCGAGCTCGCGCGTGAGTTGCGCATACAGCTGGCCCGGGTCCTTGCCTTGGCGCGCGGCGATCTCGGCCGACAGCAGTGCCGGCACCAGGCCGTCCTTGTCGGTGGTCCACACCGAGCCGTCGTGGCGCAGCAGCGAAGCGCCGGCGCTTTCCTCGCAGCCGAAGCCGAGCGAGCCATCGAACAGGCCTTCGGAAAACCACTTGAAGCCGACCGGCACTTCGTACAGCTTGCGCCCGAGCCGCTGCACCACGCGGTCGATCAGCGCGGTGCTGACCACGGTCTTGCCCACCGCCGCGTGCTCGCTCCACCGCGGCCGATGGGTGAACAGGTAGTCGATCAGCACCGACAGGTAATGGTTCGGTTCCAGCAGACCGCTGCTGCGGGTGACGATGCCGTGGCGGTCGTGGTCGGTGTCGCAGGCGAACGCGACGTCGTACTGGTCCTTCAGGGCGATCAGTCGCTGCATCGCGTACTTCGACGACGGGTCCATGCGGATCTTGCCGTCCCAGTCCACGCTCATGAAGGCGAACTGCGGATCGACCACGGCGCTGACCACGGTGAGGTCGAGCTTGTAGCGCTCGGCGATCGGTGCCCAGTAATGCACGCCGGCGCCACCCAGCGGGTCCACGCCCATGCGCACGCCGGCGCTGCGGATGATGTCGAAGTCGATGACGTTGGCCAGGTCGGCGACGTAGTGGTTGAGGTAGTCGTGCTCATGCGTGGTGGTGGCCGCGCGCGCCTGCGCGAACGGCATCCGCTGCACGCCCTTCAGGCCGGCTTCGAGCAGTGCGTTGGCGCGCTGCTGCACCCAGCCGGTGATGTCGGTGTCGGCCGGGCCGCCGTTGGGCGGGTTGTACTTGAAGCCGCCGTTGTCCGGCGGATTGTGCGAGGGCGTGATCACGATGCCGTCGGCCAGTCCGCTCTTGCGACCACGGTTGTAGACCAGGATCGCGTGCGAGATCGCCGGCGTCGGGGTGAACTCGCCGCTGGCCGCGATCATCGTTTCGACGCCGTTGGCGGCCAGCACCTCCAGCGCATTCTCGAACGCCGGCTGCGACAGCGCGTGGGTATCGAAACCCATGAACAGCGGGCCGTCGATGCCCTTGCCCTTGCGGTACTCGCAGATCGCCTGGCTGATCGCCAGGATGTGCGCCTGGTTGAAGCTGCGCGCGAACGAACTGCCGCGATGGCCGGAGGTGCCGAACGCCACGCGCTGCGCCGGCACGCCGGGGTCGGGTTTCAGGTCGACGTAGGCGGCCAGCAGTTGCGGGATGTCGACGAGGATCGACTTCGGTGCCGGCTTGCCGGCGAGTGGACTGATCTGCTGGCTCATGTGCTTTCGGTGGACCTTTGCTGGAAATTCGTTGGCCGGACCTGCCGCCCGTAGGAGCCCGCTCGCGGGCGATGCTCTTGTTCTGAACCTCAAAAGAAAGTGCATCGCCCGCGAGCGGGCTCCTACGGCAACGTCACGACGCTGCCGGCGGCTTGCCGTCGCGCAGCTGGCGATAGCGGCGGATCAGCATGTTGGTCGAGCTGTCGTGGTGCAGTGATGGCTCGGTCGCCGCGATCAGTTCGGCGATGGTGGTCTGCGCCAGTTGCTTGCCCAGCTCCACGCCCCACTGATCGAACGAGTCGATGCCCCAGATTACGCCCTGCACGAACACGCTGTGCTCGTACAGCGCGATCAGCGCGCCCAGCACATGCGGCGTCAGGCGCGCGGCCAGGATCGTCGTGCTGGGCCGGTTGCCGGCGAACGTGCGATGCGCCACCAGGGCTTCGGGCGTGCCTTCGTCGCGCACCTCCTGGGCGGTCTTGCCGAAAGCCAGCGCCTCGCCCTGGGCGATCAGATTGGCGATCAGCAGATCGTGCTGGTCGCCACCCGGCCGTCCATCGCCCGTCTGTCCATGGGCATGCGGCGCGGCCAGCGGATGCAGCGGCTGGCCGAAGCCGATGAAGTCGCACGGCACGATGCGCGTGCCCTGGTGGATCAGCTGATAGAACGAATGCTGCCCGTTGGTGCCCGGCTCGCCCCAGTAGATCGGTCCGGTGGCGTAATCCACTTCGGCGCCGTCGAGCGTGACGTGCTTGCCGTTGCTCTCCATCGTCAACTGCTGCAGATACGCCGGGAAGCGCTTCAGATACTGCTCGTACGGCAGCACCGCGACCGTGCCCGCATCGAGGAAGTTGCTGTTCCAGATGCCCAGCAGGCCCATCAGCACCGGCAGGTTGCGCTCCAGCGGGGTGTGCCGGAAGTGTTCGTCCATCGCGTGGAAGCCGGCCAGCATCTCGCGGAAGCGATCCGCGCCGACCGCCAGCATGGTCGACAGGCCGATCGCCGATTCCATCGAGTAGCGCCCGCCGACCCAGTCCCAGAAACCGAACATGTGCGCGGTGTCGATGCCGAACTTCGCCACTTCGGCGGCGTTGGTGGAAACGGCGACGAAGTGCTTCGCGATGGCCTTGTCGTCGCCGAGCGTACGCAGGCACCATGCACGCGCGGCGTGCGCGTTGCTCAGTGTCTCCAGCGTGGTAAACGTCTTGGAGCAGACGATGAACAGCGTTTCGGCCGCGTCCAGGTCGCGCGTGGCTTCGACGAAATCGCTGCCGTCGACATTCGACACGAAGCGGAACGTCATCTCGCGCCGGCTGTAGTCGCGCAACGCCTCGTAGGCCATCACTGGCCCTAAGTCCGAGCCGCCGATGCCGATGCTGATCACATTGCGGATCGGCTTGCCGGTATGCCCGCGCCACGCGCCGCTGCGCACCTGTTCGGCGAACGCGGCCATGCGTTCGAGCACGGCATGCACGTCCGGCACCACGTCATGGTCGTCGACCAGGATCGACTCGCCGGCCGGCGCGCGCAGCGCCACATGCAGCACCGCGCGATTCTCGGTGGTGTTGATCTTTTCGCCGCGGAACATCGCCTCGATGCGCCGCGGCAGGTCACAGGCTTCGGCCAGCTCGCACAGCAGGCGCAGGGTTTGGGCATTCACGCGCTGCTTGGAGTAATCCAGATACAGGCCGACGCTCTCGGCGGTCAGCTGCTCGCCGCGGTGCGGGTCGGCCGCGAACAGCTCGCGCAGGTGCTGCGTGCCGATCTGCGCGAAGTGCTGATGCAGCGCCTGCCACTGCGGGCGCAGGGTGAGGTCGGGGTGGCTCATGGGGCGATCGATCCTTGTGATTTGTCGTTGAGCGCGCCGGCCTTGTCGGCGATCCGCTGCAGCAATTGCTGCCAGGATTTGACGAACGCCTGCGCACCGTCGTGCTGCAAACTGGCCGCCAGCGCATCGACATCCACGCCATGCCGGCCGAGCTGTGCCAGCACCGCCTCGGCATCGCCGCCGTCGACCGCCATCACGCCATCGAGCCGACCGTGATCGGCGAACGCGAGCAGGGTTTTTTCCGGCATGGTGTTGATGGTGTCCGGTGCGGCCAGCGCGCCGACGTACAAGGTATCGGAGGCGGCCGGGTCCTTGGTGCCGGTGCTGGCCCACAGCAGGCGCTGCGGTTGCGCGCCGGCGGCCGCGAGCTTTTGCCAGCGCGCCGAGGCCAGCAGTTCGCGATAGGCGCGATAGGTCTGCCGCGCCACCGCGATGCCGAGCCGGTTGTGCAACGGTTCGGGCAGCGTGCCGTTGCTGGCCACGTCCCAGCGGCTGATGAACAGCGAGGCGACCGAACCCACGCGCGGATCGAGCCCGGCGTCGATGCGCCGCTCGATGCCGCGCATGTAGGCTTCGGCGGCGGCCTGATAATGCGCACGGGAGAACAGCAGGGTCACGTTGATCGGGATGCCCAGAAAGATCGATTCCTCGATCGCCGGAATGCCTTCGGGCGTGCCGGGAATCTTCACGAACAGGTTGTCGCGCGCGGCCTGGGCGTGGATCTGCCGGGCGGCGGCGATCGAGCCGGCGCTGTCCGCGGCCAGCAGCGGCGAGACTTCCATCGAAACCCAGCCATCGACGTGACCGCTGGCGTCGAACACCGGCCGGAACAGGTCGGCGGCGCGGCGCAGGTCCTCCAGCGCCAGCTCGATGAACAGCTGCTCGCCGGCCAGACCGGCCAGCGTCTTGGCATGGATCGCCGCGTCGTAGGCGTCGCCACCGCCGATCGCGGCGTCGAAGATGCTCGGGTTGGAGGTCAGCCCGGTGATCGAATCCTCGGCGATGTAACGCGCCAGCGTGCCGTCGTCGAGCAGGCTGCGGGTGATGTTGTCCAGCCACAGGCTCTGACCGAGATCATGCAATTGTCGGGTCGCTTTCATGCTTGCTCCATGATGGGTTTCGATACGGGTTTGCCACGGGGTCGATCGGCAGCGGACCCGGTTCAATACGCCGGAGCGTCGTTGGAGTGCGCCGCCGGCAGGAAATCCCCAAGCTTACGCTGGCGCAGGTCGCCGATGCACGCGATGACGATATCCGGCAACGGGCTGAGGTCGGCCGGGGCCGCGGCGGCGTAATGGCCCTGCCGCACGAACACCGTGGTCAGCCGGTCGCCAAGGTGCTGCTTCATCTCGGCGAGCAATGGCGGCTTGTCGTCGACCATCACGTAATGCGTGGCCGCAAAGCGCTGCTGCATTGCCGCCAGCATGCGCTGCTTGTGCAGGTAGATCAGCACGTCGCCATGCAATGCGTCCCACAGGCCGCTGCGCTGGATCTTGCGCGGCTGGAACACCACGTCGCCATCGGACAGGATCACCGGCCGGCCCAGTGTGCGCAGATGCGCGATCGTCTCCAGCGCATGCGGGTACAGCCGTTCAGCAAACGGATATTCAAGCAGGTACGCCGACATCTGCAGCAGGGCGGGATGGCTGTCCAGGCCATCGCGGAACAGCTGCAGCGCGCCGAGATAATCCGCATAACCCTTTGCATCGCGCAGTCCGGCGTAGATCGCCCAGTAGCGTTCGCGTTCGGCCTGGCCGAACGACTGCTCCAGTTGCGCGCCGAGGTCGTCGGCGAAGCGGTCGTTGTCGAGCAGGGTGTTGTCGACATCGAGCAGGAACACGACCGCGTCCGGCGTCAGCATGGCTGGTTCCGGTCCAGCACCGGGTTGTGCCAGCCGCCGTCCGCCGCGATCAGCGCATCGGCCTGTTTCGGCCCCCAGCTGCCGGGCTTGTAGGGCAGCGCCAGGGGGTGGTTCTCCAATACCGGGTCGACCACCGTCCACGCCGCCTCGACCGCGACTTCGCGGGTGAACAGCGCGCCGTCGCCGGCCATCGCGTCGCCCAGCAGCCGCTCGTAGGGCGAGCTCTCGCCCAGTTGTTCTTCCATCAGGTACAGCTCGCGCTGGTCGCCGACGAACTCCTTGCCGGCGCGCTTGACCCGCGCAGCGAGCGCAACGGCGGTATTGGGGGACAGCCGGAAGCGCAGGTAGTTGGCGCGCTCGCCCTTGACGGCCGCATCGTCGAACAGCTTCTGCGGCGGCGGCTTCAGCTCCACCAGAATCTCCGCCGCGGTTTCCGGCAGGCATTTGCCCGAGCGCAAATACCACGGCACGCCGGCCCAGCGCCAGGAGTCGATGAACAGGCGCAGCGCGCAGAACGTCTCCACGTCGGAGTCCCTGGCCACGCCCGGCTCCTTGCGGTAGCCGGCGTACTGGCCGCGCACCACGTCGTCCGGCTGCAGCGGGCGCATCGCCTCGAACACCTTGGCCTTTTCGCTGTGCACGGCGCCGAAACCCTGATAGGCCGGCGGCTCCATCGCCAGCAGGGCCACGATCTGCAGCAGATGGTTCTGGATCACGTCGCGCAGGCAGCCGGCGGTTTCGTAAAACCCGCCACGGCCGTTCACGCCGAATTGCTCGGACAGCGTGATCTGCACGCTGGCCACGCAGTTGCGGTTCCAGATCGGCTCCAGGAACGCATTGGCAAAGCGGAAATACAGAATGTTCATGATCGCCTCCTTGCCCAGGAAGTGATCGATGCGGAAGATCGCATCCTCCTCGAACGCCGAACGCAGGATGCGGTTGAGCTGCCGCGCCGTGGCCAGGTCGCGGCCGAACGGCTTCTCCACCACCACCCGCGCGTCGTTGGCGCAGCCGGCTTGTTGCAGCCCCTTGACCACGGTGCCGAACAGGCTGGGCGGGATCGCCAGATAGTGCAGCGGCCGCTTTGCCTTGCCCAGCGCCTGCTTCAGCGCGGCGAACGTGGCCGGATCGTTGTAGTCGCCGTCGACATACTGCAGCCGCGCCGCCAGCTTCGCGAACGCCGCCTTGTCGAACTTGTCGCCCTGCTCCTTCGCCGCCTGCAGCAGGCTGTCCCGCGCCCGCTGGCGCAATTGCTTCAGCGTCCAGTCGGAGTGCGCCACGCCGATGATCGGCAGATCCAGCCCATCGCGCAGCATCATCGCCTGCAGCGCGGGAAAGATCTTCTTGAAAGCCAGGTCGCCGGTGGCGCCGAAAAAAACCAGTGCATCCGAACGGGGTATCGCCATGGGGTCACTCTCTGATGGGTGGGGGTGCAACGTCGACAATGCAGCGGTGCCGCTGCATCATGCCGCGCGGCGAAGCCGGGGTCAGCGAGGCAGCACCGCCCTTGCGTACCTTCCAGCTTGCAGGCCACGAGGTTAAGCCGATGCATAAGGGAATCCCGAACAACCCCGATTCCCGGCACTCGGCAGGAGCGCACCCTGTGCGCGAAAACACGGTGGGCGCAGTGACGATGGGGGATCGCGCACAGGGTGCGCTCCTACGGACAAGCAGGCCCTTCCCGTAGGGTGAGTTTGCGCGCGAAGCCCTTTGCCGGCGTTCGGACAAGAGCCATCGCAACACGCTTGCTCCAAATCGGTGTTATTCGAACTAGCGCGTGTAATTGGCATGATCGACCGTCGCGAGCATCTTGAAGGCAGTCGAGTGTCAGCGCTGGTGGCGATGCAGCGTTGGGGATGGGTGGCAAGACGAGCCCAGCGTCGACATTCCGCCAGGCACGCTCGATAGCATCCATCCTCAAGCAAGCTGGACTTGAAGATTGGGCCTTGTCGTACCGCCTGTGCGTGCCGATGAAGCGCACGTAGATGATATGGGACTGGCACAAGGGCCGACAGGCTGCTGGGTCATCTCGCCAGTCACTCCGCCCGCGGATGATCGATCTCCACGCGGTGCTCCACGCCGTCGTCGACCAACGCGATGCGGCCATCCGCCTGCGCCACGCCATCGAGCCGCACGCTGCCGGCGGTGCCCACGGCAAGCTGGCGCAGGGTGATCCGATACCAGGTGTTGTGATGGCGATAGCTCATCGCGAAGCCTTCCCACGCGGCCGGCAGCACCGGAGCGAAGCGCAGGTGCCCGGCTTCCAGTCGCAGGCCGAGCAGGGATTCGACGATCAGCCGGTACATCCAGCCGGCGGAGCCGGTGTACCAGCTCCAGCCGCCGCGGCCGACGTGTGGCTCGACGGCGTAGACATCGGCGCTGACTACGTAGGGTTCGACCTTGTAGATCTCGATTTTCGCCGCGTCGCTGCCATGGTCGACCGGGTTGATCATGCGCAGCAGTTCCCATGCGCGCGCGCTGTCGCCCAGTTCGGCAAAGGCCATCGCGGCCCAGATCGCGGCGTGCGTGTACTGGCCGCCGTTCTCGCGCACGCCGGGCACGTAGCCCTTGATGTAGCCGGGATCCAGTGCGCCCTGGTCGAATGGCGGTTCGAGCAGTTGCACCAGACCGGCTTTACGGCGTACCAGATGCTGGTCGAGCGAGGCCATCGCCTGGCGCTGGCGCTCCGGCGAGCCCATGCCGGACAGCACCGACCAGCTCTGCGCGATCGAGTCGATGCGGCATTCGTCGTTGCCGGCCGATCCCAGAGGCGTGCCGTCGTCGAAATACGCGCGGCGGTACCACGCGCCATCCCAGCCGTGCTGTTCCAGCGCCGCGCGCAGCTTGCCGGCCTCGTCCATGCAGCGTTGCGCGAAGGCATTGTCGTCGTGCAGGCGGGCCACTTCGGCGAAGCGCGTCAGCACCTGGCAGGAGAAGAAACCCAGCCACACGCTTTCGCCGCGGCCGGCTTCGCCGACTTTGTTCATGCCGTCGTTCCAGTCGCCGCTGCCGATCAGCGGCAGCCCGTGCGCGCCGCGTGGCAGGCTGTGTTCGATCGCCCGCACGCAATGCCGGTACAGCGTTTCGCCCAGGCGCGAGTGCTGCGGCAGGTCGTAATAGGATTCCTCGCCCTCGCGCAGCTGACGACCTTCGAGGTAGCCGACCGGTTCATCCAGCACGCCGATGTCGGCGGTGGCGAGCACGTAGCGGCTGGCGGCCAGCGGCAACCACAGGAAGTCGTCGGAACATTGCGTGCGCACGCCGCGATTCAGCGGCGGGTGCCACCAGTGCTGCACGTCACCCTCGGGGAACTGGTGCGCCGCGCACAGCAGCAGTTGCTGGCGGGCGAGCTCCGGTGCGGCGTGCAGCAGCGCCATCGAATCCTGCAGCTGATCGCGAAAGCCGAAGGCGCCGCCGGACTGGTAGTAGCCGCTGCGCGCCCAGAAGCGGCAGGCGATGGTCTGGTACAGCAGCCAGCCGTTGGCCAGCACGTTGAGCGCAGGTTCCGGCGTGGCGATCTGGATCGTGCCCAGGGTGCGCTCCCAGTACGCACGCACCCGGGCCAGCGCCTCGGCTGCCGCGCTGCTGCCGCGGAAACGGCGCACCAGTGCGCTGGCATCGGTGTCGTCGCGGCCCAGCCCCAGCCGGAAGATCACCTCGCGCTCGCCGCCGTCGGCCAGCTCCACGTTCAACTGCAGCGCCGCGCAGGGATCCAGCGCCGCGCCGACCCGGCCGGATAGATGCGTCCGCTCCATGGCCGCCGGCGCTCGGGTGCTGCCGTTGCGGCCAAGAAATTCGCTGCGGTCGCCGCCGATGCTGTCGCCGCGATCGGCCACGTCGAAGAACGCCACGCGGTCCGGAAACTCGGTGTTGTAGGCATTGCGGGCGAACAGCGCGCCACTGGCCGGGTCGGACTCGGTCACCACATGCATCGCGGTTTTTTCGCGCAGGTCGCCGAGCAGCCACTCGACGTAGCCGGTGACCGACAGCCGGCGCGACTCGCCCGATGTGTTGCGCAACTTCAGCACCGAGAATTTCACCGATGCGTCCAGCGCCACGTACACCCACAGCTCGGAATGAATGCCGTCTTCGTGATGCTCGAACACGCTGTAGCCGAAGCCGTGACGGGTCACGTAGCTGCCGCTGCCGCGGCTGGGCAGCGGCGTGGGCGACCAGACCTGGCCGGTCTCCTCGTCGCGCAGATACAGCACCTCGCCGCTGGCGTCGCCGACCGGGTCGTTGTACCACGGGGTCAGGCGGAACTCGTGCGCATTCTCGCCCCAGGTGTAGGCGCTGCCGCTTTCGGAGATCACCGTGCCGAAATGCGGATTGGCTAGCACGTTCGCCCATGGTGCCGGTGTGGTTTGCCCGGCGGCCAGGGTGATCACGTATTCGCGGCCATCCGCACTGAAGCCGCCGTGCGGATTGCTCAGCTGCAGTGTGTCCGGCGGCGCGGTCGGCGCCACCGGCGTCGCCACGCTGGCCGGCGGCATCAGGCGCCGTGCGCGGCTCGGCTCGAAGCGCGGCGCATGCGTTTCCGGGCGGCGCTGGCCGATCTGCTCGGCCAGGCTGCCGCGGCTGCCGGACACGATGATCCGCGCGCTTGCCTGCACCACGATCCGATCCTCGCTGGACAGCTGCTGTGCCGGGCGCACGAAGATGCCGCCGGGGCGATCGAGCAGGCTCGCTTCGCTGCCGGAGGCGATCAGCCCCATGATCTGATCCTGCAGCTCCTGGCGGTAGCCGAAGCGGTCCTCGTTCCAGATCAGCAGGTCCACCGCCAACCCTTTCTGGCGCCAGTACGCGTGGGCCTGCACCAGTTGGCGCACCAGTTCGATCCGCGACGACTCGGCGATCTGCAGCAGCACGATCGGCAGGTCGCCGGAGATCGACTGCCCCCACAGCCCGGACTGGCCGCGCCGGTTGCCCAGCAGGATGCCGGGTTTGGCGCGCAGGCTCGCGTTGGGGTAGATGATCGAGGTGGCCATGTGTTCGTACAGCTGGGCATCGACCAGCGTGGCGTTGAGCTGGCGCAGCAGCACCTGGCTGTGCGTCCAGGCCATGTCGAACACGCGGTCGGCGAGCAGGCGGTCGCGGTATTTGTTGATCAGCTGCAGGCATTCGGCGCGGCTTTCGCTCAGGCCGGTGACCAGATCGACCGTGGCCGACTGCTCCGGCTCCAGCGTGATCCGGCAACGGATCGCCACGATCGGGTCGAGCACCGAGCCGGCGCTGTTGGAGAGCCGCGTCTGCTCCAGGTCCAGCACCTGCGGCTGCGCCAGTTCGCGGCCGCGGCCGATGAAGCGGGCGCGGTCGGTCTCGTAGGAGATCTCGTCGATGTCGGCGTTGTGCACGGCCAGCAGATGGCACATCCACGGCACCGCTTCGTCGTGCGCGCGTGGCCGCCGGCTGCACAGGATCGCCTGCAGCGCCGGCACCAGTTCGGTCTGCACGAACAATTTGCTGAAGGCCGGATGCAGCGCATCGGCCAGCGCCGGCGCCAGCACCACTTCGGCATAGCTGGTCAGTTCGATCGTGCGCCGCGTGCGGGCGCGGTTGGTGATGCGGGTACGGCGCAGTTCGATGTTGTCTTCCGGCGACACCACGATTTCGGTGTGCGCGTCGAACTCGCGCTCGCGCACGCGGAACTCGGCGCGGGCCTCGGAGAAGATCGCCTCGAACAGTTCGGTCTTCTTCAACGTCGGCTGATACGTGGTGGACCAGTACTCGCCGCTGTCGACGTCGCGCAGGTAGCAGAACATGCCCCAGTGGTCGCGCGTGATGTCCTCGCGCCAGCGCGTCACCGCCAGCTCGCGGCAACGGCTGTAGCCGCCGCCGGCGCTGCTGACCATGACGTGGTAGCGACCGTTCGAAAGCAGCTGCACGGCCGGCCGCGGTCGATCCGGGTCGGTGAATACGCGCAGCCGGGGTTCGACCACCGGCAGGTGCTCGCCCGGCTCGGGGAAACCGGCGGCATGCAGGTACTCGGCTGCGGTCCGCGGGATGCGTTCCTGCAGCAGCAGGCTGGTGGCGCGGAACTGCGGATCGGACTCGAAACGCCGCTGCATCGGTTGATCCTGCAGCGCGTAATCCAGCGCCAGCAGGCTCATGCCCTGGTGATGCGCCATGAACGAATGCACCACGGCGCGGCGTTGCCCCAGCGGCAATCGGACCGGCGTGTAGTCGACCGCCTCGTACAGCCCGAAGCGGCCCTGCATGCCGGCCTCGGCCAGCCGTTGCAGATTCCTGCAGGCGGCCGCCGGCGCAACCATCAAGGCCAGGGCGCTGGCATACGGGGCGACCACGACATCCTCGCCGAGTCCGCGCATGAGGCCGAGCCCCGGCACCCCGAACGCCCGGTATTGGTAAGTGAAGTGGGCATCGCGCATGTTGTAGGCGGATTCGGACACGCCCCAGGGCAGGTCCAGCTGGTTGCCGTATTCGATCTGCCGCGCCACCGCGGCGTGGCAGCTCTGGTCGAGCAGGGTGTGCTGGTAGGTAGGCATCACCAGCAGCGGCATCAGGTATTCGAACATCGAGCCGGTCCACGACAGCAGCACCGGTTCGCCGCCGCTGGTGGTCAGCAGACGGCCCAGCGAGAACCAGTTGTCCTGCGGCAGCTGGCCCTGGGCGATCGCCACGAAACTGGTCAGCCGTGCTTCCGACGCGAGCAGGTCGTAACAGCTTGCGTCGAGCCGGCGCTCGTCGGCGTTGTAGCCGATCGCCAGCAGGTCGCGCGTGCGGTCGTAGAGGAAGCGGTAATCCATCAGCGCCATCCTGCCCGCCTGCTGCGCCAGTAGCGTGAGCAGCGCTTCGCGTTCGCGCGCGCGCTCGCGCAGCGCGTCGGCGCCGGCTTCGGCCGGCCAGCACAGTGGCTCGATCCGCGCCAGCTGGCGCAGCGTGGGGATGCCGCGGAAGCCGACATCGTCGTCGCTCGGCGGTTCGAGGTTGAAACGCGCCACATCGTCCAGCAGATCGCTGCACTGGCCGCGCAACGCATCGAGCCAGAATGCCGCCTCGCTGCCGGGATCGACGGTCAGGCGCTGCGCCAGCGCGCGGATGTGTTCCTGTTGCCGCTGCAGCACGGCAACGGCCGCGCCGGTGGTGGCCGGTGGTGCGTTCAAGGCGTCGGCCAGTTCCTGTCGCAGCGGCTTCAGCGCGTTGGTGTCGGTGCCGCCAAGCGCATCCTCAAGGACGCACAAGGTGTCGAGCAGGCCCTGCAGCGCACGTGGCTGGAACACCGCCTCGTCGCTCAGTTGCAGCAGGCCCGGCCGCAGGGTCAGCAAGTGGCCGGCAAGATTGCCGCTGTCCACCGACGAGACGTAGTGCGGCGTCAGCGGCTGCAGGGTCAGTGTGTCGTACCAGTTGTAGAAGTGGCCGCGATGGCGTGCCAGCGATTGCATCGTGGCGAGTGTCTGGCGGGTGCGCTCGAGCAGGCGGCCGGCACTCAGGAAACCGAAATCGTAGCCGGCCAGATTGGCCAGCAGCGCCAGTCCGATGTTGGTGGGGGAGGTGCGGTGGGCGATCACCGGCTCGGGTTGTTCCTGCAGATTATCCGGCGGCAACCAGCGATCGTTGGGGCCGACATGGGTGTCGAAGAAGGCCCAGGTCTTGCGTGCCAGCACGCGCAGGAACCGCTGCTGCGCCGGGTTCGGTGCAAACGCGGCCGGTACGTGCGGCTTGCTGATCCACCACGCGATCCAGGGCGAGAGCAGCCACAGCAGCAGCAACGGTGCCGCCAGCAGCAGTGCGGCCGGACGTTGGAGCGCCAGGGTCACGGCGAGCAGCGCCGCCAGGAGCGGACCGATCCATAGCAGACGCCACAGCGCACCCGGCGCGTTGCTGCTGCGCCGCTCGACCTCGCTGGAAGTTTGCCATTGCAGCAGATGGCGCCTGCTGATCGCCATGCGCCACAGCGTGAGCATGATCGCGTCGAGGGTGTACAGCACCTCGTGCGGCAGCCACGCCAGCATCAGCAGCATACGTGCCAGGTGTTGGCCGGTGTCGCGCAGGTTGGCGCGCAGATGCTGATCCAGCTGCACTTCCTGCGGTTTCTGCACCAGGTCCAGCAATGCCGACAGCAGCGGCGGGACCAATACCATCGCCAGCACCGCCAGCGTCCACGACAGCACTGGCGACAGCAGCAGCCAGCCGCACACCAGCAACGTCAGCAACGATGCCGGCACCAGGCTGCGGCGCAGGTTGTCCAGGATCTTCCAGCGCGACAGTGAGGTCAGCGCGTTCGGGCGCCAGCCGTCGTGCGCGGTCGGGGCCCACGGCAGCAGCCATGGCAGCAGCTGCCAGTCGCCGCGTATCCAGCGGTGCCGGCGCTTGACGTCCGCGCTGTAGCGGGCCGGATACTCCTCGTACAACTGCACGTCGCTGAGCAGCCCCGAGCGGGCGTGGCAGCCTTCGACCAGATCGTGGCTGAGGATGCGGTTTTCCGGAAAGCGCCCGTCCAGCGTGCGTTCGAACGCGTCGATGTCGTAGATGCCCTTGCCGATGAACGAGCCTTCGCGGAACACGTCCTGATAGACGTCCGACACCATTTGCGTATACGGGTCGATGCCCGCATCGCTGCCGTACAACTGCGCGTAGCGCGAGCGGGCGGTACTGGGCATGCTGATGCCCACGCGCGGCTGCAGGATCGCATAGCCCGCCACCACGCGGCGCCGTTCGGGGTCGTACACCGCGCGATTGAGCGGGTGGTCGATCGCGCCGATGATCTTGCGCGCCGAGTCGCGCGGCAGCTGGGTGTCGGCGTCGAGCGTGATGACGTACTGCACCGCGGGCAGGCCGTCGATATCGCCGACGAGAAGCGCGAAACGGTCGCGGCCCTTGCCGCGCAGCAGCGCGTTGAGATCGGCCAGCTTGCCGCGCTTGCGCTCGTGTCCCATCCAGCATCGCTCGGTGTCGTTCCAGCGGCGTGGCCGGTGGAACAGGAAAAAGCGGTCGACATCGGCCTTGGCGTAGCGCACGTTGAGCGCGTCGATGCGCCGTTGCAGCAGCTGCAGCAGCGGCGTATCGCCGGGCAGGGATTCACTGTCGGCATCGGTGAAATCGGAGAGCAGCGCGAAATGCAGGTTGGGGTCGCGATTGCCGAGAAAGCGCACTTCCAGGGCTTCCACCAATGCCTCGACGTCCTGCGTGTTGTCCACCAGGCAGGGTATCGCCACCAGCGTGCGCGCGTGGGCCGGGACCCCGGCCGAATAATCCATGCGCGGCAACCGCTGCGGCACGATCGTTAGCGTCGCCAGCCAGTTGAGCAGGCTCAGCGCCAGCTGGCTGGCGAGAATCGTGGCGGGTACGGCGAGCGTCAGCAGCGCCCACAGCGGTTGGCTGTCGTGCGCGGCTTCGAGCAGCAGCGGGCGCGCGAACGCCAGCGTGAGCAGCGCCAGCAGACCCAGATAGAACGGCAGTGGCGTCTTCTTGAACTGTCGCCACAAGGCGCGGCCCGGTCCCGGACGCACACCCAGGCGTCGTTCCAGCGCAGGGTGGCCCTGGTCGATCAGATAGAAACCGACGTGCTGCGGCAGCGACGGTGCGGCACCGGACCCGGCATGCTCGCGGCACAGCTCGATCGCGGACTCGGCCACCTTCTGTTCGCTCAGCCGATGCCTGCGTGCCATCGTCTCCACTACGTGGCGATAGCGGTCGCGGGTCGCGAAATCCATCGATGCGTAGATCGTCGCCGGATCTTCGCGCAGGTGCTGTTCGACGACACTGGTGCGCTCGACGAAATCGCGCCAGTCGATCGCCGACAGGGCGCGCAGGCTGCCGATGCTGTTGCTGACGGTCACCTGATTGGCCGCCTGTTGCTGCGCCTCCAGTTGCACCAGATGCTCGATGCTCTGGCCGGACTCCGACAGGCGCTGTTCGATCCAGCTCAGCGGCATCGCCAGCCCCGGACCCTGCCCTTGCAGCCGACGCGCCATTTCGGCCACGAACGGGCTGGTCATCGGCGCGTCCGAGCGGGCCATGTCGGCGACCACCAGCACCACGCTCTTCGGATCGCGCTCGGCGGTGGCAGTCATGCTGTCGGCCCAGCGCGCCGCCTCGCTGCAGCAGCGCCAGTCCGCCATGACCCGGGCGGCCACCCGGCGCAGGTTCTCGATCAGCGCCAGCCGCAGCATGATCGGGATCGCCCACAACTCGCCCAGTTGCAATGGAGTGACGGTCTGGTAAGCGTTGATGAAACGGCCGAGGCTGACCGTGTCGATCCGCCCATCGCCGTGCGAGATGATTTCCAGCGCGATGTCGTACACGCGCGGCAGGCCGCTCGAGGGCGTCGATGCCAGCTGCGGCAGTTCGCGGCTGTAGCCTTGCGGCAGATGCCGGCGGGCGATGCGGATCTGTTCCTCGATCAGGTAGAGGTTGTCCAGCAGCCACTCGCCGGCCGGAGTGATCTGCCGGCGCTGCCGGGTCGACGCGGTGAGCTGTTCGCAGGTATGGATCAGTACCGACTCGTTCTCGTCCAGCCGGGCCAGCAGCAGATTCCTGCGGCGGCGGGCTCTCAGGTGGTGCTGGCGGGCCAATATCTCGCCGTGGCGCTCCATCTGGTCGGCACTGAGCAGTTCATCGCGCAGCGCCGGTTCCTGCTCCGGCCGGGTGCGTGCCGCCGCGCGGCGGCGGCGAAATGCGCGCAGGCGCCGCAGCTTGAGCTGATCCAGAATGCTGCCGATTTTCAAATCCAGCCTTCCATTACAGGTTGATCGCGATCCGGCCGCAAGCGGGTCAATGCATGACTATGGCTCCCCCGATGGCGATCGGGGCGAGGGCGAGTGGCAAAGCCCACCGGCACCGCCGTTGACGTTACGCGATACCGTGTGAAGACAACGCAGGGTACGATGCTAGCCCATCGATCTTTCTTGCCGGAGCTGCCCTGTGCCATCGCTGCTGATTCGCCCCGCCATCCTGCGAGACCTGCCCGAGCTGTGTGCCTGGAATGCGGCCATGGCGTGGGAAACCGAACGCAAGCAGCTGGATCCGGCACTGCTCGAGCGCGGTATTGCCAGTGTGTTCGAGCAGCCGCGGCGAGGGTTTTACCTGGTCGCCGAACGCGCCGGCGTGGCGGTCGGCAGCCTGTTGCTGACCTATGAATGGAGCGACTGGCGCTGCGGCGATTTCTGGTGGATTCAAAGTGTGTACGTGATCCCCGAGGCGCGTCGCAGCGGCGTGTTCCGCGCACTGCATGCGGATGTCCGGCAACGCGCCGCGACTGCCGGCGCCGTCGGGCTCCGGCTCTATGTGGAAACCGAAAACCAGCGCGCGCAGGCGACCTATGCCGAGCTCGGCATGCAGCGTTGCCACTACTGGATGTACGAGATGGCGCTCTGACGCCGGCGCAGTCGCCGCAAGCGCGTCAACCGGCCGCGCGCAGCCGCTGTTCGAATTGTTCGGCGGTCATCGGCATGCCATACAGGAAACCCTGCAGCTGCGAGCAGCCGGCGAGACGCAGGAATTCACCCTGTTCGCGGGTTTCCACGCCTTCGGCGACCACCTCCTTGTTGAGGCTTCGGGCCATGGCGATGATCGCGCTGGTGATCGTGGCGGTGTCCGGATCGGTCGTCAGGTCGCTCACGAACGCGCGGTCGATTTTCAGCGTGTCGATCGGGAAATGCTTCAGATAGGACAGGCTGCAATAGCCGGTGCCGAAATCGTCCAGCGACAGGCGCACGCCGCGCCGCTTGATCTGTTGCAGCAGGGCGGTGGTGGCGCTGCCGCCGGACATCACCATGCGTTCGGTCAATTCCAGCTCGAGCAGGCCGGGATCGAGGCCACAGGTACCGAGCACGCCGTCGAGCCAGACGTAGAAATCGACATGCTGGAACTGCAGCGGCGAGACGTTCACCGAGATCGGCACGACGTGTCCGCGTTGTTGCCACCGCCGCGCCTGCCGGCAGGCCTGCTGCAGCACCCAGGCGCCGATCGGCAGGATCAGCCCGCTGTCTTCGGCGATCGGGATGAACTGGTTCGGTGCATGCATCTCACGCCCGTCCGCATGCCAGCGCAACAGCGCCTCGGCGCCGGTGATGCGGCCGCTGCGGGCATCCACCTTGGGCTGGTAATACAGGCTCAGCTCGTTGCGCGACAAGGCCAGCCTGAGCGTCGTCTCGATCTGGTGCCGCGCGAACGTGCGCTCGTTCATCGATGCGGTGAAGAAACGGTAGCTGTGCTGGCCCTGGGCCTTGGCCGCGCACATCGCGGTTTCCGCCTGCTGCAACAAGGCATCCGGCTCGTTGGCGTTGTCCGGAAACACACTGATGCCGATGGTCACGCGCAGCCCCAGCTCGGGGAGGTCGGCGACGCTGGTCTGCTCGCACGCGACGATCAGTCGCTGGCACAGGCTGGCCGCTTCGCCGACGCTTTCCAGGTGCGGCAGCACCACCACGAATTCGTCGCCGCCGTAGCGGCTCAGCAGTTCGTCGCCGGGCAGGCAGGACAGGATCTGTGCGGCAAACGCACGCAGCACGCGATCGCCGCTGGCGTGGCCGTGGATCTCGTTGACCTGCTTGAAATGGTCGATGTCGATATACAGCAATGCGCCACGCTGCTGGCGCCGCGCGGCGGTGGTCAGCGCCTGCTCGATCTGTCCGTGCAGCTGGCTGCGGTTGGGCAACCCGGTCAGGGTGTCGTGCTGGGTCAGGTGGATCATCCGCAGCGCCAGCGTGCGGGTTTCGCTGACATCGTGAAACACCAGCACGCCGCCGATGACATTGCCGGCGTGGTCGTGGATCGGCGCCGAGGAATCCTCCACCGGCGTGTCGAAGCCGTGGCGGTGCCGCAGCAGGGTCTTGCCGGCAAGGTCGACGATGGTGTCGTGCTCGATCGCCGCGCGCAGCGGGTTGGCTACCGGTTGCCCGCTCAGTGCGTCGTGCAACTGGAAGATCTCCCCGATCGGGCGGTCGCGCGCCTCGCTGCTGGTCCAGCCGGTCATCGCCTCGGCGATCGGGTTGAGCGAGGTGATGCACAGCTGCAGGTCGGTGGTGATGACGGCATCGCCGATCGAACGCAGCGTCACCTCGGCCAGCTCGCGTTCGTGATGCAGGGCCTCCTCGAACGCTTTGCGCTCGCTGATGTCCTGCGTCTGCAAAACGAAATAGCGGGGCTGGCCCTGCTCGTCGCGCACCAGCGACACGCTGAGCTGGACATGCACGACATGGCCGTCCCGGTGAAAGTTGCGTTGCTCCCGCTGATAGGACTCCCGCTCGCCCCGGAGCAGCTCTGCCCGCAGCTCCAGGTCTTCGGCCAGATCGTCCGGGTGGGTGATGTCGGCCAGTCGCTGCGCCGGCAATTCGTCCTCGGAATAACCGAGCATCTGGCAGGCGGCGGTGTTGACGCGCAGGAACTGGCCGTCCGGATGGACCAGCGCCATGCCGATCGCGGCATGCTGGAATGCGCCGAAGAAGCGCTGCTCGCTCTCGTGCAGCTGCAGTTCCATGGTGCGTCGTTCGGTGATGTCGACCAGAGTGGTGAAGACGCCTCGCACGTGACCGTCGGCGTCGAAATCCGGCTGGAAATTGCCGTGCGCGTAACGTCGTTCCCTGCGGTTGAACAACTCGCCTTCGTAACTGGCCATCTGCCCGGCGTAGGCCTGTTCCAGGGCGGGGCTGGCGCGTCGATAGTTTTTCATGCCGATGACGTCGATCAGGCACCGCCCGATCAGCTCCAGCGGATCGACGCCAAGCCAGGTGCGGTGGGTTTCGTTGGCATAGAGAAAGCGCTGCTCGCTGTCGAGGTAGGCGAGCAAGGCAGGTGCGCCATTCAATATCCTGAAGGCCCAGTCAGGCCCATCGGGCATCGAAGACGCTATCTCGGCAGACTCGTGCGTCCGCATGATCATTCCGTCAGCGGGATCCCCTAGCAGCCTGTCGGACTTTGCTCGGCCGGGCTGCGAATCCGTCTGTGCGATCCATATTTCCGCCGCTTCTTGACCCATGGAACCACCATGGGCCGGCGAAGCGTCGAAAATCTGTCCTCGCACAGACGAATTCTCGCCTCGACCAGCAAAGCCCGACAGGTTGCTGGGCTGGGGAATTCATCATGCGCCAAGAATCTGCCGCTGCAAAGCGGCGTGCGCCACTCAGTGCAAGACGGTCGCCGGCGCACCCAGATGGCCGCAGTCATCCAGCATGATCCGGCCCAGCGCGTGGAGTTCGGCGGCGATGCCGTAGCGCGCCGCCAGCAAACGCATCAACGGCTCCAGTGCCGACGGCTGCAGCGGATAGCCGTGTGCCAGCACACGGGCGCGGCCGGCTTCGCCACGCTGGGCCACGGTGACCACGACCACGCCCAGGCCGGCTGCCTCGTGCGCGAACAGCACCGGCGGGGCCGCGTCCGCTGCGGCCGCGGCGAGCGTCTCCAGCAGATAGCCCGCGCCCGCCTCGGCGGCATCGCCGGGCGTCGGCTGCAACTGCAACGGCAACTGGTGGGCATCGAGCAGCGCGGTGTACTGGCGCAATTCGAACACGATGCCCGCCAGCTCATGGCTGCGTTGCGCGGCTTGCCCGCCGGCTTGCGCGGCCAGCCATTGCGCCGGCGATTGCGTCAGCACCCTGCCCTGTGCGTAATGCAGCGCCAGTCCGCGCGCGCTCAGCACCGACTCCTCACGCTCCGGGGTCAGCAGCGCGGTTTCCAGCAGGCTCCACAGCGCGGACAGATTGACGTGCTCGTACTGCACGCAGGTCAGTGCGAGCAGGTCGTTGCGGCTGAGGTAACGCACGTGCTCAAGCCGGATGCCGAGCGTGCGCATCAGCCAGTCGGCGGTCAGCACACCCGCCTCGCCGCGTCCGACCAACTGGATCTCCAACTGCGTGGAGAGTTCTTCGGCCAGCGCCGCGGGAGCCAGCAGACTCATCGGCAGCAGGCGCATCGGGCCATCGGCAAAGATCGGCGACGGCTCCAGCGGCTGCGCCGGCATGTGGCCGTCGTGGCTGCCGAACGCCACCACGCTGTCCAGCTGGACGCGCGGCACGCGCCGGGCCAGTTCCTCCAGCGTGGCCCACACCGGAAAACCCGGCCGCAGCAGCTCGACCTGGTCGAACAGGGCGCCTGCCAGCGCCAGGCGAGTTTCGCCCACCTGCGGGACCAGCGCCTGCAGATCGGTGGCGATCAGTTGCGCTACTACCGCGGCTTCGTCGCGGCTCAGGCTCAGGCGCAGCGGCGGCTGGCCGGCGACGGGTTCCAGCGCCAGCACGACAGGCAGGGCGAGCAGCGTTTGTGCTTCCACGATCGGCAATTCCGCAAGGCAAAGAGGTGGAATTCTACCAGCCGGCATGCCGCGATCCCCTGCGCGCGGGTTTTCACGTCGGCGGCAGCATGCGGCGGGTGCTGAATGGATCGGTACATTTTCCGCCGCCTGGCCTTCCGCCGCGCGGCATGGCGCGTTAGCCTTGCAGGACTTGACTCGCGGACTGTTCTGACCATGGAAAACACGCACAGGCGCGTTGGGGTGATCGGGGGGGTACGCATCCCGTTCTGCCGCAACAACACCGCGTATGCCGATGTCGGCAATTTCGGCATGTCGGTGAAGGTGCTCGGTGCGCTGGTCGAACGCTGCGGCCTGCATGGCGTGGAGCTGGGCGAAGTGGCGATGGGCGCGGTGATCAAGCACGCTGCGGACTGGAACCTGGCGCGCGAGGCGCTGCTCAGTTCGGGACTGGCGCCGACCACGCCGGGCATCACCACCGCACGTGCCTGCGGCACCTCGCTGGACAACGCGATCATCATCGCCAACAAGATCGCCGCGGGACAGATCGAAGCCGGCATCGCCGGCGGCTCGGACACCACCAGCGACGTGCCGATCGTGTACGGCAGGCGTCTGCGCAAGCGCTTGCTGGCGATCAACCGTGCGAAGACGCCGCTCGACAAATTGAAAACCGCACTACGCGGATTCTCGCTGAGCGAACTGAGACCCTCGTTCCCCGGTGTGGCCGAACCACGCACCGGCATGTCGATGGGCGAGCACTGCGAGAAGATGGCGAAGGAATGGCATATCTCCCGCGAGGCGCAGGATCAGCTCGCACTGGACAGTCATCGCAAGCTGGCCGCCGCGTACGACGCGGGATTCTTCGACGATCTGCTGGTGCCGTTCCGCGGGCTGAAGCGCGACGGCTTCCTGCGCCCGGATGCCAGCATGGAAAAGCTTGCCGCGCTCAAGCCCGCGTTCGACAAGACGTCCGGCCATGGCACGCTGACGGCCGGCAATTCCACCGGCCTGTCCGATGGTGCCGCCGCCGTGCTGCTGGCCAGTGACGAGTGGGCGGCCAGGCGCGGCCTGAAAATCCGGGCGTACCTGCGCGACGCGGAGGTCGCCGCAGTGGATTTCGTCCACGGCGAAGGCCTGCTGATGGCGCCGACCATCGCCGTGCCGCGCATGCTCGCCCGGCAGGGACTCACCCTGCAGGATTTCGACTATGTCGAAATCCACGAAGCGTTCGCCGCGCAGGTGCTGTGCACCTTGCGCGCCTGGGAGAGTGCCGACTACTGCAAACAGCGGCTTGGCCTCGATGCGCCGCTGGGCGCGATCGATCCGGCCCGGCTCAACGTGCATGGTTCCAGCCTGGCGGTCGGTCATCCGTTTGCGGCCACCGGTGCGCGGGTCATTGCCACGCTGGCCAAGCTGCTCGAACGCAAAGGCTCCGGCCGCGGCCTGATCTCGATCTGCACGGCCGGCGGCATGGGCGTGACCGCGATCCTGGAGCGGCCATGAAGTGTTCCCTCACGGCCATTGCCAGCCTGCCATGTTGCGCCTGCGCACCACCACCGGCCTGAGCGCGCTCGCGCTGGCCATCGGCATCGCCGGCACCGGCTGGCTCAGCACATTGACCGACCAGTGGCGCGGACCGGGTTCGGTGGTGGCTGTGCAGCGGGCAGCGCCGTCGCGACACGTCCGGTTCGCGGCGCGGCATCGGCACGCTCCGGCCCGCACGGAGCGCCGGTTGCGTCCAGTGGCCACCGCGGATCGTGCCGGTGACGCCCGGGCTGCCGCCGTGACGCCGCCACCCGAACTGGTGCCCTTGGCGACGCCCAGCGACGACTCGCTGTCCTGGGATGAGCTGCGCGGCCACCTGGATGGCCGCGTGGTGCTGCACATCGAGACCAACGGCGAGGGCCGCGTCAGTGCCGCCAGCGTCGTCGAATCGAGCGGTGATGCGGTTCTCGACGACCATGCCTTGCGCACCGTGCATGGCTGGCGCTTCCGTGTGCCGGCCGACCATCCCGACGGGATCAGGGGCGAGCTGCCGATGCTGTTTTCTTCCCGGGGCGACGGGATTGCGCACCTGCCTTGAGGTCGTTTCGCCTCCGCCCGCGACCCTCGAAACAGGCGGGCATCGGGACTGAAGCCGCTAGCAGCCTGTCGGCTTGCGCGACGAAGGCGAGCGGCCGCCGTCGGGCATCGATCAGAGGATGCCCTTCGCACCCACCCCGAAAGCGGTGATCAATCGGGTGATGATCAGCTTCGGTGACAGCGCCACGTCGGGAAAATCGCCGACCGGTTCGTAGCAGGAAGTGAACGCCGGATCGTCGATGCGCAATGGCTGGCAGCCGGGCTTGAGTTGATAGCTGGTGGCGTAGCGGAACGGCCAGATGTCGAACAGCGGCAGGTGTTCGGAGATGTCGCCGAGCACGTCGTTGACCTCGGTGAGGACCGGCACGGCCGGTTGCCGCGGGGCAATCACCCAGGCGTTTTCCGGCTCGGTGTCGCGGATGATGCTCTGGCGTACCTCGTTGGCGAAGCGCGGGTCGTAGACGATCACGCCGGCTTCGGTGTTGTAATGATCCGAACGCGGGTCGAAGTTGTGCGAACCGACCATCGCGAAGCTGTCGTCGATCACGATCGACTTGGCGTGCAGGCCGAAGCGCAGACCCTTGCTCAGCAGCGGTGCCGGCCGGTTGTTGCCGCGGCTGCCAAGCAGGTGGTAGCGGATGTGGCGGGCGCCGGACGGGCTGGCCGTCGCGGGTGGCGATATCGATGCAGGGGCGACGGAGTTGGCCAGCGCGTAGTCGGCGGCCGCACCCGGTGCATGCGGTTTCATTTCGTGGATCTCGAAACCGAATTTCTTCAGGTAGCGCTTGCGATGCTTGTACGACATCGCATACACCGCGAAGGCATCGGTCGAGGCCAGCGAATTGGTGGAGACGATGATGCGTGGCGGTTGAGCACGCCGGTGCAGGTGCTCGAAGATGTGCTGGGCACGCCGGCTCATCACCAGATAAGGCGTCTGCAGTACGACCTCGTGCCTGGCCGAACTCACCATTTCCATCACCTGATGGGTGAACTGGAGCGCGTGCTGCTTGTCGGGCTTGTCGGTCTTCGCCGGCAGATCGCTGAAGTAATCCACCTTGCCGGTATGCAAGGTGGGGTCGACCAGCCACTTCCGCAGCCACTGTGGATCTTCCGCGTCACGTTCGACCGCGGCGACACGCAACGGGCGGCGGTAGTGTGGCGGCGCCCAGGCCGGCGGCGAGGCATCGTCCATGATGCGCTGGTTGACGTCACGCAGATGGGTCAGCGGCACCGAGCGTTTGTGGTGCCAGAACAGCTCGAAGCTGGCCGCCATCTGGCGGGCCGCCGGGCCGCCGACCATCACATCGCGATCGATGTAGTCGAAGGCGTCGTCCCAGTTGAAGTAGCGGTCCTGGTAATTGCGCCCGCCGGTGATGCCGATGCGGTTGTCCACCAGCAGCAGCTTGTTGTGCATGCGCTGGTTGAACTGCATGAAACAGCACAGCAGGCCCGCGGCGAAATCCAGCGGCGGCGTACGGGCCTTGTGGAAAGTCGGGTTGTACAGCCGTACCTGCAGATTGCTGCTTGCCCGCGCAAGCCGGTCGAGCAGGTCGGGGTCGTTGAACGAGAACAACTGGTCGGCGAGGATGCGCACTTTCACCCCGCGCCGGGCTGCCTGCACCAATTCATTCAGTACCAGCTGGCCGGCGTCGTCCTGATCCCAGATGTAGGTCTGCACGTCGATCGTGTGCCGTGCCGCGCGGATCAGGTTGATGCGTGCGGCCATCGCCGGTTCGCTGTCGTTGAGCAGGGTCACCACGTGCACCGGATGCTGCGGCGTGGATTCGGCGAGGGCCTGGGTCGCAGCCTCCAGCAACGGCGACGGCGTGGCACAGTGATCGGGACGGTCACAGGTGGTGACGCGATCGGTGGTCGCGGCGACCACCGCATCGGCTCGGCGAATCTGCACCCGCGACAACGTGCAACCCTGCGACAGCAGGGCGGCGGCGAGCAGGCTGAACAGGACAAACGGACGCATGGACATGTGCGACATGATACGGGCAGGGCTAGGAGCCTGTCGGACTTTGGTTGGCCGGGTTGCGAATCCGGCTGTGCGGTCCATATTTCCGCCGCTTCTTGGCCCATAGCACCACTATGGGCCGGCGAAGCGGCGAAAATCTGTCCTCGCACAGCCGGCTTCTCGCCTCGACCACCAAAGTCCGACAGGCTCCTAGTGGGATGTCGGGTCGAGCGCGATCAGCAGCCCCAGCCGGACCCGGTCGGACAACGTGGCGCGGTGGCCGCGCATGCCGAACGCGCTGCGCGAAATGTGGCCGCGCACTTCGATCAGGCAGGTCGCTGCGGTGAGCGTCGTGCAGCTTGCGGGGAGCAGCTCGAAGTGCACCGGGCGGACGACGCCGCGCAGGCGGAGTTGGCCGTTCAGCACGCCTCCGGCGGTCAACGTGGCGAGCGTTACCGGCGCGGAGCGGAAATGGATCGTCGGGTAATGCGCCGCATCGAAGAACTCCGGTGCCAGCACCCAGCGGCGAACCCGCGCGGAGCTCATCACGATGCTGTCTGTCGCGATGCTTGCATCGACGGTTGCCAGCCCGTGCGAATCCAGCTTCACGCTGCCGGCGATCTGCGTGAAGCGTCCCTTGATCGTGTGCAGCCACAGCAGCCGGATCGCGAACTCGGCGTGCGAGCGGTGGGTGTCGATGCGGTAATCGCTGGACCGTGCCGTTGGCGCGGCCAGCACCAGCCCGGCGAGGAGCAGGCTGGCGAGCGGACGCCTCACGGCGACCAGAAGGCATCCAGTCGGGCGTGGCCCGGTTCCAGCGCACCGTCGTCCAGATGCAGTACCGCCAAGGCACCGGGCGGCATGCCGCGGCATTCATCGGAGCGCCCTTCGACCAGCAGTGCGACCAGTCGTTCGATGCCCGGATTGTGGCCGACCAGCATCACGCTGTCGGCGTCGCCGTGTTGATCGAGCAGGGCCAGCAGTTCGCCGGGAGAGGCCGCGTAGATTTCGTTCGCCATCTGCGGAACCAGTGCACTGTCGAACGCCGACAGCGCCAACCGGGCGGTGTCGTCGGTGCGCCGGGTAGGCGAACACAGCACACGATCGAGCCGGGCGCCGTGCGTGGCCAGCCACAGCCCGGCCGCTTGCGCCTCTTGCTCACCGCGCGCACTCAGCGGTCGCTGCTGGTCGTCACCGGTATTGTCTATCGGCACGGCTTCGGCGTGTCGCAAGAGGATCAGTTCGTGCATGGGAAAACTCCGGTGGGATGGTGCCGCGCGGTCGGCGCGGTTGCAGCAATGGGGGTGGATTCAATGCTGACGCTTGATCCAGCGCAGCAGTGCCTTCCAGTCCTGCTGGTGGCTGCGTACCTGCTCGGACTGGTAATCGAAGATGCCCTTGCCCAGTGCGCTGAGCAGCACATAGGCCTGGCTGTCGCGCAGTTGCGCGGCGATCGGAAACGGCGATTGTTCGGCGAGTTGTGCGACCGCATCCTGGCTGGCATGGGTCCATGGCTTGAGCCGGTTGGCGACCAGTGCCACCGGCAACTTGCCGCGGTGGATGCGGTTGATCCGTTGCAGCTCCTCGACGAAAGCGAGCGTGGCATGCAGGTCGAACGACGACGGCAGCACCGGCACCAGCAACACGCTGGCCTGTTCCAGGAACGGTTCCAGCTCGCGCTCGCCGGACCCGGCGGGCGTATCGATCAGCAGTTGCCGGGTATCCGGCGGCAGCTGCTGCAGGGCCTTGCGGCGACCTTCCAGCGCCAGCACGCCCGGGACATTGTCCGGTCGCAGGCTGGCCCAGCGGAAACTGGAGCCCTGGCGGTCGCTGTCGATGATGGCCGTGTGCTGACCCGCCTGCGCCCAATACGACGCCAGCTGCGTCACCAGCGTGCTCTTGCCGCACCCGCCCTTGCTGCTTGCCACCAGCGTCGTAAGCATCGGCTGACCCCTGCTGCGAAAGGTGAGCCAAGCCTAACCGGGGAACGGGGAATAGGGAACGGGGAGTGCGGAGTGGGATTCCCTCTGGCCACGGGGCGCATCGTCGCAATCTGCGATCTTGTCGTTCCTCGCTCACTCTGCCCGATGCGGCGGCTTCCAGTCGGCCGGTGCGTCGGTGGGAATGTTGGCGTCGCGCAACGCGGCCAGCAGCACGCTCATTTCGGTGCCGCCATGGCGCGCCAGCACCAGCAGATGCTGCGCCAGCGATGCGTCGCCCTGCGCGCGAGCGGACAGCAGCGCGAAGTTCTGCACTTGCCAGATCAGGTTGACCCGGGCGCGCCGGGCGTCTTCGCGCTGTGCCGGATCGTCCGCCAGGACTTCGCGCAGGTGCAGGCCGAGTGAGCGCGACAGTGGGCTGGAGCCCCACTCGAGGGTCTTGCCCAGCTTCAGGCAGTCGGCCTTGATCGATGCGTCGTCGCCGGCGTTTTCGCACAGTTGGGCGACGACCCGCAGCCCCGGTTGCGGCTGGACGCTGGCCAGTCCATAGACCAGCAGCACCTGGACGCCCGCCGCACCGGCGGCATGGCTCGGATCGAGCGTGTCGGCCGGCGGCGGCAGCACGCCGACCGCACCGGCCAGTGCCTGCAGGCTGATGCCGGCGTAGTCGTCGTACAGCTTGGCGGCCGCGGCCCGGGACAGATCCTCGCGGGCGGCCTCATGCTTGAGGTTGTGCGCATCCGTACCGAGCTTGAGCATCCAGACGGCGGCATTGTCCGGCGCCTGCAACACCAGCTGATCGAGCGCCGAAGTATTCGGACAGGTATCCGCCTTGGGGTCGCAATCGGCCAGGCGTGTCCAGTTGATGGCGGCACCCATGGCGGCATCGGCACCCGCCGCCTGCACGGCGCGGTCGATCAGCGAGTGGAAACTGCTGGTCTTCGGTGGCTCGATCAGCGGTCGGGCGAGCAGTGCGGCGCCGAGCAGGGGCAGCGCATCGGCGCGCAGGGCGAGCACGCTGACCAGATCGCGCTGGAAGGCCAGCAAGGCCTTGCCGCGAATCCTGGCAGGCGCCCTGGCATGACTGGCGGCTTTGCCTGCGGCGGCAGCTTGGCCGACGCCGGCCTTTTCGGCGAGGGCCGGTGCTGCAGCGAGTGACAAGGCGCAAAGCAGGGCGATTGGGCGCAATCCACGCATCATGTGCTTCCGTCCGGAATCCAGGCGCACAGCATACCGCGAGGGGGGCAGGCACGGCGGATCATGCGGCAGCGCGACAGAGCCGCCGGCGCAATGCTTGTTACGATGCCCGCTCTGCGCGCGAAACCGCGCCACCAAATGCCGGTTGGGGAGACGGGTAGTGGATTACTTTTCGACATTCGCCGTGGGTGCGCCCGTGTTTGCCGGGTGGGGCACCCTGGCCCTGATCAACGCGGCGCTGGCACAGGGGAAAAATCGCAGCGGGCTGCTGTGGTTCCTGCTGTCGCTGCTGCTTGGTCCGTTCGCCACGTTGCTGCTGGTACTGCTGCCCAAGGTGCGCAACAAGATATTCTGAGCACACGGTCGCGGGCATCAAACCCGGGGCCGGCATCATGCCCGAACGGGCTTATTCGCCCAACGCCTCGCGCATGAATTCCGGTTGTGCCAGCGCGGCCTTGTGGATGTCGGCGTTGTAATAACGGGTGGGGAAATTCTTGCTGAGTGCGCCGCGTTCGCGAAAACCGGACAGGTCGCCACCCTTGCGTGCCATGGTGCAGCTCCACCAGCCGGTCGGGTAGCACGGCTGCGGAAACGGCAGCGTGCGTACGGCGTTGAAGCCCGATGTGCGCATCGCCGAGCGCATCGACTTGATCAGCTCCAGATGCGCCAGCGGCGATTCGCTCTGCTGCACCAGGATGCCGCCGTGGCGCAAAGCCTTCTGGCAGCTGGCGTAGAACGTGGCGTTGAACAGGCCTTCGGCCGGACCGACCGGATCGGTCGAGTCGACGATGACCAGGTCCAGCGAGTCCGGCTCGCATTCGGCCATGTACTTGATGCCGTCGATGAACAGCAATTGCGCGCGCGGGTCGCCGTTGGCCTCGCACAACTCCGGAAAATACTGCTCGGCCAGCCGCGTGACGCGCTCGTCGATCTCCACCTGCACCGCCGATTCCACTTCCTCGTGCTTGAGCACTTCGCGCAGTGTGCCGCAATCGCCGCCACCGATGATCACCACACGCTTGGCGCGGGCATGGGTGAACAGCGCCGGATGGGTCATCATCTCGTGGTAGAGGAAGTTGTCGCGGGTGGTCAGCATCACGCAGCCATCGATCACCATCAGGTTGCCCCAGTCGGTGGTCTGGTGGATCTCGATAGTCTGGAACGGCGTCTTCTCCGCGTGCAGCAGTTGTTCGGTGCGAAAACCGATGGAGGAACCGGAAGCCAGGTGGGCTTCGGTGAACCAGCTGGGCTGCTGCGACATGACGGGAGTTCCTGACGAACCGGATGGGAAGATGAAGACCGCCCATTGTAGCCGCAACGGTGGTGGACGTCCCGGGGGGCGACGCATCCTGCATGCATCGGCACGGCGGGCCATTACAATGGTGACCTTCTGGCCATGCCGGCGCCGCGCGCCGTGCAGCCGACAAGTCCGATCGGCCCCGCGGCGTGCGAGGCTTCCGGTCGCTCGGGCTTCGTGCTCTTGTCGAGCAAGACCGTCAAGGCTCGCCGCTGCGACGAATCCGTTGGCATACAGACTGGTGCCGGGCGGGCCGTGGCCACCCGATCAGACTGCATAAGGAGATTCCGTCCATGGCGAAGCACTGGAACATCGACGCCGCCCGCCGTACCTACGCCATCGCGCACTGGAGCGACGGTTATGTCGATGTCGATCCGGCCGGCGCTATCGTGATCCGCCCGCATCGCGATGCCGGCCCGGCGCTGTCGCTGCCCGGCATCGTCGAGCGCGCGCGTGCCGGGGGGCTGCGTCTGCCGCTGCTGGTGCGCTTTCCCGACATCCTCGCCGATCGCCTCGCCCGCCTGCAGGGCGCGTTCGCCAGGGCGATCGAGGAGTTCGACTACGCCGGCGGCTATACCGCGATCTACCCGATCAAGGTCAACCAGCAGCGCGGCGTCGCCGGCGAACTGGTCGCCGCCGGCAGCCACGGCTTCGGGCTGGAAGCGGGCTCCAAGCCGGAGTTGATGGCGGTGCTGGCGATGGCGCGTCCCGGCTCCATCGTGATCTGCAATGGCTACAAGGATCGCGAATACGTGCGGCTTGCGCTGATCGGCCTGAAACTGGGCCTGCGCGTGCACATCGTGATCGAGAAGCTGTCCGAGCTCGACCATGTGTTCGCCGAAGCGAAGGCGCTGGATGTCGAGCCGCTGCTGGGGGTGCGCGTGCGGCTGGCCTCCATCGGGGCCGGCAAATGGCAGAACACCGGCGGCGACAAGGGCAAGTTCGGGCTGTCGCCGAACCAGGTGCTGACCCTGGTCGAACGGTTGGACGCGGCCGGGCTCAAGCACACGCTGAAGCTGCAGCATTTCCACATGGGTTCGCAGATCTCCAACGTGCGCGACATCGCCAACGGCATGCGCGAGGCCACGCGCTACTTCGTGGAACTCACCCGCATGGGGGTGCCGCTGGCGATCGTCGACGTCGGCGGCGGGCTGGGCGTGGACTACGAGGGGACGCGTTCGCGCAGCCACAATTCGATCAACTATTCGATCGAGCAGTACGCCGCGACCATCGTGCAGTCGCTGGCCGAGGCGGTGGCCGCCGAAGGCCTGGCCGCGCCGCACGTCCTCACCGAAGCCGGCCGCGCCATGACCGCGCATCATGCCGTGCTGGTAGCCAACGTGAGCGAGGTGGAACGGGTGCCGGCCGGCGCGATCGTGGCGCCACGAGCCGGCGAGCCGGCGGTGTTGCGGCACCTGCGCGAAGTGCACGCGGAGCTCGACGTGCGCCCGCCGCTGGAATTGTTCCATGAGGCGCAGCATCACCTGCAGGAAGGCCAGACGCTGTATGCGCTGGGCCAGCTGGCGCTCACCGACCGCGCGCGGCTCGATGAAATGTACTTCGCCATCGCCAACGCCGTGCGCGTGCGGCTGCAGCCGACCGAGCGTGCGCACCGGCAGGCGCTGGACGAGCTGGACGAGAAACTGGTCGACAAGTACTTCGTCAATTTTTCGGTGTTCGAGTCGGTGCCGGACATATGGGCGATCGCGCAGATCTTCCCGATCACGCCGATCGCACGGCTCGACGAGCAGCCCACCCGGCGCGGCGTGATCGTCGACCTTACCTGCGATTCGGACGGTCGCATCGACCATTACGTCGGTGCCGAGGGCGTCGACGTCAGCCTGCCGCTGCACGATCTGCGCGATGGGCAGAGCTATCGGCTCGGCATCTTCATGGTCGGTGCCTACCAGGAGACGCTGGGCGACATCCACAACCTGTTCGGCGACACCGACGCGGTGAACGTGCGCGTGGACGGCGGCGGCTACACCTTTGCCCACGTTCGCCGCGGCGATACCACCGACCTGATGCTCGACTACGTCGGCTACGACCTCGAAGCACTGCGTCGCAGTTACCGCGAGCGGATCGCCGCCGCCGGTGTCACGGGCAGTGAAGCCGACCAGTTGTACGGCACGCTCGACGGCGGGTTGACCGCCTATACCTACCTGGCCGAAGAGTCGCATTGAACGATTCGGTAGGAGCGCACCCTGTGCGCGAAAGCTCTTGTCGCGGTTGATGCGAAGAGCATCGCGCACAGGGTGCGCTCCTACGAAAGCCACCGACATCACGCAAACAGGAGCACAGCCATGACAAGTCTCAACGGCAAGGTTGCATTGATCACTGGCGCGGCCAGCGGTCTCGGCAAGGCCATTGCCGAACTGTACGCAAAGAACGGCGCAAGCGTGGCGATCGCCGACATCAACCAGCAGGCGGCCGACGCCACCGCGGCCGCGATCAACGCGGCCGGCGGCAAGGCCATCGGCATCGCGATGGACGTGACCGACGAGGCGGCGGTGAACGCGGGCACCGACAAGACGGTGGCCGCATTCGGTGCGCTGGACATCCTGATTTCCAACGCCGGCGTGCAGATCATCAACCCGATCGAGCAGTTCGCCTACGCCGACTGGAAGAAGATGCTAGCGATCCACCTCGATGGCGGCTTCCTCACCACCAAGGCCGCGCTCAAGCACATGTACATGGACGACGGTACCGGCAAGAGCCGCGGCGGCATCGTGATCTATATGGGCTCGGTGCATTCGCACGAGGCGTCGAAGCTCAAGTCGGCCTACGTCACCGCCAAGCACGGCCTGCTCGGACTGGCCCGCACGCTGGCGAAGGAGGGCGCACCGCACAACGTGCGCTCGCACGTGATCTGCCCCGGCTTCGTGCGCACGCCGCTGGTGGAAAATCAGATTCCCGAGCAGGCCAGGGAGTTGGGCATCAGCGAGGCCGAGGTGATCAAGAACGTGATGCTCAAGGACACCGTCGATGGCGTGTTCACCACGGTCGAGGACATCGCGCAGACCGCGCTGTACCTGGCCGGCTTCCCGTCGGCGGCGCTCACCGGCCAGTCGATCGTGGTCAGCCACGGCTGGTTCATGCAATAAGCCCACTCACGGCGGCATGCGTAGGAGCGCACCCTGTGCGCGATGCTCTTCATCACGTGACGGCAAAGCATCGCGCACAGGGTGCGCTCCTACGAGCCGCGGTGCACCTGCAAGCCGGCCGCCGACTGGCTGACCGGCATCACCTCGATGCGGTTGACGTTCAGGTGCGGCGGCAGGTTGGCGAGCCACCAGATCGTGTCGGCGATGTCGTCGGCGGTGATCGGCTGTACCCCGGCGTAGAGCTGGTCCGAGGCGGCCTGGTCGCCGCCGGTGCGCACCAGGGTGAACTCGGTCTCGGCCATGCCCGGCTCCACCGAGGTCACGCGCACGCCGGTGCCGTGCAGGTCGGTGCGCAGGTTCTGGGTGAACTGGCTGACGAAGGCCTTGGTGCCGCCGTAGACGTTGCCGCCCTTGTACGGGTACGTGCCGGCGATCGAGCCGATGTTGACGATCGCGCCGCGGCGCTCGATCAATTGCGGCAGCAGCAGGTGGGTCAGCGACACCAGGGCGGTGACGTTGACATCGATCATCTGCTTCCACTGCGCCAGGTCCGCCTGCTGCGCCGGCGCGGTGCCCAGCGCCAGACCGGCGTTGTTGGCCAGCAGGTCGATGCCGGCGAACGCGTGCGGCAGGTTTGCGTGCGCCGCACGCATCGCCGCCTCGTCACGGACGTCGAACGCCGCTGCATGCACGCGCTCGGCGCCGTGCCGTGCCACCAGCTGCTGCAGCCGCTCGATGCGGCGACCGCTGGCGATCACCCGCCAGCCTCCGGCCACGAAGCGTTCCACGGTGGCGGCACCAAATCCGGAGGTGGCGCCGGTAATCCATGCGGTCTTGAGAGTCATGCGGGAAAGTGTAGCGGGTGATGCGACGGTGCAGTGCTCTCGCTTGCCGTTTTGGTGTCGTCAGCTTGCGGAAGCGATCGCTCCCTAAACACAACTGACTCATTGCCCGCGCAGCGATGGTGCACGCATCGCCATTGGGACCAGCATACCGAGGGCGACCGTTTACCGGCCTTCCTTCAGCGCAATGGCATTGATCCCGGCAGTGGCCAGCCGCTGCTTGGTCGACTCCAGCTCGGTGGCGGATCGGAACGGGCCGAGGCGGACGCGGTGGTAGGTCTGCCCGCCAATGCTGACCGCGCGCACGTTGGCGACGAAGCCCTGCAGGGCAAGTTTGGCTTTCAGAGTTTCCGCGTCGGCAGCGTTCGGAAAGGCGCCGACCTGCAGCAGGTAGCCGCTGCCGGTGGCTGGTGCGGGAACCGCGCTGGCGGGTGCGGCAGTGATGTTCTCGCTGACTGCGGCGGGTGTATTCGCCGGAGCGGATTGTTGTGCGGCAGCACGCTGCTGTTGTGCGGCAAGCTGTTTCTGTTGCTGTTCGGCACGGGCCTGGGCGCTGATCTCGGCATCCGGGATGCGCACTTCCTTCTCCGACAGCACCGAATAGAAATCGTATTGCGGTTTTCTGGGCGTGCTGTCGTTGCCGGCAGGCTCCAGCACGCCGGGCTCGCTGCCGCGTTGGGCGGTCGCTTGCGGATTTGCACGTGGGACGTCCTGCTTGCGCAGGCTGGTAAGCAGGCTGCCGCGCATCATGACGACCATCAGGATGCCGCCGACCAGGACGCCGATGGCGACATACCCCCACGTCGGGAAACCGCCGCGACCATTGCGTACGGCCTGCCGGCCCTTGTTCTTGCGTGCTGCCATCACATGCTCTCCGGGGCGCTCAGGCCCAGCAAACCCAGACCATTTTTCAGTACTTGCCGAGTGGCCACCACCAGCGTCAACCGTGCGTTGCGCAGCGCAGTGTCCTCGACCAGGAACTGGTGTGCGTTGTAATAAGTGTGGAACGCATTCGCCAGTTCGCGCAGCCAGCCTGCCAGCAGGTGCGGTTCGAGGTTGGCGGCGGCGGTCTCGATCAGTTCCGGATACTTCGACAGTTCGGTCAGCAGAACCTGTTCGTGATCGTTGTCCAGTCGGGTCAGCTGGCGCAAGCCGTCCTGCAGGTCGAACACCAGGCCCTTTTCCTCAGCCTGGCGCAGCACGCTGCACACGCGGGCATGCGCGTACTGGATGTAGTACACCGGGTTGTCGTTGCTTTGCGAACGGGCCAGGTCGATGTCGAACACCAGTTGCGAGTCGGCCTTGCGGGCGATCAGGAAGTAGCGCGTGGCGTCGCGGCCGGCTTCATCGATCAGGTCGCGCAAGGTGAGGTAGCTGCCGGCGCGTTTGGAGATCTTCACCTCCTCGCCACCGCGCAGCACCGTCACCATTTGATGCAGCACGTATTCCGGCCAGTCCGGCGGGATGCCGGCGTCCAGGGCCTGCAGGCCCGCGCGTACGCGGGTCAGTGTGCCGTGATGGTCCGAACCGAGTTCGGTGATCGCGCGCCGGTAGCCGCGCTGCCACTTGCTCAGGTGATAGGCCACATCGGGGATGAAATAGGTGTAGGTGCCGTCGGACTTGCGCATCACGCGGTCCTTGTCGTCACCGAAATCCGTGGAGCGCAGCCACAGCGCCCCATCTTTCTCGTAGGTGTGGCCGTGGGCGACCAGCTCGCGCACGGTCTCCTCCACCTTGCCGTCGCGGTACAGCGAGGACTCGAGAAAATACACGTCGAAGCCGACGCCGAAAGCCTTCAGGTCGAGGTCCTGTTCGCGGCGCAGGCTGGCCACGGCGAAGCGCCGAATGGCATCGAGATCGTCGACATCGCCGGCGCCGGTGACCGTTTCGCCATCGGCCAGCACCGCTTCGCGGTCGAGGTAGGCACGCGCCACCTCGGCGATATAGTCGCCGCGGTAGCCGGCTTCGGGCCAGCTGCTGTCGTCGGGAGTGATGCCACGGGCGCGTGCCTGCACCGAGATCGCCAAGTTCGCGATCTGCACGCCGGCATCGTTGTAGTAGAACTCGCGTATGACGTTCCAGCCGGTGGCCTGAAGCAATCGGCTCAAGCAATCGCCGATCGCCGCCGCGCGGCCGTGGCCGACATGCAGCGGACCGGTTGGGTTGGCCGAGACGAACTCCACGCCGACGGTCCTGCCGCCGCCGCTGTTGCCGCGACCGTAAGCGTCGCCCTGATCCAGGATGTGCTGCAGTTCGGCGTGATAGGCGCCGGTGGCCAGATGGAAGTTGATGAAGCCGGGACCGGCGATTTCGACCTTGTCCACCAGCGTGTTGGCCGGCAGTGCGGCAACCAGTTTCCCGGCCAGTTCACGGGGTTTGATGCGAGCGGGTTTTGCCAGCAGCATCGCGATGTTGCTGGCAAAGTCGCCATGTTCGCGGCTGCGCGCCCGCTCGATCACAAACCCGGGTACTACCAGGTCGGCAGGCAGGGTGGCATCGCTTTGCAGGGCCTGGATGGACTGCTGGATCAGTTCGCGCAGTTGTACTTTCACGGAGGGGATCAGTTCGTGATGGAACCGCTGATCGTAACAGACACACCGTGCGGCTGAATGCGCCGGCACGCGGGCCGGGTGTTTGGTACAGGTCCCGGCAGGGTAGATGGAAATCTTGATGCACTGCGACGACTTGTCTTGTGGATAAGTCTGTGGGAAAAGCAACAAGTCATAGAAGTTGGTTCTTCGAGCGACCTCGAAAGATGGCTTATCGCAAGAAATAACGCTTAAATATCAAATATTTGAAAAACAATTCCGTGATTGGGCACGAGATATCGCCGGCAAGTGCCGATATCGCCGATTTGTGTATAAAGTTCGGCAACATGGCGCTGCCCGATCCATCGCAAGGACGTCATAGTTTTGTCATGCGGCAGTGCGACACTGGCCGCGTGCCTGACATGACTCCCCTCCATGACATGCATATGGAGACGCCGCTCTCTCCCCTCCCCAATCGGCCCCTCGGCGCGGTGCATTCCGCGCCGTTTTTTTTGTGCGCCCGGCAGGGCGCACCTGCTTGGAGGTGAGAGTCCTCTACCCACCCGGCAAGGGGAAGGGTTAGCGGAAGGCAAGGGCGCTTCGGGTGACCGGGCGTCTGGAGGAAGCCGGAAGCAAAACGCTGGCCTGACGAA
>DATKVA010000077.1:0-9098 GCA_035530315.1 Rhodanobacter sp. | reverse complement strand
TGGGTGAGCTCGCTATGCTCCTCGTCGCTCAGCACAATGTTGGGGGCAACTCGCACGCCATTTCTCCCGCGGACCTCGTAGTAAAACATGAGACCAGCGGGATCTTTATAAGTTCCTTCAAGAGCGCAACACTACACTAGCGTGGTGGCATGCAATGGTACTTAAAGATCGCTCGCACTGTCTGCCATTGCCACCGCCGCCCGCACATCTTCGCGGGTCATATCCAGCACATGCAGTCTGCCGCTGACTTCAGCGATGGCTTCGATCCGGCGATAGGTTTGCTCATGCGCTGCTGCGTAGGCAGCCAAGCCACGCAGCTTGGGCAATGCGTCGGCCAGATGAAAACCATGCGGATCGACGATGTCGGCGACAACTACCCCATCCTGCTCTGCAAAAAGTCCGGCCGCATGATTTTCGTGTCTTCGCCGTCCTCATAGGCAATGCCCAGGGAATCCTGGCTGGCGCGGTCGGGGTTGCGATACCAGAACCTGAAACCGTCGCGCTTGGATTCCGCCTCCAGTACCTTGCGCTCCCAAGACTTCAGTTCCGATGGATATAGCCCACTGTCGCCGCACAGCAGATGCTTCGGATGCACCGGAATTTTCGATTCAGTACCGTCTTTTTCGCGGACCACTGTCGGTTCGAACCGCGACACGGGTCGGGCAAGATCCACATCCTGCGGTTTGGTGCTCAGTGCGATGATCTGGCGATAGGCATCCTGCCGGTCGTCGGGTAGCTGCTTGATCCGATCCTTGTATTCGACCAGCCAGGAGTCGGCAAGCTTCGCCGCTTCAGCATCGAATGTGAGCTGCAGATTCTCTACTAGTAGTCGGTTCCATCAAAACAATTACGTATCAAGCCAGTCCGAGGTCGAACTTGTTCCATCGGAACACGACTGGTGAGGCGTTGATCTCGGCGATCCGCTTGAGGATGCGCCTCTTCAGTTCATCTTTGGACTTGACCCGAATGTGGCGCAGGAAGGTTCTGGCCATTTTCGAGAATACGCACTCGATCAGGTTGAGCCAGGAACCGTGCTTTGGCGTGTGCACGTACTCGAAGCGCCCGGGCCGGGTGCCGAGATAGGCCGCCGTCTCCTTGGAGATGTGCGCCGAATGGTTGTCCAGCACCACGCGGATGACGGCGTCTTGCGGGTAATGCGCATCGAGTTGCTTGAGCAACCCGATGAACTCCACGCTGCGGTGCCGCTCCTCGACGCTGGCAAAGATGTGCCCCGAGTGCAGATCGATCCCCGCCAAGATCGACACCGTGCCGTGGCGCACGTACTCGTAGTCGCGTCCGATGGCAGAGGCCTTGCCGGGAACCGGCGGCAAGTCGGGTGCCGTCAGCCCGATGGCCTGGACCCCGGGCTTCTCATCGACGCTGACGGTATAGATGGGATGGGGGCGTGCGTCGTGAACAGCCCCCTCGGCGTAGAGCGAGACGTCCCGATAGACCATCAGCACCTCCTGCATCTTGCGGTCGAACTCCGGATCGCGCTTTTCCAGGTAGTAGCGAATCTTGTGAGGCTTGATGTCGTTGTCGTCGAGGATGCGCCACACGGTGCTCTTGCCCGCGTTGGCCAGGCGAGCAAAGCCTGCGGCCTCGGCGGTTTCGCCGACAAACTTGGCCAGCGCCGAGATCGACCACAACTCGGCTGCCAACCCATGATCCTTGGGCTTGGTGCACGCGAGGCTGACCACCCAGGCCTTGGCCTCATCGGTAATCTCCGGTTCGTGCGGGCGGTGGTACTTGTCCTTCAAACCCATCTGCACGCCTGCCGCCAGCGCCTTGTCGATGCACTTGTAGATCATCGGACGCCCAACCCGCAGTTGGCGCTGCAGTTCTGTGATCGAGCGGCCGCCCGCGTAGCCCAGCAGCACCTTGGCTCGCTCGACCTCACGCCGGGGTGCCGTTCTCGATCCGGCCAATTCCTTGAGCGTTACCGTCTGCGCCTGCGTGAGCACCAGCGCCGCACGACCGGATTTCCTCGCCATGATCGCCTCCGTCAAGAGTGACGATCGCCATTCTAGCAAAAATTGGCTACTTAGTAACTATATTGGCGGAACGAACTACTAGATGCAACGCCGCCACATACTCTCGCGCCTCGATCAAGGCATCATCGAAGTTGCTGTCGTCGCTGCATTTGGCCCGCTCGATCGTGTAGGTACGAGCGATGTCTGGACTGAGGATGCGTGCGCTGCGCCGGAAGGCGTCGCCAACTACGGCATCGTCGGCCTCGGTCTCGAAGGGATCGTCCCGAATCTGATGCTCACGGAGGTCGGCGATGATGGTTCGCCCCTCGACGGTCAACACCGAAGTCCGCTTCGCTGCAAACTGCTTCGCAGGATCGGCAATGATCGCATCCAGCACCGCGTGCATGGCGGCGTGTGCGTTGCCGCCGGCACCTGGCAGTAGACCGTCGGAGGCCAACTCGTGCGCCATACTGGTCAAGCGGACGGGCGGCTTCGCACCGCGCTGCGGACGCGTTTGTGGTGGCAGTGAGACGAACATGCTCCATACGGCGTCCGGCACATCCGGGTTCGGCTTCATTTCCACCGGATTGATGAGGATGCGGCCCGTCGGCGGCATTTCGCCACCACCTTCCTGCAGCGACTTCACCACCTGCTCGACCGTTTCCTTGTCGAAAAAGGGCAGCAGGCAGTCCACCGAGTTCAGGCGGTCGTTGCCGGGGATGCGCCGCGCCAGCGGCGTGCGCACCATGCGGCCCAGCAACTGCGCGATGTGCGTGGGGTCGTTGGCTGGGCGGAACGACACCATCACCTCGGCGCGCGGGCAATCCCAGCCCGTGCTGATTGCATCCTTGGCGATCAGTACACGAATGGACGTGTCATCCTGAACACGCTCGGGTGGGACATGCGGCACCTTGTAGCGGCCGAAGCTCTGCGTCTTGTGGTGGTGTTTGTCGCTCACCCGTTCAGTTGCATGTGCTGGATTGTCAGTGCAGCTTCTGCAGTTGCTGCGGCGTCAGTTCGCCGCTGATGCCGAGGTGCGTGCCATCGGCACGGATCAGCAACGTACGCGGGGTTTCGCCACCCCAGTTCGGATCGATCAGGAAGTTGGTGCGGTCGGGCGTGGTGGCCGCGTAGGCGCGGGCGGGGTAGTTGTCCAGGCCCGCGTGGTGCAGACGCTGCTCGATCGCCTGGCGTTGCGCGATGTCGTCGGTGGCGATGGTGACCAGCGTGATCTCGTGCGGGTGGGCTCGCTGCAGTCTCGCCAGCGCTTGCATGTTCGACTCGCAGTAAGCGCAATCGAGGGCCCAGATCGCGAGGATGCGTTCGCCGTGGGCTGGTGGCTTCAGCAATACGGGCACCTCGGCGGGAGTGAGCGCGGTGAGGGTGTCCGCCTGCGCGAAGACGGGTAGCACCAGGGCCAGTGCAAGCACGGTGATGAGCACGAGGCGACGCACGATCACTGGACCTCGGCGGGCACCAGCCGGAAGTCGGTGCTGGTATTCCACGCGACGTAGGCGCGCCCCTGCCACAGCAGCAGTTGCGGCGAACCGGCGGCACCGGCGACCTGGCTGATCGCGCGGGCTGCATCGAAATGCACGCCGTTATCGGTCGAGCGGCGCAGCATCAGCGTATAGCCCCTCGCATCGACCTGGTTCCACGCCACCCATACGGTGTGATCGTGCACGGCGACATCGGCATGGCCGGCACCGGAGCCGCCAATTTTCAGTTTGTGCTTCGCCGGATGGCCAGGATCGAGCTGGCCGTACCAGATCACCGGGCCGTTCTTTGCCTCGTACCAGACCGCGTGGCGAACGCCATTGGCACCGACGGCGAGGCCAGGTCCCTGGTGCGGGCATGCGGCGATGTGCCAGTCGTTGAAGGTGGCCCGTTCGGCATGGGCAGCGGTACCGTTGGTGGGCAGCAAGGCGTAGGCATGGTCGCGGATGTTGTCACCGAAGACGCCGCGGAAGAACGCGGTCACTTCGCCCGAAGGCGTGCGTGCCAGCGCGATGCGGCAGCATTCGCAACTGTGCTCCATCAGCTTGTGATCAGGCGCGAAGCTGCGGCCTTCGTTGTCCGACCAGCTGTAGTACACGGCGGCGCCGAGATAGGGTTGGCCCTTGGCCTTGGCCGCTTCCTGATCGCGCTTGTCGATCCACGCTATCACCACGCGACCGTGGCCGTCCACGGCCAGCGCGTCGAAGCGATGGGTGATGTCGGCAAGATCGTGTTGCACGGTGATCGGCGTGGAGAAATGCCGGCCGCCATCCATCGAGCTGGAAAAACGCACGTAGCCAGTCCACGGTTTCGCACGTGGCTGCGACCAGCTCACGTACAACTCGCCCTTGGGGCCGGAGGCGATCTTCGGGCGGTTCTCGCCATCGTCGTAGATCCGCTCGGCGACGGGATTCACGATGACGGGCGGGCTCAGTGTCTTGCCGAAGTCGTCCGAGTGACGCACGCGAATGTGGCCGTCCGCCGCATCCACCACCCAGAGCCGGCCGTGTGCGTCGAAGGCGGCGCTGGCGCCCAGTTCGGGTTCGTGGGACATGGCCATGCCGGACATGTCGTGGGCCATGACGGTGACGGGCAGCAGGCAGAGCAGCAGGGCAAGGATCAACTTACGCATGATTGACGTGGCCTGAAACGTGACGCTTCCCGGCAGCCGGGGGGGGGTGATCGGGAAAGGCGAAGTCGCGGCGGAAGACCGGCTTCACCTGGGTCCTCCCGGACGATCCGGGAGGGGTATGGTGCGCCGTCTCCGATGAGACGACGCATGGCGGCCTACAGTTCCCAGCGCAGCTCGCCGAACCAGGTGCGACCGGCGTAGGGATGGTAGACCCAGTAGTGTTCGTTGGTGACATTGTCCACGCCGAGCGAGGCCGTCCACTGCGGCGCGAAGCGCCAGCGCAACTTGGTATCGGCGACGGTGAAGCTGCTGGTGGCGCCGTAGGTGTTCACCACGTCGCTGTTGTCTAGGCTGTTGAACTGGCGGCCGGAGCGGCGCACGCCCAGCGAGGCATCCCAGCCGGGAGCGAAGCGATAGTCGGCGAACACGCTGGCGCGCAGGCGCGGAATACGTGGGAAGCGCTTGCCGTCGGCGGTCGGGTATTGCAGGTCGCGCAAGGTGATGGCGTCGTTCCATGCCAAGCTGGAGCTCAGGTCGAGTCCGCGCAGCCCCACGTCGTTCACCACCAGTTCGCCGGCCACGCCGCGGGTGCGCACCTTGCCAATGTTCTGCACGTTGGTGACCGGCACCGGCAGGGTGATGTCGGTTTGCGAGTAGAGCGTGTCGGCCACGCGGTCCTGGTACAGCGACACGCGCCAGTGGCCGCGCGGCAGCTGGTGGATCAGGCTGAGGTCGGTGGACCAGTCGCGTTCGGGCTGCAGGTTCGGGTCGTTGTTGACGATGGTGTTGCCCGAGAGCGAGCCCTGGAACAGTTCTTCCACGGTCGGGTAACGCACCGCTTTGCCGAAGGACAGGCGCAACTGCCAGCTCTCGGCGAGATCCCAGTTCAACGCGAGCTTGGGCGAGAAATCACTGCGCGAGCGGCTGGGGTAGTTCTGCGTGGTGGTGGCATTCGCCAGCAGGCCATTCGAGGCGCGCCACTGTTCCCAGCGCCCGCCCGCGGTCAGTGCCCAGGCCGGGGCGAAACTCCATACATCCTGCAGGTAAAGCGCACGGGTTTGCGTGCGACCGCCGTAGGCGGTGACCAGCGGGCCGTTGGCGGGGCCGCGCCAGTCGCTGGCGGCGCGTACGCGTGAGTCGAGCTGGTAGCGGTCGAGGTGCGCGCCGGCATACAGCAGGTTCTCGTCGCCGAGCGGACCGGAGCTGCGTAAGTCGAAGGTGCGCCAGCCGGAACCGCTCATGTCGGCGACCGAGCCGACGCCGCCGAGTGCACTGGTGGACGAGGACGCTGCTGCGTCGTGTTTCAGGTCGTGCTGGTAGTCGTAGCGACTGGCCACGGCTTCCCAGCGCCAGCCGCTGTCGAAGTGGCCGCTGAACTCGGCGCCGTACAGCACATGGGTCTGGTCGTACGCACTCGGCGCGAGGCCGCTGGCCGGCAGCGTCCAGGTTTTTCCGCCGACGAGGATGCTGCCGCCGTAGACCGGCTGGCCATTGGTGTCGCGGATCAGGCTGCGCGTGCTGTCGAAGGCGTGGTTATGCCACCAGCCCACGGTAAACAACGCGGCGACGTGGTCGGTAATGTCCACGCCGACCTTCAGCTTGGCCTGGGTTTGCCTGGTGTGCTCGATGGTGTTGGCGCCATAAACTAGGCGCGACGAGCCATTCGGATTGCGGTCGGCAGTGGCGCCGGTCACGGGGATGGCGGTGGCCGGATTGCCACCGGTCTTGGCCGTGGCGTACTGCATCGGCTGGCCGTGGTTGTCGAGCTGGTTCAGCGAGAGCAGCCAGCGCCAGCGGCCCGTTTTGTCGCCGAGCAGCGCGGCCAAGTGATGGCCGTCGTAGTGGCCGCTCGCACCGTAGTGGTCCGAATAGTCCTGGCTCATGTACTGCGAGCTGGCACTGGCAATGAGCCGGTTCGGCAGGCGCGTGTGGATCAGCACCGTGGTGCCCATCGAATTGCCGGGATACAGCGCGGAGTAGGGGCCGTACAGCACGTCGATCGCGCCGATCTCCTCGGGTGCGACCATGCCCCAGCGCGGTGCGCCCTGCCAGCCGTTGCTCATCAGGTTGGAGAGCAGCAGGCCGTCGGCATAGAGCAGGCTGCGGGCACTTTGCAGGGTGCCCGAGTTGCGGCCGCTGATGGTGGCGTTGGGATCGCCGATGTAACGCTGGCGAATCTGTAGGTTCGGTGCGTAGCGCAGGGCGTCGGCGCTGTCGGTGATGTTCTGTTTCTGCATTTGCGTGCGGGTGATGCGCACCGCCACGCTGGGGATACCCATCACCTGGGTGTCGCTGGCATGCACCGATATCGGCGCCAGCGTGGTGGTTTGCGGTGGCTCGGTGGCCAGCGCGGAGGTGCAGGCGCCGGCAAGCGCGAGCAGGCAGAGACTACGGGGAGGGCGGCGGTTCATGTGAATCCTTGGACGTCGGTCTAAGGTTGCAAAGGTAGCGCTGCCGTGGCCGGGTTGTAGATGGCGCGTTGTCGCAGGGGGGGCAGTCCCTGAGGTTTCCCCACGAATACTGTTACCCAATCAATAACTCACAGCATGAGGTAAGCCCCCGGCTCAGGTGTGTCACGAACACGAGCGCAAGCTCGTGATGCTGTATCAAAGATGGGAGTAGGCCTCCCGAAGTTGGCTTGCAGGAGCCGCCCCCCATCTTCGATGACGCGCTGTCGCGGAGCAAACGGGGTGCATCATGGAGGGTGCGCGGGGAGCGGAGACTCCATTCCGGTCTTCGACCTGGTCATCGCCGATCGGTCACGCATTGCATGCGTTGCGGTGCACGCAGCTCTCCCTGGCAACGCAATGCTCCGAACTTAAGCAAAACACCCCAAAAGCAGCTTGAAAATCCCTGCACCATCGGCTATGATGAGATATCGTAGGTCATTGATAAATAAACCCTATGAACTCAAATACTCGTTCCATCATCGCTGCTGTCTGAGTTCGCCGCACACCTTCACGATCCTGCGCTCATCGCACCCTTTCGGCTGCGCCCGGGGGCGTTCACCCGGCAACGCAAACTCACGGTGCCGCGCGTGCTGGCGATGATGTTGTCCGGCATGTGCACCTCGGTGCAGGCCGCACTCGACGAGATGTTTGCCCAATCGCACGGCCTCACCGGACGGTCGCGCGAATGCAGCGATCGCGCCTTTGCGAAGACCCGTCGCGGCTTTTCCGCCCAGGTGTTCGACTCACTCAACGCGACGCTGTTGGAGCTGGCACGACCGCTCATCGACACGCATCGCTGGCACGGACGGCGCGTGGTCGCCGCCGATGGTTCGCGCTTGCGCGTGTCCACGCGCCGCGGTGCCGAACTCGATGCCGATCACTATGCGTTTGCCTTGTATCTACCGGGCGCAGAACTCACTTTGCATGCCGCACTGCATCCGGCCGATGGCTCGGAACGGCAGATGTTGTTCGAGGCGCTCGATGCGACCGGCCCCGACGATCTGCTCGTGCTCGATCGTGGCCTGATCGGCAACACCATGGCGGCGACACTCATCCAGGCGCAACGTGCCTTCTGCATGCGCGTGGATGCCTCGGGCTGGGCTTGCGTCAAGGCGTTCCTGCACAGCGGTGAGGCGCAGCACATCGTCACCCTGGCCGCGCCCACGCCGGCCGATGCAGCCACCTACGCGCTGCGCCGCGAACCCACGACCGTCCGCCTGATTCGTGATGTCACACCGAGCGGATCGGTGCGCATCCTGGTGACCTCATTGCTCGACGAGGCACGCCATCCCGCCACCGACTTCGGCGCGCTGTACCACCGCCGCTGGCGTATTGAAGAAGCGTTCAAGCGGATCAAGCATCGCTTGCGCCTGCAAGCGGCGACCGGCCTGACCCATCTGGCTTTCCAGCAGGACTTTGCGGCGAAGATCGTCACCGACAACCTGCACGCCTTGCTCACCGCCATCCCGCCGAGCGCCGATGCGCCGCCGACCGAACCGGCCAGTCGCCCCAACCGCACCTACGCGATCGGCGCACTCCGGCCGATCCTCACCGGCTGCCTGTTGCGCGTGAGCGTTTGCATGGACGCGCTCACCAGCGCACTCGATGTCATCGCCAGCACGCGCTGTCGCATACAATCGGGACGAAGCTATCCGCGGCCACCACGAACCAAGCCGCATATCTATTCCGCCTACAAGCTGTGCTGTTGATCGTGAGGGGCCCAAGTTCGGAGCATTGCGCTGATCCCTGTGGCGACGCCCGGTGACATATTGGCGGCTGATACCCGGGATGGATGGGGCACACCCATTTGCTATGTGCCGGGTCAGGGCGGACGATGAAAAGGCGACTGATGCATTGATGGCGCACGGCCGGACGTGCCGATTCGGGACGGCGGCAAGACGTGTTTCTAGTGTAGTGCTGCATTCTGTTTGGAACTTAAGCGGTCATTGGCGCGGATGACTTTCTGCAGGATGTCGCGGGCGCTCTTGGTCCAGATGAAGGGCTTGGGTTGTGTGTTGTGGTGGGTGACGTAGGCGTTGATAGCGG
>DATKVA010000076.1:0-10169 GCA_035530315.1 Rhodanobacter sp. | reverse complement strand
CCCGCGCGCGCGATAACCACCCAGATAGCAAAGCGCGAAATACAACTGCGCCCACCGCAGTGCGCGCACCGGGACCGATCCCCCGTACCCCGCCAGGAACTCGGCTTCAGCCAGTTCGAGGAGGTGATTTGCGCGCGCACGTCTCCAGGTACAGCCGGCCAATCGAAGATGGTTCAAGAAAGGGGCGAGGTCATAAACCGCCGCACCGACATTCCGCCAATGTATGTCCAACCCGACATACTTCGTGCCGTCACAAAGCATGTTCTCGGGCTTGAAGTCGCCGTGCAGTCGGGCCGTGGGGACAGCCAACATTTCCACGTGCGCCGCCTCGTGTGCGAGCAGTTCCCATGCCCTGCGCGTTTCGAGGTCATCGCTGATGACGGCACCATAGCTGCTCGCCAGATGGTCGAGCTTGTCCGCGACGCCCAGCACTCCCGTTTGCATGCCGCAGTCGCCGCTCTCGTGCAACTTGCGCAACCAGATTCCCGCTGAACGGCACGCCTCCTGCCTTCCCGATGCATCCAGCGATCGTAGGCGGCCGGCCAGGTCGCCACCAGGGAACCGACGCATGATCACAATTCCGCTGCCCGCGGACTCCAGGTAGCCCAACGGCACCAGCGTTCCATAGTGCATGTCTTGCGGGAACACGCTTTGGAGAGCGCACAGGGCGTCGTATTCGCGGCGTAACTGCGCCAGGGCGTCGTCACCAGCCTCACGACTCACCTTGGTCACGATCTGCTCCGGGCAACGCATGCATCGCATTCGATGAATGATCGAATTTTGCCTCCGCATGGGCCTTGCCGTCGAGACCCAGCTACCCTGCGCATGACAGCGCGCGCAGCCGAATCGCGCGTTGAGTACTTGTGTGGCATCCATCGTGCTCACGGCCTAGCCACCACGCAACCGATGGTATTGCGCAAGCACGCGGGCAACGACGCGCTTGAGCTCATCCAGCAACGGGTGCCGCGCGAACACAACCGCCAGCAACCACCCCGCGCCACCACCCAGGAATGCCACCACAAACGCAAGAACCATATGCCGTGCAACGAGACCCGGCCAGAGGACAATCACGGCCGGTACCACGCAGGTAGCCAGCGTGACCACGACGCTTGGAACGAGGGCCCTCGCGCATTTGTGAACTGTCAACACGTCGTAGCATCGTATTTGTCGGTAATAGAGCACGGTGGCGATGACATAGACCAGAATCTGCGAAGCCGCAACGGCTGCAATCCCGTAAAACGCCGCCACGATGGTGATGCCAATCCGCGCGAGTTGGTACTGGAGCTCCACTCGCGTCACGGTTGTGACCCGGCCCAGCGCGACCAAAAACCGGTTGCATTGATAGATCAATGTGCCGACCAGTGCAGCGATGCACAACCAGCGCATCAAAGGTACTGAGGCATTCCACTGATCGCCGAACAAGATGTTGATGACAGGGTAAGCGAGGATCATGCCGCAGGCAAAAAACGGCCAACTGATTCCGGTCGTATAGACCAGCGCCTTCCGGAACAACTCCGGAGCCGTGGCAGTCTCGCGATGCTCTCTCGCGAAGGCCGGGAATGCGACGGACTCGATCGCACCCAGAACATTGGTGCGGTACATGTTGACGACACCGTAGCCGCGCGAAAACAGCCCCGTGTCCGTCATTCCCAGCATCTTGCCGATCACGAGGTTGGCGGACTGGTCTCCCAGTTCGCTTGCGATATCGGAGATGGTGCGGTTGGAGCCAAAGTGCAGCACACGTTTCCAATGTGCGAGGCTCAGCCCCTTCACGCGGTACTGCCAGCCCCAGATCGTGCACCCGACAATCATCACCGCGATACCCACCAAAGTCGACCACGCCATGCTCATGTACGAGAAACCCGCATAAGCGAGAGCGACGGCAGTACAGCTCCGCAGCACAGACTCCACGATGCGTATCTTCGTCAGCTTTCCGTACTCCAGCTCGCGCGTCAACAAAGCCATCGTCGTGGTGCCAAAGGGGAGCAGAAAAAAAACGAAGCCAAGTACCCTCAGCACGTGCGTCACGCCCGGATCCGCGTAGAACGTCCCGATCGCGCCGCTGGCGGCGACGATGATTCCGCCAAAGCACCATGCGATGACGAGGTTCAGCGTGAATACGGTACGTACCATCGACTCGTCGAGGACTGGCTCCTGCACCACGAATGCACCGACCCCGAAGTCGCGCAGCATATGGATCAGGGCCACGAACCCCGCTGCGACGGAATACACGCCGATCTCCGCCGGCGTCAGCAGGCGGCTTATGATCACGACCGAACCAAAAGTGGAAACGAGTGAGACAAGCCTCTGTGCAAGAGACAACGACAGAGCCTGTCGCACACTGGTCCTCTGTTTTTGCTTGTTATCCGGCACGGCGCATTGACCTTCCTGACCAGCAACGAAATTCTGCTGCGAAATTGTCCTCGCCATTCGGGCGAGGAGCGGCCGCGCAAGATCGCGAAGCGCGGGCTACTTGGCGGAAACGAGCCTGGCAGCAGGTGTCCGCACCATAAACGGTTGTGCGCCAGACCCTAACCCTGATCTGGCGTTACGCGCCGACTTCTCCGACAGGGGAAAGTGAACAATTGTGTGAAATTCAGCATTGCCCGGAATTCAGAAACATGGGCAAGACTCAACGTCGTCATTCCGCGCAGGCGGGCATCCTGCGTCGTTCATTCCGGGCAAACAAAGCCACCGGTTCCCGGCCCTCATGGGAACACAAGCTTGATTCTTGAGCGCCCCAAATCGAGTGATGATTCGGGCTTCTCATGTCGCACCGTCGATTACCCAAAGCTCGAACGCGTCAGACCTTCTCTGCAACGATATACACTGCCTCGCTGACCAACGGCAGCAGGTGATGGCGCCTCACCTCACGCAGGCCGGACTTTTCCAACAGGAGTTTGATATCCCCGTTGCTTATCGGGAAATTGGCGGGCGGCTGATTCCCCAGTCGCCGTTTCAAGCGCCGCCGAAATCTTTGATAGCCCGAATCGAGGCTCTGGTTGATGACCACGACTGAACGGCTCAACTTGGCTACTCCGGTAAGGAATTCGATCTGCTGGTCGAGCGGGAAGTGCATCAACACGCGTGCGCACAACGCACCGTCACAGATGGGTCCGCTCGGCGGGTGTTTCTTCAGATCCGCCACCTCGCAGATGAAGGTCTCCCCGTGCGAACCCAGGCGTTGTCGTGCCACCGCCAGCATGGCTTCGGAAATGTCGAAGCCGTGAATCCTGTACCCGGCTTTCAGCAGCGCCCCGGCAAGGCGCCCGGTCCCGCACGGCGCGTCGGCGATCGTGCTGCCTTTGGGTAGGTGGGAAAAACACCTGACGACGGTCCGTTTTTCGAGGAAGTTGAATACCCGCCCGGGAATACTCGAGAACCGGCTTGCGTCGTAGTCAGCGGCCACCTTCTGGTTTTTGTAATGCTCGTCAGGGTTCCAGTTCATGCCTTGGTCCTTGATGCAGCTGCGGAATGATACCGGATCCGATGCCCGCAAGATGTCTGCGATGCGCTGGCGGGCGGGGCTGCAAACGCCACCCGGATCCGGGAGATGTTCAAGTGCAAACCTGATCGAGCAAGGAGGCCAGTAGTGCCGTCCCCGCGCGCCGTGAATACTGGGCGACCGCAGCAGGTCGTTGGGAAGGAGCGGTGCCCTCGACGAGTGTGCCGAGGAATCTGTGCAGGCCCGTCGCGATAGCGTCAACGTCATCGGCCGCTACCAACTCCGCCCCCCCGGACTCTCGCAACAAGGTAGCGGTGTCGCCGTTTGGTCCGACCAGCGCGAAGATCGGCCGCCCGATCCGCAGGTACTCGTAGACCTTGGCCGGTATCTGAAGGTCGAACTTGCTGCCCTGGAACAGCAACAATCCATCGGCGGCGGCCTGTTCAAGCAGCGCTTCGTGGTTGCCGACGGGCGGCGCCAAGGTCACCATTTCCCCGAGCCCCAAACGCTGCATCTCGCGGGTATAGGTCGCCTCCGAGCCGCTCGCTCGCAGGACGACCTTGAGCATCCCGGGAGTTACGCTTCCCGAGTCCCTGAGACGCGCGAGTGCCGCGAAGAACGGGACGGGGCTACGGCCTTCCGGATACAAGAGACCGCTGTGCAGCAGTACCAACGGTCGCCCGGTTCGTGGAGGCGGGCGACCGAGGTCGGTGAATGCCTCGTCGTCGTATCCATTGGCGATGACTGTCAAACGGCCAGCACGACAAGCCTCGGGATAGCGCTCGGCACACCACTGCATCGCTCCGTGGGTGGTGAACACCGAACGCGTCGCGTGCGAGAGGACACGACGCTCCCAGCGAGTCTGCGACCTTATCGCCATCGGGCTCTTGCCCGCGGTTGAACTCGCGACCGGGTCGCGAAAATCAGCGATCCATGGGATGCCGGTCAAGCGATGCAGGGTGTAGGCGACGCAGTGGGAGGTCATGATGGGAAACGTCGACCATATCGCTTGCGCACGATAGCGATTGATCAGACGCAGTCCATTCCAGACAGCGTCGGGCCACCAACTCGCCCACCTGTCGGGTAACGCAAGAATGGACGGGTACTTGCCCATGACCGCCATGTGGCGTTTGGCGTCCAGCGCGAAGGCGCGGTGCACACTGCACTCTTCGGGTATGGATCGGACGCTGGCGGGATCGATCAGTTCGTACGCGTTTGGGGTCGCGGACAGGACCACCGGATCCCAGCCGCACTCGGGCAGGTATTTCGTGAACGCCAGAAGCCGCAGGTGACCGCTGCTCAGTGCGGACGGGGGGAAGTGGAATCCCGTCATGATCACGGCCTTGTTCATCACTCGACCCCGCCGTTCATTTCGCACCGGACGAGTTCACGAGCGTTTCGCCCGCTGACAACCGGGCCAGCGATGGGCCAGTCGTTCGGTACGCCCCGGACACGGTGGTGCTTGCGGTCGCCAACTCATGCAAAATGGCACACATCGCCATGATCTGGTAACTCATGTCAAAGTAGCTCGATGTGGTCGCGAGGCCTGCGGTCATGTATGCAAGCAGGCTCACCTGAAACATGGAAGCAAGGTCGAACGCCCATTTCTCCGCTGGCATCTTCCGCGTCCGCCGCCGCACCTTGGCGCAATACCGCCAACTGGCAACCAGAAGCGCGATGAACAAGATGATCCCGGGGAACCCCTGCTCACCAAGCACGCGGAAGTAAATGCTGTGGACGGCGCGCGGCCTCGCACCCTCTGGTCCATAACGGCTCCACATGGCGTTACTTTCGTAAACATTGAATCCACCGCCGACCAACGGACGGTGAAGCGCGACGTTGGCGGCAAACTCCCACGACTGCACACGCGTCTGGAAAGTGTTGACCTGCCTGGCATGCTGGATCGTGTCCATGCGTTCCATCCACTGCGCGGGCATGAAGTTGTAGGCTGTCATTCCCACCGCCACAAGGGCGATCGCAAGCGTTATCCTCCAGCGGCTCTTCAGGAACAGGGTCGCGCTCACTACCGCGAGCGCAACGAGGCCACCACGCGAATAGGTACCCAGTATCGCGACGCAGGTGAGGAACATCGCCAGTCCCATTCCCACCTTCACCAGTTTTTTTGACGCCTGAAGCTGGAGGTAGCGCATCAGCGGCAGGACCATGCACAGCGCCTGGGCCAAGTCGTTGTTGTCGGCGATGAAACTACCGGCAGGCCCGAACACGTGATTGGCGCCGCCGCGCATGATTGTGAACACGCCGCCCTTGATGCCATAGAACCCCAGCGAAACCACGATCACCCATACCAGCCAGTGCATGCGTTCGCGGGTATTCACCAGGATCAGGGTGGCGAACACCATCGCGAGAGTCTTGGCGAATTCCAGCCAACGATGCGACGCGACATCCGGCACGACTGCGAAGAACGTAGTGAATCCCGTCCACAACAGGAACAGCACCAGCAGCACGCTGACCGCCGACATTGGAATCCGCTTGTTTTCCTTGCTGACCCATAAACTCAGGAGCGTGATGACGGCAATCAGCATCACCCACGGAAAGCTGTAGGCAAAGCCGAAGGTCAGCCGATGGGGGTTCATGTAGCCGAGCCACGACCACACCAGCAAACCGATGTACGGGCGCATCGCGACGAAGGGGATCAGCCCGAGCATGATCAACGCAAAGGCGATGCCGCGCATGTCTAGCCACCTTCCATTTGCAGCATCAACGCATCCATGCAGAACTTGGCCACCCAGTTCGGGTATCGGTTCTTCATATAGCCGCCTGAGCGTGGATGTGAACCGGGTAGCGCGCCGCGCACGCCACCGTCGGCCGCAGTCAGATCCTGGATCGACAGGTTGAAGCGGTTGGCACTTTCGGCGGCCCGTCTCCAGGAAGGATCGCGAGTTGCCGAGGCGAGGCGCTGCCAGATAATGGCCATTTGCGCATTGCCGGTCACGCACGTCCAGCGTGCTGCGGCACGCCATGACGAATCCAGCCGCCCTGGCAGGGCGCCATCGCGGCGCTGACTTCGCGCGGCGGCTCCTGCGATGCGCGCGGCGGCGTCGACGAAAGCCTGGTTGCCGGCGATCAGACCGACTTCGAGGATGCCGCGGGTCGCGTATGCGATCGTATGCGTGAGCGGCCGGTCGTTGTCTTCGAGATCATTGTTCTCCAGCCATCCATTGGGGCGCATCTGCGTCAGCGCCCACTCGACGTTGCGAACCGCGGCATTCAGATACCGCGTTTCCCCCAGCACCTGACCGGCCTTGGCCAGCGCAAACGCGACGCGGGTGTTGTAGGTATTCAACGCATGGGAGGCAAACGGCGACGCGAAACGCCGCCACGCACCATCCGGGTCCTGGGCGGCGACCAGCCACTCGGCCGCGCGCACCGCCGAGTCGTGAAAACGCATATCTTGCGTGCGTTGCCACGCGGATAGCCAACCGACGAGCACCTGCCCGGTATTGAAGATCGTCGGCACGACTTGTTGCGCATCCAGGGTGCCGGCACGCACGCCGCCATCCGGAAGCTGGATTGACGACTCCCACTCTGCCATCCGGATCGCACGCTCCCGGTATTCGCTGCGGCCCGAGACTTCCGCGTAATGGAAGAAGGTCGGAATGATGTAGCCGGTTGTTTCAGGGTACGCGCCCGCCCACGTCCGTTTTGCGGCATCGTAATAGGCACTGACACCGCCGCAACCGGTGGCATCCTGGGCGCGCGCCAGCCATTCGGCCGCGGCCTCCAACCCACGCTGCGGATCGACCGCCGCGGTAGCCAATCGCCGGGAAAACAGTTTGGCGATCGCGTTCATGGCTTGCCCCCGGCCGCCTGCGATCGCGGCATCAGCCTGGAAGTCCGACTGCGTAGTGCGCGTCGGACATGTTGCAGGCTTTGCATCACGCGCGGTATCGGATCGCTCCACCGCCACAACGCGTCGGCGACGCGAGTACCGCGCGGATAGCCCTGCGCGAGCCGTTCACCCTGCAAAGCTGCGGACTGCGCGTCCTCGGCGCGCACCCGCCACACGACCGGCCGCCCGCTCACGATGTGAGCCGGAAAAGGTCGGCCTAGCTCGGAACACCATGCCGCATGCGGCAGATTGACCCCGTTCAAGGTTGCAACCTCTTCCTGGTAGTCGGTCCGCCCGATGGTCGGCTCCACCATGCGGAATTCGCCGCTGCGCGCATCGCGCTTGTACTCCATGCTGGCCATGCCGATGACGCCGGCGCCCCGGAAAAACCGCGCGGTGAGTCGCGACAGCTCGTCGTGGACTTCTGGCGCGGCGGTGCAGCTTGCCGTACCGCCGACGGCCGGTGGCCAGGAACGTATCTTGCGGCCGGTGAAAGATGCGCTGGCGTGCCCCTGCCGGTCGAGATACTGCAAACAGAAGTAGATGTTCGAATCCGGCCCTTCGATCCACTCCTGCACCACGATATCCGGCATCACTGCGAGCATGCCGCAGACGAGGTCATCGGCTTCCCCGGCGCCTTCAACCCGGTAGGCCTTCTTGAACCGGCGGCCGTAGTCCTCGTTGCGCTCTCCAGGCTTGACGACCACGGGGTAGTGCAAGCGCCCCAGTGCCGGCAAGTCCGCCGGAGTGCGAACATGGACGAGCGGCGGAACAGGGCTGCCGAGCTGCTCGGCGAGGCGTTGAAAACCGTATTTGTGCTGCAATGCGTCCACGACGTCCACGGATGGCAGGCTGAAACGATACAGAGCGGACAGTCGATCGCGATGGTGCGACACCGTCTTGACGGTTTCCTCCTGGGTCAGGAACAACACCGGGCGCAACCCGGAGAATTGCGCTGAACCCAGCCGTTCGAGGCCGTCAATCAGCGCCTCACCCTGCAAGGCGGGTACTGCCAACCGCTGTGCGGCCCGGGTGTGCATTTCCGGGCGTCGCGGATCGGAATCCAGCAACCACACTGGCACGCGCGCGCGCGCGAGGCTCCGTGCAACGCCGAGGCCGTTGGCGCCTGCGCCGAGTATCACCGCGGGCGTATCAGCGGACATGCGCGCCATCCTTCGTCGCCAGCACTCGCGCATACAACGCGCACTGCGCTTCCACTATCGGCTGCCAACCGAGCTGCTCGGCATGGGCGCGGGTCGCGGCGCGGTCCGGCGCACGATCGCGCAATCGCGACCCCGCGGCGACGATCGCGTCACGGTTGCGCCCGGTCGCGACTTCGCCCGCTTCGGGCACATCCAACAGTTCACGAACACCCTCAAAAGGTGCTGCGACCACCGGGGTGCCGCAGGCCAGCGATTCCAGTACCACGTTGGGCATGCCCTCATGGCTTGATGCATGTACCAGTGCATCCGCGGCGTTGTAGTACTCGCACAGTTTGTCATGCGTGACGGCACCGAGAAAGCGCACCCTCGCGTCGAGCCCGAGCGTCGCCACCAATCCCCGCAGCCTGCGTTCTTCCGGGCCGGTGCCGGCAATCAACAAGACCAAATCCGGCACCTGGGCCAGTGCTTCGATGGCAATGTGCACACCTTTCAGTTCGATCAGATGACCCACCGTCAACCAGACCGGACCGGCAAGTGTCAGTTTGGCACGGATCGCGGCACGGTCGCGCGGCCCGAAACGATCGAGGTCGACGCCGTTGCGCAGGACCGTGATCTTCGCGGGGTCGGCGCCCAACGCCACGAGTTTATCCTTCAGCGTTTGCGACACGGTTGCAATGGCAGCAGCGCTCTTCGCCGCCCACAGGATCTGCCGCCGAGGTCGCCGATAGCGCGGTATCAACGTGACATCGGAGCCACGAGCCGTGATCACCACCGGCTTGCCCAGCGCTGCCCCGATCCGGGCCGCTGCAACGCCGTCCGGATAGAAGTAGTGCGCGTCAATCAGGTCGAAATCGCGCCCGTCGGCTTGTAGTTGCCGCAGTACGGGCAGAAGTGCGCGAACCATCAACGATGGTGCGACGCTCATGCCCACTTTCGGGATCACCGGATAACGGGGATGATGGATCTCAATGCCGTGGCGCTCTTCACGCGGTGGCACTCTGGCCAATGCGGCGTACGTCCCAAAGCGCGGACTCCGGAACGGAAACCACGGTACCGGTGCCACCACGATCGCGGCCACGCGGCCGGAATCGACCAAGTGTCGCAGCCGCTCCTCGACAAACAAGCCATGCTGCGGCTGTGCGGCATTCGGGTACAGACTGGTGAAGACCAGCAGACGGATTCTGCGTTTGCCATTCACTTCGGGCACGGCTCCGGCGCCACGCTGCGCTGTGTTGGATTCCTTACCCACCGTATCCACCGACGGCATGACACCCTCGGCAGTATCACTCGCTGGCAGGGTCATCACGTCGCAGCCTGCTGACATTTGAAAACGGTGTAATAGTCCGTGCAGGTCGACTGGCCCACCGGGTGAGTGCGCATCCCGAACAGCAGAATGCCGCCTCTCATGACACTGCTCTGGCGGCCGCGGCAACGCGCGCCGGCTCGGCAGCGGCAGCGGGTTGCTGCATGCGGCGCAAGAAGGCATCCAGCATCAACAGCTTCCACAGCGTCGCGCTGTGATCACGCCGGCCCGCCATGTGCTGTTGCACCAGCCGATCCAGCGTGGCCGGTTCGAAATACCCGCATTCGGCAATGGCACCCGTCAGCATCGCTTTCCGGGTGCGCTGAGCGAGCGGCCCACGCAACCATGCCGACAACGGCACACTGAAACCCATCTTCGGCCTGTAGAGCACGTCGTGGGGCAAATCCG
>DATKVA010000075.1:0-15316 GCA_035530315.1 Rhodanobacter sp. | reverse complement strand
ATCGGAACCGTGCCTAACTTTCTGGTCGAGGGCAACACCCATTCCGACTCGGCCGCCATCTCACGCAGACCCTTGAGGAGCAAAACCGCCTGATGCGGAAGCTGATGACGGATAGCAATGCGATTCTTGGCGATCTCTTTGGGGATATCCCACAGACCTTCGTCGAGGTTGAAGTACGCCCAGCGCGACTGAATCAGCTCGCTTTTTCGCACCGGCACGAGCAGTAGGAAATGCAATGCCAGCTTGTGGGGCCTCGCTAGCCGCGAGGTATAGATGGCAGGCAACCATTGCGCGATCTCGGCGTCCGACAACGTGCGATCCCGCGACTTGGTTGGCGCAATGTGCGCGGGGCGAACCACCGTTGCGGGGTTTCCAGTGACCAAACCTTTGCTGTTGGCGTACTCGAAGACGCGTTTGATCACACTACGGATACGCCGAGCGGCTTGCCCGTGCCCTCGCTTCAGCACAGGGTCGATGCAACTCCAGACTTCGACGGTCGTGACATTCTTTGGACTCAACTTCCCCAGCCTCGGCAAGATGTCTCGGCGTAGGTAGGTTTCATCTTGCCGAGAATTCTTGTTGGCGGGCTTGAGAACGGTGTTGACCCAAGCCTGTGCAAGGTCTTCAAACGTCAGGAGGGGATTTCCATCATTTGCGCGCGCAGCCCTGTGGCTCTCTCGCTTTTCTGATGCGGGACTGTTTCCCAGGAGAACCTTCTTTTCGGCCTCCATACGCATCTCGCGCGCCAGCTTCAGGCCGACCGTGGGATAGGGGCCAATGGTGACCTTCTCCCGCTTCCCATGAAGGCGGTACCGATAGCGCCACACCAGCGCACCAGAGGGCTGGACCTCAATGACAAGGCCATCTCGATCGGTAACCTCGTAGCGTCTTCCTGACCGCGGCTTCAGGGCCTTCAACGCAGTGTCGGTGAGCGACATACACATCCTCATTGGTCCCACGGAAAGGCTTTTTGTCCCAAAGAACAATCCGTGGGGCCAGCCGTGGGGTCAATCTAGCAGGATGTTAACGGACATGTAAATACCTGTCAGGACGCTAAATACATGTATTTCAACATGTTGAATGTCCTCAGCGAACCGCTTTGGACGGCAATGAACGTTAAATTACTTTCCGATGCAGAACGACCCGAAGATTGCCCCCAGCAAATCGTCGCTGGTGTACTGGCCGGTGATTTCGCCCAGGGTGTGCTGGGCCTGGCGCAGTTCTTCGGCGGCGAGTTCGCCGGCGCGGTTGGCGTGCAGCGCGGTGGCGGCGAGGTCGAGTTGCGCGGCGACCTGTTCGAGCGCGAGCACATGCCGGCGGCGGGCGCTGAAGGCGCCTTCGCCGCTGCCGGCGCCGGCCAGTTGCTTGAGTTCGTGGCGCAGGGCGTCGAGGCCGGCACCGGTTTTCGCCGAAGCCCACAGCCAGCGGCAGCCGGCGCGTTGTTCGCTGTGTGCGGCGGTGCTGGCGAGGTCGATCTTGTTGACCAGCACCAGCCGCTCGACGCCGGGCGGCAGCGCGGCAAACCAGGCCAGGTCGGCGCCTGAATGTTCCGCATCGGTGACCAGCAGGGCGACGTCGGCACGCTGCAGTTCGCCCTGCGCGCGACGGACGCCTTCGCGCTCGACTTCGTCGTCGGTCTCGCGCAGGCCGGCGGTGTCGGCCAGTTCCAGCGCGATGCCGTCGAGGCTGAGCGATTCGCGCAGCACGTCGCGGGTGGTGCCGGCGGCGGCGTTGACGATGGCGCGGTCGCTGCCGGCCAGTGCGTTGAGCAGGCTGGATTTGCCGGCATTCGGACGCCCGATGATGACCACGCGCAGACCGTCGTTGAGGCGCAGGCCGCGTTTTGCCTCGCGCAGCAGGTCAGTCAGTTCGGCGCGCACGGCGTCGAGCCGGTGGCCGATCGCCGGATCGGCCAGGAAGTCGATTTCCTCCTCCGGAAAATCGATCGCCGCCTCGATGTGCACGCGCAGGGCGATCAAGTCCTGCAGCAGCGCCTCGACCTTGCGCGAGAACACGCCTTCCATCGATTGCAGCGCGGCACGCGCCCCGGCCTGCGAGCGCGCGGCGATCAGGTCGGCCACCGCTTCGGCCTGGGTCAGGTCGAGCTTGCCGTTGAGGAAGGCGCGTTCGGTGAATTCGCCGGGCCGCGCCAGCCGCGCGCCCAGCTGGCAGACACGCCGCAGCAAGGCATCCAGCAGCACCGCGCTGCCGTGGCCCTGCAGTTCCAGCACGTGCTCGCCGGTGTACGAGGCGGGGGCCGGGAAATGCAGCAGCAGGCCACGATCGATCAAGGCACCGTCGGCATCGCGAAACGCGAGCAGATGCGCGTGGCGTGGCTGTGGCGAGCGGCTGAGCAGGGTCCGCGCGATCGTCGGCACGGCCGGTCCGGATACCCGCAGCACGCCCACGCCGGCCGCGCCGGGAGCACTGGCGATGGCAGCAATGGTATCGGTGCCGGGCATGTTCAGGGTTGCTTCGCGCCCTTCGCGCAGGCGCAGCCAAAGTCCGGCTCCGGCCCGCCTTCGGCGATGAAGCGATCGATGCGTTGCTGCAATACCGGCAGCGGCACCGAGCCGATCTGCAGCACGGTGTCGTGGAAATGGCGCAGGTCGAACTTCGCGCCGAGCGCCTGCTCGGCCTTGTGCCGCAGTTCCAGGATCTTCAGGTAGCCCAGCTCGTAGGACAGCGCCTGCCCCGGCCAGCTGATGTAGCGATCCACCTCGTTGGCGATCTCGCGCGCCGACAGCGCGGTGTTGACGGTGAGGTAATCGATCGCCTGCTGGCGACTCCAGCCCAGATGATGGATGCCGGTATCGACCACCAGCCGGCACGCACGCCACATCTGATAGGTGAGAAAGCCGAATTTCTCGTATGGCGTCCGGTAGATGCCCATCTCGTTGCCGAGATACTCCGAGTACAGGCCCCAGCCCTCGCCATAGGCGGAGATGTAGCCCTCGCGGCGAAACGCCGGCTGCCCGTGCTGCTCGCTGGCCAGCTCCAGTTGCAGTGCATGACCCGGATATGACTCGTGCAGGGTCAGTGCCGGCAGGTTGTACAGCGGGCGCGACTTGAGATCGTAAGTGTTGACCAGGTAGACATCCGGGCCACCGCGGCCGGAGGTGTAGTACGGCGCGATATCGGCCGGCACCGGTTCGATGGTGAAGCGTTCGCGCGGCAGGTGGCCGAAGAATTTCGACAGTTGGCCATCCACTTCCTTGGCTACCCAGGCACTGCGCCACAGCAACTCGTCCGGTGTCTTCGCGTAGAACTGCGGGTCGGTGCGCAGGAACTGCAGGAACCCGGCGAAGCTGCCCTTGAAGCCGGTTTCCTGCATGACCTTGAGCATCTGCGCATGAATCTTCGCCACCTGCTCAAGCCCGATCTGGTGGATCTGGTCGGGACTCAGATCGAGCGTGGTGTATTCGCGGATCTGCTGGCGGTAATAGGCCTTGCCGTCCGGCAATGCCTCGGCCGCCAGCGTGGTGCGCGCATGCGGCACGTAGTCGTCGCGAAAGAACGCCAGCAGTTTCGCGTAGGCCGGGATCACATCGTCGCGGATCCGCTGCAGTGCCTGACCCTGCAACGCTTGCGCCTGATCGGCCGGGATCGAGGCCGGCAGTTGCTCGAACGGTTTGTAGAAACTGCTCTGGGTCGGATCCTTCAGCTCGGCGACAGCGGCGATCGAGGCATCGCGGCCGTTGAGTACGGCACGCGGTACGCTGAAGCCTCGGTTGAGACCGGCACGCATGTTGGCGATCTGCTGATCGAAATACGCCGGTATCTGGCCCAGCCGGTCGAGGTACCTGCGGTAGTCGTCCGGCGTGCGCAGCTTGTCGCCGCCGAGCTCGTAGTCGATGTCGGACCAGAACGCCGAATCGCTGTTGAACGGCATCTGCCAGTTCTTGAAGTGCTGATCGGCGACGAAATTGGCGATCTGTTCGCGATAGACCGCATAGTTGACGCGATCGGCCGGCGACAGTTGTGCCACGTCGATGCCATCGAGCTGCTTCAGTACGTGCTGCCAGTACACCAGGCGCTGTTGCTGGCTGGCCGCGTCGACATCGTCGAGGCGGCCGTTGTTCGGCTGGGATTCGCCCGATGCGCTGACCCCGGCCTGGCCGGTGCGCCAGGCCCACTCCTGGCTGTAGATATGCTTGAAGCTCGCATCGGCGTCTGGTCCGGCCCATGTCGGCCCGGCCCATGCTGACCCGACAAGCACCAGCGCACCCAGCCCCAACCATGCCATGCTCTTCGACAATTTCACTGACCGGATCCTCTTGTCGGCGGGGTCGCCACGGACGCACTGGCGGCGTCCTCCACACTCCAGAAATCCAGCGCCGATGGCGGCAGCTGGGGCAAAGCCGCGCGTTCCAGCAACTGGCGCACGACATCTTTCAATCGTGCCACACGCAGCGTGATGTCACGAGCGCTCAGCCACACGGCAAAGTCGGCCAGCGCCTCCAGCGCGGTGCTGTCCAGATCCGCCGATTCCTCCAGGCTGAGCACCACCGTGTGCCGTCGCGGATGCGCCTCGACCTGCTGGCGCACCAGCGCCATCACCGATTCCGCATTGGCGAAGAACAGCGGCTGTTCCGGCCGCAGGATCAGCACGCCTTGCGGCTCCACCGCCTGCGGGTGCTGCTCGATACTGACGAAATCGTGGCTGTCGCCGAGGCGTCCGAGCACGCTGATGCGCGGCATGGCAAGCTGGCGCAGCAGCATTATCAGGCTGAAGGCGATCGCCGCCAGCAGGCCGTTGAGGACACCCAGCGCCAGCACCGCAAGTACCGCAGCCAGCGCCACCAGCCGGTCGCGCCGCCATGCCAGGTAAGGCCGGAACGTCGACAGCCGCCAGGACTTGCTTACCGCGTGAATCACGATCGCCGCCAGCACCGGCACGGGAATGCGTTCGATCCAGCGCAGCAGCAACCACACCAGCAGCAACAGCACCGCCGCCGCGACCAGCCCGGCCAGCCGCGAACGGGCGCCGGCGGCCTCGTTCGCCGACGTGCCCGAATAGCCGGCACCGACCGGCATGCCGTGCAGCAATCCGGACACCATGTTGGCGATGCCCAGTACCAGCAGGTCGCGGTTCGCATGGACCGGGTCGCCGTGCTTCAGCGCGAACGCGCGGATCGCGCCGTACGACTCCGCATACAGGATCAACAGCAAGGCGGCAGCCAGCTCGACGCTGGGCAGCCACTGCTCGCCGGACGGCCAGGTCGGCAACACCTGCACCAGCGCAAGGTCGATCGTGCCGGTCAGTCGCACGCCGTATGGCTGCAGCCAGCCGGATGCCGCAATCCCCAGCACGATCACCAGCAGGCTTCCCGGCAAGTAACGCATCCGCTCGCTCGCGAACAAGAGCAGCAGGGTGAGCACCCCGGCGGTCATCGTGACCGGCTGGATCTGGTCGAGCGAGGCCAGCAAATGCGCCAGCAGCAGCGGCACGAAATCGCCGTTCAGGACAGGCAGGCCAAGCAGGTGGGGCAGCTGCTTCAACGCGATCACCCCGGCAAGGCCGAAGGTGAAGCCGCGCAGCACCGGCCGCGCGATCATCTGCGACAGGCCGCCCAGCCGCGCGATGCCGGCAATCAGGAAACAGGCGCCGGTGAGCAGCACCAGGGTGGCTGCCACCGCGGCACGCGTGGCACCTTCCGGCCCGGCCAGCGCCAGCGTGCCGGCAGCCAGCACCGCCGCCGAGGACGAAGTGGCCGAGACGATCGCGTAGCGGCTGCCGCCGAGCAGCCCGTAGCAGACCAGGCCGACCAGCAACCCGATCACCCCGGCCTGCGGCGGCAACCCGGCAATGCCCGAGTAGGCCACCGCCTCGGGCAGCAGCAAGCCGGCAATGGACAGCCCGGCCACCACATCGACGACGAGGGTCGATGCCGGCGCGGCGGCAGGTGCCGGACTGACGCTCATCAGATCGCCCCGCACCAGCCCGGCAGATAGGCCGCCTCAAGACCGTGCGCGAGCAGCAATGCCTGCCGCATCACCCTGGCACCGACCTTTCCACGGCTCAGTTTGAACCGGCGCCGGTAGAAATCCGCCCACAGGAACTCGGCGTACGGGATGGCGTCCTTCGCGCAGCCGCCGGCCTCACGCACCCGCGCGGCCAGCGTGCGGTAGGGATCGTCGTGCAGATCCGCCAGGCTGGTCGGCATCGCGTCGTAATCGGTGCGGTTGCCGTGTCGGTCATACGGATGTGCCCAGCGGTTGAACTCCATCGTGCGCCAGAACACCGCCGGCTCCAGCCAGGAAAAGTCGCGCTGGATCATCACCGATACGTTCTTCACACCCTCCTCCAATAGCGCCAGGCCAAGGTGATGGTGATCGACGATGTAGACATGCCGACCCGGGCCCAGCACTGCGGGAAAACAGTGCGACTTGAGCAGCGCCTTGCGCTTCTTTCGGCCAAGCTTCTCCCATTCCGCGCGCTTGGCCGCAACCTCGGCCTTGCCCACGCTGAGCTGGGTCGGCCGCAATCGGGCCGGAGCGATCGACAACAGCGGGGGCGGCACACCTGTGGACATGGCTCGACTCCTGCGGAAATCTCCGATACCGCCCAGCGTAGCCGAGCCGGGCGAACGATGGCGGAGCACCGACCACACGAGCTCCGGCATACGGCTGTTGTCATTCCAGGCCGGCGTAGTAACCGCGCATGGCTTTCAGGTAGGCATTCATGTCACGGCCGTCGCTTTCCACGAACACCTCGCCGGTTTCGTCCAGCGCATCGATGCGGTCGGGACGGAAGTTGCGGAAATCCTGACGCAGCCGGCACCAGGTGCCGAGCGTCCACTTGCCGCCCCAGAATGCCAGGCACAACGGCTCGACCTCGCGTGTGCTGACGCGGCCGCTCTCGTCGCGGTAGGCCAGCCGCAATACCCGATGCGCCTCGATCGCCGCGTGCAAGCGATCGATCTGCGCGGCAAACGCCGCCTTGTATTCGTCGCGCCAGATCGGCGCATAGATGCGCGAGCGCGCCGTACGCTCGCGCAGTTCCTGCGGCAGCACCGCCTCGATTTTCAGCAATGCCGCCTGGGCGCTCTCGGCCAGCCGCGCACCGGCGAACGCGCGCACGAAACGCGTGCCGACCACCAACGCTTCAAGTTCGTCGGCGCTGAACATCAGCGGCGGGATATCCGAACCCTTGCGCAGCATGTAGCCGACTCCAGCCTCGCCCTCGATCGGCACACCGGACAACTGCAGGTCGGCCACGTCGCGATAGACCGTGCGCAGGGAAACGCCCAGCGTCGCGGCCAGCTGGCGCGCCCGCAACGCGGTGCGGCGCCCGCGCAAGGCGTGAATGATGAGAAACAGGCGGTCGGCACGGCGCATCGGCCGATCATCGCCGAGGCGGGCGGCGACGGCCAGCACCACAAGTCATGCAAGGCATGCCGCACGGCACTCCCTCCCCGGCCCTCCCCGACACGCAGGGGAGGGCGACAAACAGGGGGCGCGGCGCTTCCCCTCACTCCCTTCGCGTGTCACGCAGCCTGTGCGGCGGCCAGCTCGGCATCCTTCTCCGCCGCCCGCCGCATCGCCGGCCGCGCCAGCACGCGATCGATATAGGCGCGGATCACCGGCAGCTCCGGCACCATCTTGAACATCGTGGTCCAGTTCAGCGCAGTGCCCCACAGCACGTCGGCCGCGGTGAACGTTTCGCCGAGCAGATACGGTCCCTTCGCCAGCTGATCGGTCAGCGTCTCCAGCATGGTGTCGTAGTCGCCGTAGGGCGACGTCGACGGCGCAGCCGGCGTGCGCTGCATCGCCTTGTCGATCAGCGCCGGCTCGAAGCAGGAGCCGTAGAACACCAGCCAGCGCAGATACGGCCCGCGCAGCGGATCGCCGATCGGCGGCGCCAGTTTCGCCTCGGGATACAGATCGGCCAGATACAAGAACACCGCCGGCTGCTCGGTGATCAGCGCCTCGCCGTGGCGGATCGCCGGCACCTTGCCCATCGGATTGATCGCCAGGTAGGCGCTCTGGCGCTGCTCGCCGTTTTTGAAGTTGAGTACATGCATCCGGTAGTCGGCACCCAGCTCTTCGAGCAAGGCCCGTGTGCCGCCCGAGCGGGTGTTCGGCGCATGGAAGAAAGTGAGGTCGGAACGGTTCATGAAAGAGCTCCTGTTCGGGAAATTCAGCGTGGACGAGGTGCCGCTTGCAGAGGCCGCGTGTTGGCCGGCGGCGGTTGCCGGCCGGCGGCGCGACCGCGGGTATCGTGCAGCATCGGAGGACGGTGGCGTCACAGGCAATGGCGGCAGGCCATCCAGCAGCAGGCCGCGCAGGTACAGCGGTCGCCAGGCCATCAGCACACGGTGCAGAAGCGGTTTCATGGCATCGTCCTCATGCCGCCATCTTGGTTTGGCCCGCACAGATAGCCTGCCGCTCGACGAAACCGTTGAAGTCCAGAAAATCCGATCGTGTCGCGCATGCCCTTGTCCTCCGCCGATGGAGGTACAGCTTGTGCCGCCCCTGCTGCCAGCGTGCTGTCAGCAGGCAAGCGATCACGGGCGTGGCCGAGCTGACGTGGTTCGCGTCAGTTGCTGCTGTGCGGATCCGCGATGAGCGGAGTGAAGTCGCCAAACCGACTTGGTCGCCCGGACCCGTTCGCGCCAGCAGCGGTCAAGCCGGCGGATCGCGTCGCCGCGTGTGGTTGACTGCACCGACGATGCCCAGCCCCAGGGTTACCACGGCGCCGGCGATGATCCAAGGTGCGGATACATGCAGCAGCCACGCCGTGTAGCCGAGGCCACCGATCAGGACGATCATCCCGATCAGGTAGAGCGCAAATGAGGACATTGTCGTTTCCGGATGACTGCGTGGCGCGGGATCGAACCTGCCGACCCAGGAGCCTGGCCGCGGGCATCCATCAGGCACGTATCGCCATCATCGGGATGTGAAGGCGAATCACGGCCATTCCGTTGAGGGGGTGTACACCCAAGTCTCCAGGGTTTGTGCAGCCTGGCACAAACCCTGGAGGCAAACCGGGTATGTCTGCGTGAACTAGGAGCCTGGGCGGTAGAAGCTATTCGGGCTGCAAAGCCCTCCGCGCGGTCCATTTTTCCGTCGCTTTTTGGCCCATAGAACCACTATGGGCCGGCAAATCGCCGAAAAACTGTCCTCGCGCAGAGGACTTTTCGCCGCGAACGTTTCTACCGCCCGCGCTCCTAGAAGTGATAGAGCGCGCTGAGGTTGACTTCGTTGCCGTTGGTCGTTTTGCTGGTCAAGCCGTCGGTGGTATCCAACTTGTCATAGATCCACTCGAGGCCGAAATCATAGGCGCCAGCGTTGTACAGCAGACTCACGGCACCCTGGCGGTTCTTCAGCCGGCCAGCCGATCCATTTCCAAGCCAGCGGACCACGTCGCTGCGGTCGGACTTGCTGTAGGCGTAGAACACGTTGGTGCTCCAGTTGGGCGTGAACCTGTAGCCCGCCTGCAGATAGCCGCCTGTCTCACTGATGTCACCGAACTGGACCAGGTTGCCGAATATCTCGCCCAGGCCCTTGCCGGTATAGGCATTGGCCTTGAACATCCAGGGACCGGGATGCCAGTTGCCGCCGACCTCGAATCCTTCACTGTCGATCGAGCTCTTGATCGGCGTTGCCGCCGTGCCGTCGACACCTTTCAGGTCGATCTTGCTGTAATGCACGACAGCGTAGGCCAGCCAGCTCTTGTCCTGCACATGCAAGCGCGCCTCGAGCTGCGGGCGGAAACCGGGATTGCCCGCGGTCAGGTAGTTGACGTTGTCGCCCGGGCCACTCCACGAACCCTCGAAGGCACCCAGATCAAGCCGCCATTGCGGGCCGGAGGATCCATGGTTGAGATCCTGCATCCACACGGCACCGGGGAAGCGCCAACCGATCATGCCGACGCCATAACCAAGCGGGAATGCGATATGGCTGAGCGAGGTCGTGACGTTGTCCAGCGGGAACATCAGATCCCACTGCTGGCCGATCCTCACCGTGCTGCCGGTCTGGACATTGTTCAAATCCATGTAGGCCTGGCGCAGGCGCGGAATCGGCTGTTGCTGGCTGTAGGCACCCGTGCCATTGAAGCCGCCGAAAAAGTCCATCTCGAGATGGCCACTGCCGCTCCAGTTTTCGGTGAACTTGGAACCCTTGAAGTCGAGCCAGAAGCGCGTGTTTCGCACGTCGAAGCCGCTGAGCCTGCCTTTCGAGCCGACCACCGGAAACTCGGCATTCTGGCCATTGCCAAAGACAAACGACTTGCTCTGGGAAAACGCGGTAGCGCTGACGAATCCGTTCAGCGTCACCGATACACCAGGCGCCGTGCTGAAGGCCGGCACAGCGGGGTGGGCGGGCGGAGGTGGCGCAGCGGCAACCTTCGCAAGCTCGGCGTGCTGCTGTACCTGCTCGCCTTCCAGCCGCTGCAGGTTGTCACGCAGCGCCTGCAGCTCCTGCTGCTGCTGATCCAGCTGCTGCTGCTGCTTGTCGATCAGTGCGTGCAGGGCTTTTACTTCGCTTTGTTTGTGCGTGGTCGCCGCGAGAGTCGGGCTGGCCACGGCCAGACCCATGGCGACGGCCATGGCGAAGAACAGTGGATTTCGTCTCATGGCAGCTTCCCCTTGGTGGATGAACTGACAACAATAGCCAGCTGGTTGCCGCAGCATTGGAGGCATCAGTGACTAGGGTGATATCTGAAGTCATCGTGCGTTTCAGGCTGAAAGATTACATCCGTGTGAAGGCACGATGAAAGGAATTTACATGCGAATTTTCTACGACTTTGGTAGCGCATCCTGTCAATGCAAAAGCCGAAAAACAGATAAGGCACATGGGGTTTTCGCAAGATCGTGCGGGTAATGGCGTCGTTCGAAACGGAACCCGCCTTGTCGCCACTTTTCAGCTGCGCGAACGTCCGAAATGGGTCGCGCTCAGCAACTTCGTGGCGTGCCCGATCGCGCAATCGCTTTGCGCCAGGCAAACCGGAAACACAAGGAATACGCAAGATGGAGCGGCAGGCCGATGGCCATCGGCCTGCCGCTCGATCCGTGGCTTCGGCACAGGCAATTGAAAACCACCGGGCAGGTCCGACGAGAATGTCCGCCGCCGCGCAGCACCTGACTGCATGGGCGAAATTCCGCTGGGCGGATCGTCGCGAATTTCGACGATGCCTTTTTTTCTAGGAGCCCGTCGGGTTTTGGTGGTCGAGGCGAGAGTTCGGCTGTGCGAGGACAGACTACGACGCTTCTTGGCCCATGGTGGTTCCATGGGCCAAGAAGCGGAGGGAATCTGGACCGCACAGACGGATTCGCAGCCCGACCGACCAAAGTCCGACAGGCTACAAGGGCACGGGTCGATCGCCGATCATCGCAGCATCCGCAACCGTCATCGGATCCGCACGGGCTGCCGCAGTCGGGGGGTCGTCATGGAGCGCCGCAATTTGGTTGACCCGCACCAGCGCGCCAGGCTTACCGACAGGCCCGCCAGATAGCGCGAGCCCCAGGGTTCGTGGGGGTTGAAGCGGGGCGCGAGTTCCCTTCCCGGTGGGCTTTCGAACTCCATGATTTCGCTGATCCGGATCCGTGCCCGCACACCGAGCCGCCGCACCTGACTGTTGCCGATGACTATCCCGTATTGTCTTGCCTTCCATGCCAGCGCGCCGGTCGTCCCGTTGAAGGTGACGGTGCCGAACAAGCGCCAGTCCTTGTCGGTGCGCGGCGGCGGCAATGCGGCGGCCCATGGGCGCCAGTCAGCCAGCAGATCGATCGTCAGCGAGAATGGTTTCTTGCCTGGAATGTGCGACATGCGGCAGGCTCCTGCGACAGATTGCTCAAGGCACTGAGCCTGTCATCGGGCGGGTTAAGAGAAGGTTGCGATGTTGTTGCGGGCAGGGCGTGCCGTTGCCCGCCACTGGGACCGAGACCAGCCAGCCCGAGCCCGAGAAGACGCCCGCCGGCGACGGTAACCACCACCTGCGCTACGCCGAATACGCGCCGGGCGTGCTCGACACCGATACGCGTGGCGGCGGAGCCGCCGGCGGGTGCATCCAAAACCCGCCCGTCGACGTATGCCGTCGATGGAAGCGCACCTTTCGGTGGGCTGTGCACGCGATCATGCCCGGCGGGAACATGCGTATGATGGGTTCAGATCAAGCTGTCGCCGAGGCAACGCCCTTTCGGGCGAAACGACACGTGTCCTCTTCCCCGAGCAACCCCGCACCCGACGCACGGTACCGGTCGGCCCAGATGGCCGCCGTATCGGTGCAGCGCATCCGCGCCAGTGGCATCGGCGGCGGCGACCTGATGCTGCTGCGCATCGCGCCGGGCAGCAAGCTGCCGCTGCACAGTCATCGCGGCAACGAGCTGACCATGATCCTGGACGGCGCCTACGACGACATGCTCGGCCATTTCGGCCCCGGCGACGTGGCCGACCTGGATGGCGAGACGAACCATCAGCCGGTGACCTCGCCGGGCGTGCCGTGCATCTGCGTGGCGGCCACCGATGCCCCGCTGAAGTTCTCCGGCTGGGTCGCCCGCACGCTGCAGCCGCTGCTAGGCTTTTGAGCGCGATGCGGCCTCGCCGGGGCACAAGGCGATGAGCACGGCACTGGTGCTGTTCCGGCGCGACCTGCGCCTGGCCGACAACCCCGCATGGAGCGCGGCCTGTGCCGCACATGCGCAGGTGCTGCCGGTGTTCATCCAGGCCGACGACGGCGCCTGGTCGGCCGGCGCCGCCAGTCGCTGGTGGCTGCACCACTCGCTGGCCGAGCTCGATCGGCAGCTGCGTGATGCCGGCGCCGGCCTGCACCTGCGCCGCGGCGAGCCGCTGCAGACCTTGCGCGCGTTGATCACATGCAGCGGCGCCAGCGCGGTGTACTGGAACCGGCTTTACGAGCCGTCCACGATCGCGCGCGACAAGCACATCAAGAGCGCATTGCAGGAGGCCGGCATCGCGGTGCACAGCCACTACGCCGCGCTGTGGCGCGAGCCATGGCAGGTCACCACCCGGCAAGGCCAGCCGTACAAGGTGTTCACGCCGTTCTGGCGCAACCTGCGCCCGCAGCTGCAGGCGGTGGAGCCGCTGCCCGTGCCACCCGTGCCGGGCTGGCGCGAGCTGCCGGACGGCCTGCCGCTGGCGGCGCTCGAGCTGCTGCCGCGCATCGCCTGGGCCGATGGCCTGGCCGCCAGCTGGCAACCGGGCGAAACTGGTGCACGGGAGTTGCTGGATATCTTCGGCGACAACGCCATCGGCGACTACGCGCACGCACGCGACCTGCCCGCGCGTCATGGCACCTCGCGGCTGTCGCCGCACCTGCACTTCGGCGAAATCTCGCCGCGGCAGATCCATTTCGAGCTCGATCGTCGCGCCCGCACGACTGCCGCGAAACGACGCCCCGACATCGAGCCGTATCTGCGCGAACTGGGCTGGCGCGAGTTCGCCCATCACCTGCTCTACCACTTCCCGCGCATGCCGACCGACAACTTCAATCCGCGCTTCGACGATTTCCCGTGGGCGCCCGCGGATCCAGCCGTACTGGAACGCTGGCGGCACGGCCGCACCGGCATCCCGCTGGTCGACGCCGGCATGCGCGAGCTGTGGCATACCGGCTGGATGCACAACCGCGTGCGCATGATCGCGGGCAGCTTCCTCACCAGGAACCTGCGCCAGCACTGGCAGCACGGCGCCCGCTGGTTCTGGGACACCCTGGTCGATGCGGACCTGGCCAACAACACGCTGGGCTGGCAATGGGTCGCCGGCTGCGGCGCCGATGCCGCACCGTATTTCCGCGTGTTCAATCCGGTGACCCAGGCGAGGCGCTTCGACCCGGACGGCCGCTATCTGCGACGCTGGTTGCCGGAACTGGCGGAGGCGCCGTTGGCGTTGCTGCATGAACCGTGGCGGGATGCCGACTTTCTCGAGCACAGTGGGTATCCGGCGCCGATGGTGGATCTGGGGGAGTCGCGGCAGCTTGCGCTGGATGCTTATGGGGCGCTCGCGCGCTGACTTGATGTTGCCGGCAACGCTTCCACTCCCCGCTCGTCACCCCAGCGGACGCTGGGGCCCAGCGCCTCTGGCCGTCCAATGGTTGGCATCACCTTGGGGAAAAGAGCAAGAGCGTTTCGTGCCGCTTCGCGGCCCGAGTTACCTATCTCTTGCGCGCAGGCGTGCAACCTGTAGGAGCACATCCTATGCGCGATGCTCCTGGCTCGCGGCGTCAAACAAGGCGCCCGTACACAGGGCGCGCTGCCGGCCACGCGCTGGTTGTCCGACTGGGCTATGAATCAAGAGCGTTTCGTGCCGCTTCGCGAGACGCAGTGCATCGGTTGATTCGGCTCGGCGAATGACGGGCAAGACTGACTCCAGGAGAACACCTGGTTGCATGAGGCTACTTTGATCTTGAGGCCATCGGGTTACCTCCGAACGCCAAAGTATGCGCGACGCGGACAAACTATGCCGTTGTGTCGGCGCTGCTTAACCATGTCACCGACTACAAATGACTGATTGTGATGCGTTTTATACTTTTGAACGAAGCCCGGAAGACGGCGGGCGACAAGGTTAAGCAAACTTCTCCGCATAGTGACAAGTTTAAGTCCTTTTACTGCCCTATTCAGAGGATCGATTGGGCAGCAGCCTGCTGCGCAAATTGAGTAGCGGGTTGCTGACCAATTGATTGGAATACGCAACTCCTCGTTGAGCGCTTCCAGAGTCGCCTCAGTCAATGCCCAACGTCGGTCACCCTCCATGGGATCCGGGATGCCGGCCGCCAGATAGAGGCGACGAATCGCGCTGGCGGTGGCCAGTTCAGGTTCCCCGACAAGTACGAGCACGGCCGAAGGCGGCGGGCGCCCACGTAGGACGCGTAACAATGCCGCGATGCGGCCCTCCTATCGAGAGTGCTTTGATTTGGAATCGGCGGTTATGTGCGATGCGGTCGAAAGTTGATCGCTGCTGACTCGACCAAGGGCGCTTCGAACAGCTACTGCCACGATCAATGGGGCGTTGCTCCTGGGGATTTCGTCGCGGTGGCAATTTGTGCAACAGGCTGTTGCACAAATTGGTCAGCAGGTTGCTGACCCTTAGCCGGATCACGGCATCTCTGTGATGGTCTGTCATGGATTGGCTACGACATTCCCAGGAGAGGTTCAGCCATCTGATAACCCATAGCGCGATAGCCGCGTTGCCTCTTGTCCCACATCCGCAACAGCGCTGGATGGCCGGCGTCTACGAAGTCGATGACGCGCACATCGGTCTTGGTGGCATGTTCGCGATGTAGCCGTCCAGCGTACTGCTGCAGCGTCCCCTTCCATGAAATCGGCATCGCCAGCACAAGCGTGTCAAGCGGTGGGTG
>DATKVA010000074.1:0-22659 GCA_035530315.1 Rhodanobacter sp. | reverse complement strand
TTCTGGGACATATACGGATAGAGGAAGGAACCCTACTGGAGAGGAGTGAGGGCCCCAGGAAACGGCTGGGGCCCTTATCTCCGCACTAGTGGTTGTGCCCGCAGTAATCCCACGAACAAACCTTATCGTGCCACTTTGAGGAACTCGCCGCGCGGCCACAGGAGCTTCTGGCTTATCTGCGCACGAAAAGATCACAAGGCTATGCACTTAAAAGGGAAGCGTTGAGGACGCGGCCCCAATCCATGAAGCGCCCGCCATACCCGTTAGCATCCCCTCTTACATCCCGCTTACCGACAGAGACGCCCCGATCACGAGAGAACTACGGGCGGCCACCGCACGACAACTCACGCACGAAAACCGACACACCATGGGCGTTTTTGGCTCTATCTGGCTCTCTTTAAAGGGATTTTCAGGAGGTCGTCCGGTACACTTTGCGCCGACTTGAGTGTTCCGCCAGTGTACCGGCACCCTATATTCTTCATTAAGAAGAACACATAAGTCATTGATAAATTGGGGTGAGCGATGGGACTCGAACCCACGACAACCGGAATCACAATCCGGGACTCTAACCAACTGAGCTACACCCACCATAAATCCTCAAACTGGTGCGCCCGACAGGACTCGAACCTGCAACCCTCGGCTTAGAAGGCCGATGCTCTATCCGGTTGAGCTACAGGCGCAGTCAACACCAGTAAAGCGCATCGCTGGTCGGGGCAGAGGGATTCGAACCCCCGACTTTTGCGTCCCAAACGCAACGCTCTACCAGACTGAGCTATACCCCGCAACGAACCTTCAAACACTTCAAGTCATCGAAGCCTTCGAATGTTACGGGTGACTCCGCACTCAGTCAATCCGTATCGAAGCACACCATGATTCCGAATCACCTGTTTTCGCAGAGATGGTGCATCCTCGCTGTTCTCCGTGAAAACAAAACGGGGCGCAAGCACCCCGTCTCACCGAATAAAAATGGTGCGCCCGGAGAGATTCGAACTCCCGACCACCTAGTTCGTAGCCAGGTACTCTATCCAACTGAGCTACGGGCGCACTTTAAAAAAATCCAGCTTCGCCGCCTCAATGCATGCGCATCGGTGCGGCGAAGCAAGAAGCGGAATTATTCAGACTCCGCCCTCGTGCGTCAACACTTTTCATCAAAAAAATTCGACCGGATGCTACTGCACGACGCAAATATGGCATGGCACATGGCATGACCGAGGATACGCACGCGACCCGCATCACCCGCAAAAGAGCACCGGGTCGCACCCGGGAAACGCAAGGGCGATCCAAACATCGAATCAGTCCTTCAGGTCGTTACGACTCTGCGCGGCCGGCCCCCCGACTTTCCCCACCGTCGAACCGGCGTCACCCTTCGGCGGCGGCGGTGGCGGGCTTGCACCGGTCGCGGCAGTCTTTGTCCATTCGGCCGGGGGCCCGGGTATGCGCCCGGCCATGATGTCGTCGATCTGGTGTGCGTCGATCGTCTCGTACTGCAGCAATGCATCGGCCATGGCATGCAGCTTGTCGAGATTGGCGGTCAGCAACTCCCTGCTGCGCGCAAAGGCACGATCAAGAATGCCGCGCACTACCTCATCGATCTTGCTCGCGGTCTCGTTGGAGATGCTCTTGTGCTGGGTCACCGAGCGCCCCAGGAACACCTCATCCTCATCCTCGCCATAGGTGATCGGTCCGAGTTCGTCGGACAGGCCCCACTTGGTCGCCATGTTGCGCGCCATCTTGGTGGCACGCTCGATATCGTTGGAAGCGCCCGTGGTGACCTTGTCGGCACCGAAAATCAATTCCTCGGCCACCCGGCCGCCATACAGCGAACACAATTGCGACTCGATCGCCACGCGATTGATGCTGTATTTGTCGCCTTCGGGCAGATACATGGTGACGCCCAGCGCACGACCGCGCGGAATGATCGTCACCTTGTAGACCGGATCGTGCTCGGGCACCAGTCGACCCACGATGGCGTGGCCCGCCTCGTGGTAGGCCGTGAGCTTCTTCTCGTCTTCGCTCATCGCCATCGAGCGACGTTCCGTACCCATCAGAATCTTGTCGCGCGCGTTGTCCAGGTGACTCATGCGAACTTCGCGGGCATTCTCGCGCGCGGCGAACAGCGCCGCCTCGTTGACCAGATTGGCCAGATCGGCACCGGAGAATCCCGGTGTGCCACGCGCAATCGTCATCGCGTTCACATCGCTGGCGATCGGCACCTTGCGCATGTGCACCTTGAGTATCTGCTCGCGACCGCGCACGTCGGGCAGGCCCACCACGACCTGGCGATCGAACCGCCCCGGCCGCAGCAGTGCCGGATCCAGCACGTCGGGACGATTGGTTGCGGCGATCACGATGACGCCTTCGGTGCCCTCGAAACCGTCCATTTCGACCAGCAGCTGATTGAGCGTCTGCTCGCGTTCGTCGTGACCACCGCCCAAACCGGCGCCGCGATGACGGCCGACCGCGTCGATCTCGTCGATGAAGATGATGCATGGCGCGTGCTTCTTGGCCTGCTCGAACATGTCGCGCACGCGGCTGGCGCCCACGCCGACGAACATTTCGACGAAGTCGGAACCGGAGATGGAGAAAAACGGCACCTTGGCCTCGCCGGCAATCGCCTTCGCCAGCAGGGTCTTGCCGGTACCGGGCGGACCGACCATCAGCACGCCGCGCGGGATCTTGCCGCCGAGTTTCTGGAAGCGGCCCGGGTCGCGCAGGAACTCGACCAGCTCGCCGACTTCCTCCTTGGCCTCGTCGCAGCCGGCAACATCGCTGAAATTGACCTTGACCTGATCCTCACCCTGCAGCTTGGCGCGCGAACGGCCGAAACTCATCGCACCGCGGCCGCCACCGCCGGACTGCATCTGGCGCATGAACCAGATGAACACGCCGACAATCAGCAGAACCGGCAGCCAGCTCACCAGCAACCCGATCAGCGAGAAGCCCTCGGATGGATCCTGGCGAACCTCGACCCCCTTTTCCTGCATCTGCTTGACCACCGCGTTGGTGGAAAAACCGAGCATGGGCGCCACCGTGCGGAACACGCTGCCATCCTTCAGCTTGCCACTGATGGTGGCCGGCTGATCGGCACTGATCGTGGCAGTGGCCACGTTGCCGCTGTCCACGCTCTGCACGAACGTGCTGTACGGCAGGTCCGAAGACGCCGTCCCCCGCGGATTGAAGCTCTGGAAGACGGTGAACAGAACCACCGCGATGATCACCCAGAGCAACACATTTTTCGCTGTTTCATTCATGCACGGTTCTCGCCCGGTTGCGCTGCGGAGGGCTTGAGCCCGACCGCCAGCGCGTATACCTCACGCGAACGGGCGCGCGAGGCCTTAGGTTTACGCATCGTCACGCGGGTGAACTCCGCGCGCAAGCTGCGCAAGTATTGGTCAAAACCGACGCCCTGAAACAACTTGATCAGGAACGACCCGCCTGGCTTGAGCCACTGTCGACTGAAATCAAGCGCCAGATCGGCCAGATCCATTGCCCGGATCTGGTCGGCCAGCGCCACACCACTCATATTGGGGGCCAGATCCGACAGTACAAGATCCAGTTTTTGTCCGTTCAGCCGGGCCTCCAGCTCGCGCAGCACCGACTCCTCGCGGAAATCGCCCTGCAGGAAATCCACTCCGGCGATACTCTGCATCGGCAGGATATCCAGCGCGAACACCTTGCCGGTATCGCCCAGGCGGTTGCGCACCAGTTGCGACCAGCTGCCCGGTGCGGCGCCGAGGTCGACCACGTTCATGCCCGGCTTCAGCAGGCGGTCATGCGCGATCAATTCCTCCAGTTTATAGACCGCGCGCGAACGCAAGCCCTCGGCCTGGGCCTTCTTGACGTATTCGTCGTTGAAATGTTCGCGCAGCCATACGGCACTGCTTTTGCTGCGGGCCATGTCGTCTTCGGTCACGGATTGGGCAAAGGTAAGCCGCATGATACCCTTACCCGTTCATTTACCGCGAATCGAGCACCGTCGCATGGCCCTTTCCTCCTCGCAGAACCGCTACCTGCGCAGCCTCGCCCATGACCTGAGCCCGATTGTCCTGCTTGGCAACAAGGGTGCCACCGCGGCCGTGGTCAAGGAACTGAACCTGGCGCTGGACATTCACGAACTGGTCAAGGTGAAACTGTCCGGTGGCGACAAAGACGAGCGGCAGGCGCAGATCGACTTCCTTCTCGAAGGTACGCAGGCGGAAAAAATCCATCAGATCGGCCACGTGGTCGTGCTGTTCCGCCGCAACGCCGACGAACCGAAAATTGCTTTACCACGCTAGGAGCCGAGTTAGGGAGGCCCTGATGGATTTGTCGCTCAATCGTCCCGAAGGCTACCTGTTCGTGCGCCGGGTCAGTGCCGGCAACATCACCTTGAGCGACCGCGAACTCGGCCACAGCTTTCTGCTGGCGCCGGACCGGGTGATCGAACACTGGCGCGTCGACAACGCTCATGCGCTCGATGCCAGCCATGTCGAAAACCTGCTGGCGCTTCAGCCGGAGCTGGTGATCCTTGGGACCGGGCAGCGACAGGTCTTTCCGATGGCGGCATTCCTTGCCGGCTTCCTGCGCAAGGGCGTCGGCATCGAAGTGATGGACAACGCCGCCGCGGCACGCACTTACAACCTGCTGGCCAGCGAAGGCCGCAAGGTTGTCGCCGGATTCATTTTGCCGGGTTGATCGGGTTGCAAGCATGCTCCGGGCGCCGTGACCGGGTTCCACCCTGAAACATTCGACGAACCATCAGCGTGACGGCAGATAACGGAGCGGATCGACCGGATTGCCATCCTTGCGGATCTGGAACTCCAGCTCGTTGCGTGAGGCGCCCGTTGAACCCATCTCGGCGATTTCCTGGCCGGCAGTGACCCGCTCCCCCTCCTTGACCAGCCGTTTGCGGTTGTGACCATAGGCCGACAGGAAACTGTCGCTGTGCTTGATGATCACCAGCTCGCCATAGCCGACCAACCCGTTGCCGCTGTAGACCACCACACCGTCAGCCGCCGCCCGCACCGGGTCACCCGACTTGCCGGCAATTTCGATGCCGGGAATCGCATCGCCGCTCTGGAACCGCGTGATCACGCTGCCCCCGGCCGGCCAACGCCAGGCCACCCCGCTGACCGCTCGCGAAGCTCCGCTGGCGACCGGCGCCGACGCGGCCTTCGGCCGCTGCACAGGGGTAGTGGCCGCCGCTGCTGCACTGCTGGCGGGAGTGGCAGGCTTCGCCTGTGCGATCGCATGCCGCTCCGGTGCTGTCGCAACGCTGGATGGCGGGGACGGCGTGCGCACCGGCACGAACACCGGCGCGGAATGGACGGGCCTGCTGGCATCGTGCGCGCTACCGGCGTTGCCCGACGGCGACAGCTTCAGACGTTGTCCCGGCCAGATCGTGAAGGGCGCGGCAATTGCGTTCCACTGCGCCAGATCGCGAAAATCCACGCCGTTGCGGAAGGCAATCGAATACAACGTGTCGCCCGGCACCACGACGTAGTAGCCACCAGGAATGGGGGTACGGGGGGGCGGCATCGTTGCGCCGTCTGCACGGCTGTATGCGCCGCCATCCACGGGTTCAACCGAAACCGAATTTGGCATGGTGCCGCAAGCAGCGAGCAGCAGGATGACGACAACCATCGCCAGTTGTTGAAGATAACGATCCATGCTCGCCAGCATACCGAGGCGTATCAGCTTTTTCATGCGATGGCGCGTGTCGGTATCCAAGGCCGCCAGAACCACCACGCCCGCGGCAGACCCGGCGGCAGCCAGGCTGTCCGGCTGGGCCCTCCAATGGTATTTGTGCAACAGCCGTCCGGCACGCTCGCCAAACAACCGCATCAGCCGATTCCACCCAGCAACGGCACGAAACTGACCGCCCCCAGTTCTTCCTGGATGAAATCACCCTGTCCGTCGCCACGCATCCGGATCAGCGTCTGCCGGCTCGGTGAACCCACGGGCGCCACCAGCACGCCGGTCGGGCTGAGTTGGTCGAGGATCCGGGTGGGAACGGTGTCGCCGGCAGCGGTGAGGATGATCGCATCGAACGGCGCCTCGTCCGGCCAGCCGAGTTTGCCGTCATCGTGACGCGTACGCACGTTGCCCAGGCCGAGCTGCCGAAAACGACGACGTGCCTGACGCAGCAGTTCCTCGATTCGCTCGACGGTGAACAACTCTGGCACCAGCGCGGCCAGTACCGCGGCCTGGTACCCCGAGCCGGTGCCGATCTCCAGCACTTTCTGCGGCAAGCCCTGCTGCCCGTCGAACGGCTCCAGCAGCGCCTCGGTCATGCGCGCCACCACCCACGGCTGCGAAATGGTCTGGCCGTGGCCGATCGGCAACGCGGTGTTTTCGTAGGCACGCGAATGCAGCGCCTGATCGATGAAGTGATGGCGCGGTGTGCTGCGGATCACGTCGATCACCCTCATGTCCCGAATGCCGCCCTCTTTCAGGCTGGTCACGAGACGATCGCGCGCGCGTTGCGAGGTCATTCCCTCCCCCTTGAGCGCGGCAGCCGGCAGCGGATAGACAGTCATCGCTCAGGCGGCCTCATTACTGGTGCTGCGGCTGGCTGCCATGTCGTCGCTCAACACCTGCATCCAACTGCTGACCTTCTCCAGTGCCTGGAACCGGGTCAGGTCGACGTGGATCGGCGTCACCGAAACAAACCCGCGATGCACCGCGTTGAAATCGGTACCGGGGCCAGCATCGTCCACCTCGCCTGCCGGCCCGATCCACCAGATCGGCCGGCCGCGCGGATCGGTTTGCGCAATCGATGGTGCGGAACGATGGCGTCGACCCAGCCGGGTTACTTCGAAGCCCTCGATGTCGGCCCAGGGCCGATCCGGCACGTTCACGTTGAGAATCGTGTCGGCAGGCAGCGGATCGACCAGCAAACGCTGCATCAGCAGCAACACCGCGTTGGCGGCCGATTCGTAATGCAGACCCTTGTGATCCTGGGTGACCAGCGACACCGCGATCGCCGGCAATCCCAGGAATCGTCCTTCCATGGCGGCCGAAACCGTTCCCGAATAGATCACGTCGTCGCCGAGATTGGCCGAATTGTTGATGCCGGAGACCACGATGTCCGGCTCCTCGTCGAGCAGCCCGGCGAGCGCCAGATGCACGCAATCGGTCGGGGTGCCAGCCACGCGAAAATAGCCGTTATCCATCGGAAAAACCCGCAACGGCGCATCGAGGGTGAGCGAATTGCTGGCACCGGAGCGATCGCGGTCCGGCGCCACCACGGTGACCTTGCCGACCGCGCTCAGGCGCTCGGCGAGCACGCGGATGCCAGGTGCATCCACACCATCGTCGTTACTTACCAGAACTCGCATGATGCTCCGTTGAAGGCTGATTCCGGACACCCCTGCCATGGACTCATGGCGGATGTCCCATCCCGAAGTCTACCCGAGCGCACCAGGGGTTTCACATGGACCTGCGAACCAGGCGGACTTTGGCTAGCATGACGACATGAAGAGAAGATCGCCTGCCCGGATCACCGACGACGATAGCCGTCTGTTTCGCGAGGCGATCGGCGAGGTACGCCAGCTCGATCCGGTGCTGCCGCCGCCAACTGCGGCGAAACCGGCACCGCACCCGCACATGCTCGAAGCAGACGAGGCTGCGGTACCCGGCGATCTGCTCGACTTGGCGTTCGACCCAGCCTTGCTCGAGGTCGGCGAGGAACTCGGTTATCTGCGCGACGGTTATCCACCGAAGCTGCTGCGCCAGCTCAAGCGTGGTCAGTTCAGCGTGCAGGACGACCTGGACCTGCACCAGATGAATGCCGCCGCCGCACAGGCCAGCATCGTGGCGTTCCTGGCCGAGGCAAAGCAGCGTGGACTGCGCTGTATCCGCATCGTGCACGGCAAGGGGCTGCGCTCGCGCGCCGCCGGGCCGGTACTGAAAGGTCTCACCGACCGCCTGCTGCGCCGACGCGACGACGTGATCGCGTTTGCTTCGGCGCGGCCGGCCCTGGGTGGAACCGGTGCGGTGGTAGTGCTGCTGAAGGGGTGACGGTAGGAGCGCGCTTGCGCGCGATGCTCTTGATGCGCGTACAGCAAAAGCATCGCGCGCAAGCGCGCTCTCATCAAACATCACGTAAGTTATTGATTTACCGCGCACGCTCCATGATGCCGCAGCCCATGTTTGTTCCGCGACAGCGCGCCGCCAAAGGCGGGGCGAAAACTCCTACCAAAAGCCGCTACAGCGCCAGCTCGCGCACGACGACGGTGGCATAGGTACCGGCCGGCAGCTCGAACACCAGCTCCAACTCATCGCCGTCCAGCCAGCGCCACGTCAGGTCCTGCGGAATCAAGCGCAATGGGCGGCGTTCCTGATCCATCCGTGCCGCCACCAGGCCATCGGCCAGATCCTGGCAGGCCGCAGCTGCCGCGCGTTCCAGCGCTCCGGCTTCCGCCTGACTGGGCGGCTCGCCCTGCCCCCACAAGGGGCCTGAAGGGTGAATGTCGGCACGTGCCAGACGCCCGGCCAATACCTCGGTAAACGGCTCCGGTCCGAACCACGAACGCGAGCCGGCCAGCGACCAGATTTCGCCATCCAGCGGCGTATCCCAGGCACCACGCTCGACCCGGGCCGCCAGCACGTTGTTGAAGATCTGCGAACGCGCGGCCGACAGCAGGAATGAGCGCTTGTCGCGCTCGACCCGGCGCCCGGCAAACATCGCCCTGGCCTGTGCCACGTTGCCGCCTTCGCGACCGAAACGCTGTTCGCCGAAATAGTTCGGCACGCCGCGCAAGGCAATCTGGCCAAGCACCCGCTCGGCTGCCTCCCGATCGCCCTGCACGTCACGCAGGATCAACATGAAACGGTTGCCACGCAATGCACCGCGCTTGAGTTTGCGCGAATGTCGTGTCGCGGCCAGTACCTTGACCTCGGCATGCGGAAAGGTCGACCAATCCAGATCCGGCTTGCCGGCCATCTGCACGGAAAACGTCTGCCGGGTGACCGCATGGCGATCCTTCATCCCGGCAAAGCCCACCGCCACCGGCGGGACACCGGCAAACCTTGCCAGCTCGCGCGCCACCCAGTCGGTATTGGCGCCGCGCTTTTCCACCCAGAGCAACACGTGTTCGCCCTGACCGTCAGCGTCGTAACCAAGGATTTCCTCGACCCGGAAATCCTCCGGAACGCTGCGCAGCCGTGCCCGCAACGGCGGACCATCGTAGGCCCAGGGAAGCGGGGCATGGGCAAGTTCGGATTCGGTCATGACACTCCGCCGGTCGCACCGGCATTCAGATCAATCGGGGGCCGCCCGGCAAGCTGACGCTTACGCGCGTTCCAGCAGCACGCAGGCTTGCGCGGCGATTCCCTCGCGCCGCCCGGTAAACCCGAGTCGCTCGGTAGTGGTGGCCTTGATGCTGATGCGGCCGATGTCGCACTCCAGGTCTGCCGCCAGACGCTCGCGCATCGCCTGCGCATGTGGGCCGATTTTCGGCGCTTCGCAGATCACGGTGATGTCCGCATTGCCCAGTACGAAATCGTGCTGCGCCATCAGCAGCGCCGCGTGGCGCAGGAACTGGCGACTGTCGGCGCCGCGCCAGCGCTCGTCGGTGGGCGGAAAATGCGTGCCGATGTCGCCTAGCGCGAGCGCGCCGAAAATCGCGTCGCACAGCGCATGGATCACCACGTCGCCATCCGAATGCGCAAGCACGCCTTGCACGTGTGGTATGCGCACACCACCGAGCACGACGTGGTCGCCCGCGCCGAATGCATGCACGTCGAACCCGCTACCGATGCGCATCACGAGGTCCTCTGGAGCAGAAATTCGGCCAGCGCGAAATCCGCGGCCGTGGTGACCTTGATATTGTCCTCTGCACCCTCGACCAGCAAGGGTGCGAAACCGGCCAGTTCCATCGCCATCGCCTCGTCGCTGACCGCCAGCCCGCGATGCGCTGCGTCGCGCAAGGCGGATGTCAGCTCCGCGCGGCGGAACATCTGCGGCGTGAATGCCCGCCAGCGCTCGTCGCGCGGTTCGGTGGCGAGGCTGCGCGAGGCGGCATCGGCGCGCTTGAGCGTGTCGCGCAGCGGGGCGCCCAGCAGACCGCCGCCGGTGGCGGCGGCCTGGTCGATCAGCTTGCCGATATCCGCCTGCCGCACGCACGGACGGGCGGCATCGTGCACCAGCACGAAATCGCCGGCGGCGACGTCAGCCGGCAAGGCCTCGAGTCCGGCCAGTACCGAATCACTGCGCTGGGCGCCGCCGATGGCGGTCAGTACCGGCTTGCCGTTGAGCGTGGCGATGCCGGGCCAGTAAGTATCCGCGGCACCCAGGACCACCATCAGACCGGCGATCCGCGGGTGCGCGGCCAGCCGCTCCAGCGTGTGCTCGATCAGCGCCCGCCCGGCCAGTGGCAGGTATTGCTTCGGACAATCGCCACCGACCCGCGTTCCGCTTCCGGCTGCGGGCACCAGGCACCAAGGCATGGGTATCTTCATGGCGATCCGGCAGATGCGCTTGCCGCCGGCGACGCGCTGCCGGCATGGCCCGGTTGATCGTCCACCTGATAGAAGGTCTCGCCGGGCTTGATCAAGCCAAGCTCGGTGCGCGCACGGGCCTCGACGGCCTGTTCACCGTGCTTGAGATCGAGTACATCGGCACCCAATGCCTGGTTGCGTTTCACCAGCTTGTCGTTCTCGTCAGCCTGTTTCTTCACCGACACGCGCAATGCATCGACCTCACGCATGCTGCCGTTGCCGGACCACAGCTTTATCTGCAGTCCGATCAGCAGCAAGAGCAGAACCAGGGCGATCCAGCGCAACATGGGTTGCCGATGATCCCGCTCAGCCCGGCAAGCTGGTCAGGTTGGGAAACGCCTGGCGACCCGCGTAACGCGCCGCGGAACCAAGCTGCTCTTCGATGCGCAGCAGCTGGTTGTATTTCGCCACGCGGTCGCTGCGGCACAGCGAGCCGGTCTTGATCTGGGTCGCCGTGGTGGCTACGGCGATGTCGGCGATCGTGGTGTCCTCGGTCTCGCCTGAACGATGCGAGATCACCGCCGAATATTTCGCCGCATCCGCCATGGCGATCGCCTCCAGCGTCTCGGACAGCGTGCCGATCTGGTTTACCTTGATCAGGATCGAATTGGCGATGTGCTTTTCGATGCCTTCGCGGAAAATCGCCGGATTGGTCACAAACAGATCGTCGCCCACGATCTGTATCCGGTCACCAATCTTGTCGGTCAGCAGCTTCCAGCCATCCCAGTCACCTTCGGCCAGGCCATCTTCAATGCTCACAATCGGGTACTGCTCGGCCCAACTGGCGAGCACGTCGACAAACTCGGCCGAGGAGTACTTCTTGCCTTCGCCGACCAGATCGTACCTGCCGTCCTTGTAGAACTCGGAGGCGGCCGCATCCAGACCCAGCAGGATCTCGCTGCCGATCTGGTAGCCGGTCTTGTTGATCGCCTCGAGAATGGTGTCCATCGCTTCGATGTTGGAACGCAGGTTCGGCGCGAAGCCGCCTTCGTCACCGACCGACGTGCTGAGGCCCTTGCCCTTGAGCACGCTCTTCAACGCATGGAAGATCTCCGCGCCGGCCCGCAGCGCCTCGGCGAAGCTGGACAGACCCACAGGCAGGATCATGAATTCCTGCACGTCGATATTGTTGTCGGCATGCTCGCCGCCGTTGATGATGTTCATCATCGGCACCGGCAGCGCGCCGGGTTTGCCATGCGAGAGATAGCTCCACAAGGGTTCGTCCCGCGATGCCGCCACTGCGTGGGCCGCCGCCATCGAGACACCAAGCAGCGCGTTCGCGCCCAGCTTGCCCTTGTTCGGCGTGCCGTCCAGCGCGATCAGTTTCGCATCCAGACCCTTCTGGTCGGTCGCATCGAAACCCTTCAGCGCGTCAGCGATCATGCCATTGACGTTGGCCACCGCGTTCTTCACGCCCTTGCCGCCGTAACGTGACTTGTCACCATCGCGCAACTCGACCGCCTCGCGCGAACCGGTCGAGGCACCGCTCGGCACCGCGGCCCGACCGAAGCCGCCGTCCGCCAGGGTGACCTCGGCTTCCAGTGTGGGGTTGCCGCGCGAGTCAAGGATTTCACGGGCGTGAATGCGGGTGATTTGTGTGCTCATGGTCGTCCGTCGTTGGAGTGATTGATATCGCTGTATGTCGTAGGAGCCCGCTCGCGGGCGATGCTCTTGCTCTCCTCATCTACACCGAAAGCGAAAGCAAGAGCATCGCCCGCGAGCGGGCTCCTACGGATTACAGATCATGTTCGAGGAATCCGTGCCGCTTGGTCACTGCGTCCAGCTCCAGCAGCGTTTCCAGCAGCGCCTCCATCTTGTCCAGCGGCCAGGCGTTGGGGCCATCGCTGAGCGCCTTGCCCGGATCGGGGTGCGTCTCGGCAAACAGGCCGGCGATGCCCACCGCCACTGCAGCGCGCGCCAGCACCGGCACGAACTCGCGCTGACCGCCGGAGCTGGTGCCTTGCCCGCCCGGCAGCTGCACCGAGTGGGTGGCATCGAACACCACCGGACAGTCGGTTTCGCGCATCACGCTGAGCGAGCGCATGTCCGACACCAGGTTGTTGTAGCCGAAGCTGGCACCGCGTTCGCACACCATGATGTCGTCGTTGCCGACGGCCCTGGCTTTCGCCACCACATGCTTCATGTCCCACGGCGCCAGGAACTGACCCTTCTTGATGTTCACCGGTTTGCCGGCGCGCGCCACCTTCTGGATGAAGTCGGTCTGGCGGCACAGGAAGGCCGGCGTCTGCAGCACGTCGACCACCGACGCGACCTCGTCCATCGGCGTGTATTCGTGCACGTCGGTGAGCACCGGCACGCCGATCTGCCGTTTCACTTCGGCCAGGATGCGCAGCCCTTCTTCCATCCCCGGCCCGCGAAAGCTCTCGCCCGATGAGCGGTTCGCCTTGTCGAAGCTGGACTTGAAGATGAAATTCATGCCGAGCCGTGCGGTGATTTCCCTGAGCGTGCCGGCAGTTTCCAGTTGCAACTGCTCGGACTCGACCACGCAGGGGCCGGCGATCAGGAACAGTGGCCGATCCAGCCCGATCTCGAAGCCGCACAGCTTCATGCGACGGACTCCTTCACGGCGAGCCGCTCGCCCTCGCGCACCGCCTTGTATTCACTCGCGGCACGCACGAAACCGCTGAACAACGGATGCCCGTCACGTGGTGTGGAGGTGAATTCGGGGTGCGCCTGGCAGGCCAGGAACCAGGGGTGCTGCTGCTGCGGCAGTTCGATCATTTCCACCAGCAGGTCGTCCATCGACTTGCCCGAGATCACCAGCCCGAGATCCTCGAACGATTGACGATAACGGTTGTTGAACTCGTAGCGGTGACGATGGCGCTCGCGCACCACATCCATGCCATAGAGCTGGCGCGCCAGCGTGCCGGCCTTCAAACGGCACTCCTGCGAACCCAGGCGCATCGTGCCGCCCATGTCCGAGCGATCGCTGCGCTGCTCGACATCGCCGCTGGCGGTGGTCCACTCGGTGATCAGGCCGATCACCGGGTTGGCGCTGTTGCGGTCGTTCTCGCTGGAATCGGCATCGCTGAGCCCTGCCACATGACGGGCGAAATCCACCACCGCGGCATGCATGCCGTAACAGATTCCGAAATACGGCACGCGATGTTCGCGCGCGTACCGGGCCGCAAGCACCTTGCCCTCGAAACCGCGCTTGCCGAACCCGCCGGGGACCAGGATCGCATCGACGTCGGCCAATGCCTTGGCAGCGCCATCCGCCTCGACCTGCTCGGAATCGATCCACAGCAGGTTGACCTGGCGCTCCTGCTTGATGCCGCCGTGGCGCAATGCCTCGCCCAACGACTTGTAGGCATCCTTGTGCTCGACGTATTTGCCCACGATGGCAACGGTGACTTCGCCCTTCGGATGCTCCATCGCATCGACCGTGCGCTGCCAGCTGGACAGGTCGGCCGGGCCGGCGTCCAGACCCAGGCGCTTGACCACGATGTCATCCAGCCCCTGCTTGTGCAGCCACAACGGCTGCTTGTAGATGATGTCCACGTCGGTGGCGCTGATCACCGCCTGCTCCGGCACGTTGGTGAACAGCGCGATCTTGCGCCGCTCGCCTTCCGGCAGCGGCTGTTCGCAACGGCACAGCAGGATGTCCGGCTGGATACCGATCGAGCGCAGTTCCTTGACGGAATGCTGGGTCGGTTTGGTCTTGATCTCGCCGGCAGCCTTGATGTACGGCACCAGGGTCAGGTGCATGAACACCACTTTCTCCGGGCCGTGTTCGATGCGCAGCTGGCGGATCGCCTCCAGGAACGGCAGCGATTCGATGTCGCCCACGGTGCCGCCGATCTCGACCAGCGCCACATCGAAGCCGCGGGTGGCCTCGTGGATGCAGTGTTTGATCTCGTCGGTGATGTGCGGAATCACCTGTACCGTGGCGCCGAGGTAGTCGCCGCGGCGCTCCTTGCGGATCACGCTCTCGTAGATCTTGCCGGTGGTGATCGAGTTCTTGCCGGCCAGGCGGGTATGCACGAAGCGCTCGTAGTGACCGAGATCGAGGTCGGTCTCCGCGCCGTCATCGGTCACGTAGACCTCGCCGTGCTGGAAGGGACTCATGGTGCCCGGATCCACATTGATGTAGGGATCGAGCTTCATCATGGTGACCGAGAGCCCGCGCGCTTCGAGGATGGAAGCGAGCGACGCCGCAGCAATGCCCTTGCCAAGCGAGGACACCACACCGCCGGTGACGAAAATCAGGGGGGTCATGGAAAGCAGCCGTGCTGGAAATTAGGCATTTTAACGGCAGAAGCGCCTCTCTGCGAGATACCGCCGGAGAATTTCCTGTTTTGATTCATTTCCAGACTGCGCGGAATTGTCCGCCCGCCGCCGGAGCGCGCCCGCACGCCTGCGGATGGCGGACAGGCCGCAATGCCCCCTGCGTCACCCTCGTCGCCGTTGCCGGCGGCGGGCACCCCTGACCTTTGACACTGTTTGCCCCATGACGTTTGACCTAGCTTGACCCGGCATGGCTGCGCCCAGGCTGCTAGGTTGACTCGCGGCCTGTGAACATCGCCCATGACCCGCCGCACCGGCAAAAACATACAGAGGGAAATCCATGTCCAAGCCATTCCTGAAGCCACTGGCCCTGGCAGTTAGCCTGGCCTTGTCGCTCACCGCCTGCGGCAAGCAGGAGTCCGCGACCCCGGCAAGCACGCCGGCACCCAGCGCCAGCGCGGCCCCGGCCGCCGCCGGCACGACTGCCGCCGTCGATGCCGGCAAGGGCATCTTCGATGTCAGCGAACTGGACAAGAACATCAATGCCTGCCAGGACTTCAACGGCTTCGTCAACGACAAGTGGGTTGCCGCCAATCCAATCCCGCCCGACCGCAGCCGCTGGGGCGCCTTCGACAAGCTCGCCGAAGACAGCCTCAATACCCAGCACAAGATCGTCGAGGATGCCGCCAAGAACGCCGCGCAGGCCAAGCCCGGTTCGATCGAGCAGAAAATCGGCTGGCTGTACCAGTCCGGCATGAACCAGGACGCCATCGAAAAAGCCAGCTTCGACCCGATCAAGCCCAAGCTGGATGCCATCAGCGGGCTGAAGAACGGCAAGCAGGTCGTCGACTACCTCGACAAGAGTTTTGCCCATGGCGACATGCAGGTATTCAGCTTCGGCTCCGGCGCCGACTTCAAGCATGCCGACAGGCAGATCGGTTACACCTTCCAGAGTGGCCTGGGCCTGCCGACCCGGGATTACTACCTGGATCCGAAATACAAGGATATCCGCAACGCCTATCTCGGCTACATTGCCAAGGCGCTGGAATTGACCGGGGTGTCCGCTGCCAGCGCCAAGAAACAGGCCGATCAGGTGCTGGCATTCGAGACCGAGTTGGCCAAGGCCTCGCTGGCTCCGGTCGACCTGCGCAAGCCCGACAACCAGTACCACTTCGTCAGCGTCAAGCAAGCCGACAAGGTCACCCCGCACTTCGGCTGGGAGAAATTCTTCGCGGCACAGGGCGTAACCATCGACAAGGGCTTTTCGTTGTCGCAGCCGAAGTTCTTCGCCGAGTTCGACAAGCTGCTGGCGCGGGCGCCGGTCTCGCAATGGCAGGCCTATTTGCGCTTTCACACCATCGACGACGCCTCGCCCTACCTGAGCAAGGCCTTCCAGGACAACAAGTTCGCGTTCTACGGCAAGACCTTGTCCGGCACCCCTGAGCAGAAGCCGGTCTGGAAGCGCGTGCTGCGGGCGGTCAACGACTCCATGGGCATGGCGCTGGGCGAACTCTACGTCGCCAAGGAGTTCACCCCGGAAGCCAAGACACGGGCACTGGAGCTGGTCAACAACGTGCGTGACGCGCTCAAGGCACGCATCGAGAACCTCGCCTGGATGAGCCCCGAAACCAAGGCCAAGGCGATCGACAAATGGAACAAGTTCCTGCCGAAGATCGGCTATCCGGACAAGTGGCGCGACTGGTCGGGCCTGACGATCACGCCCGACAACTACTACGCCAACGTCGAGGCCGCCGCGAAGTTCAACTACGACTACGACATCGCCAAGATCGGCAAGGCGACCGATCGCAAGGAATGGGGCATGACCCCGCAGACGGTCAACGCGTACTACAACCCGAGCGACAACACGATCAACTTCCCGGCCGCGATCCTGCAGCCGCCGTTCTTCAACGCGAAAGCCGACGACGCGATCAACTACGGCGGCATCGGCGCGGTGATCGGCCATGAGTCCAGCCATGGCTTCGACGACGAAGGCAGCCAGTTCGACGGCGACGGCAACCAGGTCAACTGGTGGACCAAGGCCGATCGCGAGAAGTTCGACGCGCGTACTGAGAAACTGGTGCAGCAATTCGACGCATACACGCCGATCAAGGACAAGCCGGACGCGCACGTCAACGGCAAGCTCACCCTCGGCGAGAACATCGCCGACCTGGGTGGCCTGAATGTGAGCTACGACGCACTGCAGACGGCACTGAAGAAGAACCCCGAGGAAGCCGGCAAGAAGTTCGACGGCTATACCGAGGACCAGCGCTTCTTCCTGAACTGGGCTCGCGTCTGGCGCGGCAGCATCCGCGAAAAGCAGGCACTGCTGCAGCTCAACACCGATCCGCACGCCCCTGCCTCGCTGCGGGCGATCGGCGCGCCATCCAACATGCCGGCGTTCGCCGCAGCGTTCCAGTGCAAGCCGGGCGATGCGATGGTGCGGCCGGCCGACAAGCAGGTGAATATCTGGTAAGCCGCCCGTACCCACCGACTGTCCCTGCGCGCTGAATCGTTGGTGCGCATCCGGCCAGCCGGCAGAGTCGAACCAGCAGGGCCCCGCAGCAACATGCGGGGCCCTGCTGCGTTGGGCGCGGCTACAGGCACCCGGAGCACCCGCTTCCAGGGAGGGGCACGCAAGCCCGCGGTTCCCACCGGACGCCGTGGGGCGGATAATTGTCGACCCTTGAAGCAATACGGCTGAGCAATGTTCGTACCTGGTCAACGCTGGATCTCCTCCGCCGAGCCCGAGCTCGGTCTGGGCACCGTGCTGCGCGTCGAAGGGCGCGGGGTGCAGGTGCTGTTCGCCAAGGCCGGCGTGCTGCGTCCCTACGCCATCGACTCCGCCCCGCTGATGCGCGCGGAGTTCCGCGCCGGCCAACGCGTGGCCGGCAAGGGCCTCGCGTTTCTGGTCGAACGGGTGGAGGTTCGCGACCATCTGCTGATCTATCGCGGCGAAGGCCGCGAACTGGAAGAAGGCCAGCTCGACGACGAACAGAGCGTGAGCCAGGCCGACGACCGGCTGATCGGTGGACGCACCGATTCGGTGGCGCAGTTCGAGCTGCGTCTCGAAGGCATGCAGCGGCGTGCGCAGGCACGCCGCTCGCCGTCATGGGGGTTGGCCGCCGCACGCATCGGCCTGGTGCCGCACCAGTTGCGCGTCGCCGGCATCGCTGCAGTCCGGCGCCCGCCACGGGTATTGCTGGCCGACGAAGTCGGCCTGGGCAAGACCATCGAAGCCGGCATGATCATCGCCCGCCAGCTCGCCACCGGGCGCGCCTCGCGCGTGCTGCTGCTGCTGCCCGACACCCTGGTGTACCAGTGGTTCGTCGAACTGCTGCGCCGTTTCAACCTCAGCTTCGCGATCTACGACGAGGAGCGCTGCGAGGCACTGGCCCAATCCAGCAATGAATCCGCCGGCAAGGAGGCAGCTGGCGGGGAAGCGGCCGGCGAGGGCAGCAACCCGTTCGAGGACGAGCAGCTGGTGATCGCCGACTTCGGCTTTCTCGAGAATTCGCCCAGATACGCGCAGCAACTGCTGCAGGCGCCATGGGATCTGCTGGTGGTCGACGAGGCACACCACCTGGCATGGTCGCCGGAGGCGGTCAGTCCTCGTTACGCGATGGTCGAGCGGCTGGCCGAGGCCATTCCCGGCGTGATCCTGCTGACCGCCACGCCCGAACAGCTCGGCCGCAGCGGCCACTTCGCCCGCCTGCGCCTGCTCGACCCGCAGCGCTATCACGACCTGGACGGTTACCTGGCCGAAGCCGACAGCTTTCAGGCACTATCCGGCATCGCCGACCGGCTACTCGATGCCAAGCCGCTGGACGATGCCCAGCGCGCCGCCCTGGCCGAGGCATTCCATGGCGACGAGACACTCGCCGCGCAGTTGGCCGAATCAGACAAACCCGGCAACGCGCGCGCATTGCTGGCGGCCCTGATCGACCGCCACGGCACCGGCCGGGCGATGTTTCGCAATCGTCGTGCGAGCATCGGCGGTTTTCCCCAACGCGCCCCCGAATGGCACCTGCTGGATGCCGATACGCTCGCCGAGAGCACCCGCCAGTCGCTGCTGGCCGAATTCCACGCCGACATCCAGCAGCCACCGGCCCTGATCGAAGTCGACTACACCACCGACCCGCGCGTCGACGCCCTGCTCGGCCTGCTCGAACGTCATGCGCAAGACAAATTCCTGCTGATCTGCCGCAGCCAGGCCAAGGTGCTGGCACTGGAAGAGGTGCTGCGCACCCGCAGCGGCGTCGGTCTGGCACGTTTTCACGAAGGCCTCGGCATCGTCCAGCGCGACCGCAACGCGGCCTGGTTCGCCCAGCCCGATGGCGCACGCCTGCTGCTGTGCTCGGAGATCGGTTCGGAAGGGCGCAACTTCCAGTTCGCGCACCGCCTGATCCTGTGGGATCTGCCGCTCGACCCGGACCTGCTCGAACAGCGCATCGGCCGGCTCGACCGCATCGGCCAGAAGCACGACATCAGCATCCATATCCTCGCCGTGGCCGACAGCGCCCAACACGTGCTGGCGCGCTGGTACGACGAAGGCGTCAATGCGTTCCGCAGCAGCCCGGCGGACGGCCGCGAACTGCTGCGCCGCTTCGGCGAGCCGCTGACCCGGCTGGCCGATGAGCATGCCCGCGGCAAGGACAACCGCGACCAGGAACTCGACGTGCTGCTCGCCGAAACCCGCGCCAGCCACGAGCAAATGGCCGAACTTATCCGCGCCGGCCGCGACCACCTGCTGGAACTTGCCGCCAGCCGCGACCCACACGCCGACGAGCTGCAGCAGGCATTTGCCCGCGACGATCAGGACCCCGGCCGCGATGCCTTCGTGCAGCGTCTGCTGGAGGCGTTCGGCATCCACGCCGAGGATCTCGGCAATCAGGTGCTGCTGCTCGACCCGCAATACCTGGCCACCGATGCCCTGCCCGGTTTTGCCGAAGGCCCGCAGTCGGTCACGTTTGCCCGCGAGGTGGCGCTGGCGCGCGAGGAGCTGCCGCTGCTGCGGCTGGACCATCCGCTGGTAGCCGGCGCACTGGATCTGGCGCTGTCCGGCGAGCAGGGCAATGCCACGTTCATGGTGGACGACGAACTGCCGCCGCGTACCGCACTGCTGCAGGCGGTCTATGTGCTCGAATGCGTGGCCGACCGCCGCCTGGACGTCGAGCGCTTCCTGCCGCCCATGCCGATCGTCGTCACCGTCGACACCAAACTGGCCGAGCGCATCGATTTCCGGCCCAGCGAGGCGTCGGTGCGCCGGGCCGCCACCCGCACGATCGAAGTGGCGCGCTACCGCAAATTTCTCGGCAAGCTGGTGCCGCCGATGTTGCAGCAGGCCGAGGCGCTCGCCAGTGTGCGCGGGCAGGCCGGCATCAATGAGGCCCTGACCCTGGCCACCGCAACACTGGACGGCGAGCTGTCGCGCCTGCTCGCGCTGCGTGCGGTGAACCCCTCGATCAGCGAAACGGAAATCGCCGCCATCAGCGATGAGCGATCCCAGCTGCTGGAGGCTCTGCCGCAATCGCGCCTGCGGCTGGATGCCGTGCGTTTCGTGGTCAGCGCGGATTTCCTCGCACTGCGGTAGCAGCACACCCTGTGGGAGCGGCTTAGCCGCGATGCTCTTGTTCTGACCAAGCCAAAAGCATCGCGGCTGAAGCCGCTCCCACAGGGTGCGGTCACCGTTTCCTGTCAGCGCAGCAGGCGCCGTTTCGGCTTCAACGGCAGCCGCCCGCGCCAGTACTCGATCAGCACGTAGCCGCCCAGCATGCCGCCCAGATGGGCGAAGTGGGCCACGCCAGCCTCGGTCCCGGTCACGCCCATCACCAGTTCCACCACGGCATAGCCGGTGACGAACAGCCATGCCGGCATCGGCACTGGCAGGAAGATCAGCATGACCTTCTCGTGTGGGTACAGCATGCCGAATGCCAGCAGCAGACCGAAGATCGCGCCCGAAGCCCCGAGGGTGGGATAGAAACCATGGGTAAACCACTGCACCACGATCAACTGGGCCACGGCGGCCACGATCGCACAGACAAAATAGTAGATGGTGAAGTTGCGCGCGCCGAACGTGCGCTCGATCGTCCCACCGAACATGTACAACGCAAACATGTTGAACAGGATGTGGGTCCATCCGCCATGCAGGAATGCATAGGTGACCACCTGCCACGGCCGAAAGCCGATCGATACCACGCCCTGGCTCACCTGGAATATGTGGTCCGGCCCCCACGGCCACAATGCAAAATACTGCAGTATGGTGTTGCCCAGCACTTGTTGCAGCAGAAACACGGCAAAGTTCGCAATCAGCAGATTGCGCGTCACAGGTGGCAGATTGAAAGGCATCAGGCTGTTTCCGGAGTACAAGCGGCAAGCGTAGCGATTGTGATCCGCCCTCGCCATCGGCGAGGGCGGTCGGAACGGTCATCGAACACGATGGTTGCTGCAGCGGCAATGACCGAACGCTGACCACGATCGCGGAGAATCGTTCATCCGCCACCTGCATGGTGGGTGCAACATGCCGTGCAAGGCGAACCCCGTCCACCAAAAAGCCGCCTGCCGGCGGCTTTCGAATGCCACGGCATGAGAGCTGCTTGCCTCAGCCGTCGCGCGCGACCAGCGCCAGGGCTTCCGGTCGCTTGGCGCCCACGAAGTGCCTGGCCCAGTAGGCATTGTCGAGATTGGAAATCTCCACCGACTTGCCGGTCGCTGGCGAATGGATGAACCGGCCATCGGAGATGTAGATCCCCACATGCGAAATGCGCCGTCTGCCATGGGTATGAAAGAACACCAGATCACCTGGTTTCATGTCCGCGCGCTTGATCTTGAGGCCGGCCAGAAACTGTGCGGCGGAATTGGCCGGCAGCTGCATGCCCACGGCATGGGCAAACACATAGCGTACGAAACCACTGCAGTCGAAGCCGGTGGAAGGGTCATGCCCACCGCGTACATATCGGATATCACGCAGCTGCATCGCCAGCGCGATCAGCGCCTTGCGCAGATCGGTGACGTTGCCGACGACCGGGGCCTGCCTGTCCCCGGCGACTTGTGCGCTGGAGGCGTCGCCCGTCGCATCGGCCACGGCAACCTTTGAATTGCCCGTGGTCAACATGCCGAAATGTCCGGCAACGGACGCCTGCGCAAACATCGGCGAAGGATTGAAAACCGGCAGTTGACTCAGCGGCTGCGGTGCAGCCTTCGCGCTCAGCGGAAAATCGACGAACTTGCCGGTACCGGCGTACAGCGGCCCTGATGCGAGCAGCACCATGAAAAAAACGGCCAGTGCAGTCAGTCGCTTGATTGGCATGCGGGGGAATCCCAGAGTTCGCGGGGTTGGTCGCCTGCAGAGCCGATGACGTGACCAAGATGTGAAAGTAACAAGAAGGCGCCGCTCGTATGTTCGATTGAAGTTAACTGGACTGTGTCGTTTCCAAAACCGTGAGCAGACTCCAGGGAGCACCGCTCTACCCGGACAAGCGGTTGATCCGGCGCACAAACCCCCCAACGCCACCGCTGGTCCCGAACCCTTCGATCAGTTCAGGACAGGAAGGGGAACTGCCCGCATTGCCTGCGGGCTGGATCGACCGGCCTGGACAGGCGTCACCTATCCGTCGCGGGAGCGCGTGCGCCAAAAATCGCAGAACCGATACGCACTTCAGTGGCGCCTTCGGCGATCGCCAGCGGGAAATCGTCGCTCATGCCCATCGAGAGCCTTGGCAGGGCATGCCCTTGCGCCATCGCCTGGTCGCGCAATGCCCGCAGCAGACGAAAACAGGCACGCACTTCATTGGCCTCGGTGGAGTGAATCGCCAGCGTCATCAGGCCGCGCACGCGCAAGGTGCCGTATTCGCGCAGGGCGTCGAGGAACGCAGGCAACTGCGCGGGCGGCAGACCGTACTTGGACGGTTCGTCCGAGGTCTTGACCTGCAC
>DATKVA010000073.1:0-2252 GCA_035530315.1 Rhodanobacter sp. | reverse complement strand
GATGGTCGCCACTTCCTTGCCGGCGTCCGGATCGATCACGCTGACCGTATCGCTGCGCCCGTTCATCGTCAGTACGTGACCGCTGGCCGGATCGTAGACGATCGCATCGGGGTTCGAGCCGCTGACCGGAATGCGGGCGAGAGTCTTGAGCGCATCCGGGTCGATCACGCTGACGCTGTTGCCGCGGCCATTGCTGACGTAGCCGCGATGCCGGGCCGGTGCCAGCGCGACCTCGTGCGCGTGCTGCATGCCCGGGATCTCGGTGAGCAGCTTGCCGCTGGCGGTGTCGACCACCATCACCCGGTCGTCGCGGGCGATGAACAGATGGTGCGAGGCCGGATCGAGGCTGAGGTAATCCCAGCCGCCACTGCCGCCGAGCGGGTGGTGTTGCAGCACGCTGAAATCGGCGGCAGCGGCCGGGACAGGGCGGGCGACAGCCGTACCGACGGTGAGCAGCAGCAACAGGCTCAGGGCTTTCATCGGCGGCTCCGGGTTCGAGGGCAGTGATCGAGATCGCCGCGCGTGGCCATCCAGACGGGCAGGATCGCTGCAGGAAGCTACCGCGACGGGGCGCCGGTGTGGGCAACAGCGGGATCGTCGTCGCAAGGATACTGCCTGTCCAGCGCGTGTCGAGTCAGTCGTCGGGCCGCACTGCCTGCCGACGTCGCCGGGTGATCCGCTCGATCAGCAGTGGCAGCAGCGCCAGCAGCGCGAGCCCGCCCAGCGGCAGCAGCACTTCGCGATGCATCAGCAGGCCTGCGCCCAGGGTGGTGCTCTGGCTCAGGGCATTGCCGAGGCCGGCGCCGACCGAGGTCTCGAAGATCAGCATGACGGTGCCGCCGAACCAGCTGGCGCCCAGGAACAGCCAAAGCGGGCAGCGCAGCCAGGCCAGTCCGACGGTCACCGCGCCAAAGGGCACCATCGGGAAAAACCGCAGGAACAGCGTGTAACTCACCGGGTGTCGCTCGAAGCCGTGATGCAACCGGGCCACCACCGCCGGCGGTTGCCGGCGGCCCGCGCCGAAGGCGTAGCGGCTGGCCAGATACAGGATCAGCGACCCCAGTGTCAGGCCCACCGATGAAATCAGCGTGGCGTCGACCACGCCGAACGCGAAGCCGCCGGCGAAGATCACCACGATGGTGCCGGGGATGCCGGTGGACACGGTCAGCGTCAGCAGGCCGATATAGGCCAGCCGCGTCAACCACGGATGTTCGGCGATCTGCGCCTGCAGCTGGCTCTGGTGGGCCATCAGTTCGTGCGGACTCAAGCGGTCGAGCGAGCCGGAGGCGAACAGCGCGATACCCGCCAGCAGCAGCAGGATCAACGGCAGCGTGGCGCGCAGGCGACTCAATACACTGCGCCGCTGGCGCCGTAGGCGGCCAGCACGGTGCGTGCCTGGTCGCGCAGGATGTCGCGTCGCACGGCGATGCGGCGGCGTGCCAGTTCGCCGATCCAGTCGGCCGGCAGCGGGCCTTCGTCGAATTCGGTGAATTCCTGGACATCTTCAGTACGGGCACCGATCAGCAGCTCGTCGATGCCGGCCCAGACCGTGGCGCCGTAGCACTGGCAGCATGGCTGCGCACTGGTGGCCAGCACGAAACGCCCGCCGTCCTCGTTCAGGCGATATCGGCCCAGGCGCTGCTGCGCGATCATCAGCGCCATGATTTCCGCGTGGGCCACCGAGCAGCTTTGCGGGATCACCCGGTTCACGCCGACGGCGATCAGGCGCCCGCTGTCGGCGTCGAACAGGGCTGCGCCGAACGGACCGCCGCCACCGTGCTCGACATTGTGCCGCGACAGCGCGATCGCCAGAGCGACGCGTTCCTCATCGCCGGCATAGCGCCGCTCGGCATCGACGGCATCGCCGATCCACGGCGGCAGGGTGAGATGGATCTGCAATGGCAGCATGCTCATCGACTCCCGCCTACTGGCCGGCCTGCCGCGCCCACGTATCGCGCAAAGTCACGGTGCGGTTGAACACCGGCGCCGCGACACGATGATCGACGCGGTCGGCCACGAAGTAACCCAGCCGCTCGAACTGGAAACGCTGCTCCGGCGCCACCGCGGCGGCGGCCGGCTCCAGCCATGCCCGCACCACGCGCTTGGCCTGCGGGTTGACGTGGTCGAGCCAGCTCTTGCCGTCCTCCTCGCTGTCCGGCGCAGGCACGCTGAACAGGCGGTCGTACAGCCGCACCTCCGCGGCGACCGCATGTTCGGCGCTGACCCAGTGGATGGTGCCCTTGACCTTGCGG
>DATKVA010000072.1:0-25297 GCA_035530315.1 Rhodanobacter sp. | reverse complement strand
GGGCCGATCAGGTGCAGGCCGATGACGCGCTCGTCGTCGCCAGCGCAGATCAGCTTCATCAACGAGCGTTCCGGGTGCCCGGCGAGCGCGCCGAGCATCGGGCGGAAGCGGCTGGTGTAGATCTTGATCGCGTCGCCGTGCTCGGCGCGGGCCTGCGCTTCGGTGAGGCCGATGGTGCCGAGCGGCGGATGCGAGAACACCACGCTGGGGATGTTGCGGTAATCCAGGCGGGCATCGGGTTGGCCGTCGAACACGCGGTCCATCAGGCGGCGCGCGGCGGCGATCGCGACCGGGGTGAGCGCGGGGGCGCCGGTGACGTCACCCACCGCGTAGACGCCGTTGGCCGAGGTGTTCTGCCAGGCGTCGACGGCGATGAAACCCTTGGCGTCGAGATCGACGGCGGCGGCCTCGAGGCCGAAGCCGGTCACGCTCGGCCGCCGGCCCACGGCCCACAGCAGGCTGTCGAAACCTTCGGCGACATCGCCACTGCGGCAATGGATGCGGATGCCATCGGCGTTCCGGCTGACCCGATCCAGCCGATGCCCGAACTGCACCGCGATGCCGCGCGTGCGCATCGCCTCGAGCAGGGCATCGCCGAGGTCGTGATCGAACGTGCGCAGCAGGCGCTCGCCGCGCACCATCAGGTGCACCTCGCAGCCCAGCGCCCGCAATACCCCGGCCAGCTCGACCGCGATGTAGCTGGCGCCGACCACCGCGACCTTGCGCGGCGCGGCGCGCAAGTCGAAAAAGCCGTCGGAATCGATGCCGTGTTCATGGCCGTCGATATCGGGCCGGTGCGCATGGCCGCCGGTGGCGATCAGCAGGTGCGCCGCCGACAGTTGCTGCGCCCCGGCGCGCACCCGGCCGTTGCCCAGCAAGTGCCCGCGCTCGGCGATCAGGGTGATGCCGAGCTCGTCGAAGCGCTTGCGGTAGCTGGCGTGGATATTGGCGATGTAGTGCTGCCGGCGCGCGACGAAGGCCGGCCAGTCCAGCGCGCCGGGCTTGAGATCGAAGCCGAGCTCGGCGGCCAGCGGCTGCGCCTCGGCCAGCTCCGCCGCAAGCCACATCGCCTTCTTCGGCACGCAGCCGACGTTGACGCAGGTGCCGCCCAGCGCATGCGGTTCGAGCACCGCGACGCGTGCGCCATGCCGTGCCGCACGAATGGCGCCCGCAATGCCGCCCGAGCCGGCGCCCAGAACGATCAGATCGAACGATGGGGTAGTCATCACGACAGTTTGCCCTACCGGTACCCGGAGCGGAACCGCGTGGTGATCTGTGGCAAACATGGGCGGGTTCGACCCGCTTGTAGGGCGGGCACTGCCCGCCACTCTACGTCATGATACGAAGGAGGCTGCCGTTCGCCCTGAGCCCTTCGACGTGCTCAGGACAGGCGTAGGCCATAAGGCTGAAGTCGAAGGGTGCCAGCGAAGAAGTGCTTCGACTCCGCTCACTGGCGCGAGCTACGCTCAGCACGAACGGGGATGGGTTTCACTTCCCGGCGGAGTTTCGACACTAATCAGGTGCGTCGATGTCTGCCGTGTCGGCAGCGGGTGGCGCAGCCGGCTTCGGGTCGGCCGGCTCCACGGCCGGGTCGTCCAACAGCGGCAGGATGGCCGGGCTGTCCAGGTCGTCGAACTGCTGGTGGTTGACGGCCCAGAAAAACAGCCCGACCGCGATCAGCACGATCAGCAGCGTGACCGGGATCAGTACCAGAAGGATGTTCATGCGTGCAGTCTCCGGCCGTCCGGTGCGGAGCCGGCAGCGGCATCGCGGCCGACGCGCAGCGCGTTGAGTACCACCACCAGCGAACTGAGCGACATGCCGATGCCGGCCAGCCAGGGCGGCACCAGGCCGAACGCGGCGAACGGAATCGCGCACAGGTTGTAGAACAGCGACCAGCGGCGGCCTTGCTGCACCACGTGCTGCACCTGTACGGCAATCGTGTGCGCGTGGATCAGGCCGTCCAGACGTCCATCCAGCAACAGCAAGTCGGCATGCGCCTGCGCCAGTCCGCTGCCGCCGGCCAGCACCGCGGAGACATCCGCGCCGGCCAGGACCGGCGCGTCGTTGCTGCCGTCGCCGATCGCCAGCGTGACCCGGCCGCGGGCGCGCATCGCGTGGAGCAGGGCCAGCTTGTCCGCCGGCGTCTGCTGCGCGTGCCAGTCGGCAATGCCGAGTTCCGCGGCGAGCGGTGCCACGCGATCCGCCGTGTCGCCGCTGGCGATGCACGGCGCGATGCCGCGCGCGCGCAGCGCATCCAGCGTGCGGCGTGCGTCGGCGCGGGGGTGTTCGGCGAAATGGAAGGCCGCGACGATGCCTTGCGCGTCGCTCAGCAGCAGCGCGCTCTTCAAGGGTTCCGGTACGGCCTGGTCGCTTGGCTCGAGCGCGAAGTCGGCGCGGCCGAGGCGCAGCGGGCGATCGTCGATGGCCCCGCTGATGCCGGCACCGGACATGACCTGCACGTTGCTGGCGCGTGGCGGCAGGCCGTGCCCGCGCGCCGTATCGGCCAGCGCGCGGGCCAGCGGGTGCGCGCTTTCGCCGGCCAGCGCGGCGGCCCAGGCCAGCACCTGTTCGCGGCTGTCGCCGCGTTGCGGTTCGACCTGTGCGAGGGTGAGTTGCGGCACGCCGAGCGTGCCGGTCTTGTCGAACAGCGCGCTGTCGATGCGGGCCAGGGTGGTGATGGCGGCGGTGTCGGCGACCAGTACGCCGTGCCGTGCCAGCACGCCGAGCGCACGGGTCAGCGTGAGCGGCAGGGTCAGCGCGAAGGCGCAGGGGCAGGCCACCACCAGCACCGCGATGGCGGCGTCGAAGGCGCGCGACGGATCGACCAGCAGCCAGCCGAGCGCGGTGAGCATCGTCAGCAGCAGTACGCGGCCGACGAAGCGGCCGACCTCGGGATCGTCGCCGGCGATCCGCGTGCGCGCCTGCCGCGTGCGGCGGGCCAGGGCGCCCAGGCGGGCGGCGGTGGTGGTCTCGCCGCTGTGTTCCACCCGCAGTTCGGCGGGGCCGGACAGCAGCACGCTGCCGGCCAGCAGCCGCTCGCCGCAGCGGCGCTGCACCGGGCGGGACTCGCCCGACAGCAGCGCCTCGTCCACCTGCACGCCGGGGCTTTCCAGCACACCGTCCGCCGGCACCGTGCCGGCTTCGTCGATGTGCACGCGATCGCCGGGCAGCAGGACGATCGCGGCCACGGTTTCCAGTTCGCCATCGGCGCGCCGGCGCCTGGCCAGCAGCGGCACCGTGTCGATCACCGCGTCGGCTTGCGCGCCGCTGCGAAGGCGCGAGCGCAGTTCGAGATAGCGCGCGCCCAGCAGCAGGAACACGAACATGCTCACCGAATCGAAATAGATCTCGCCGCTGCCGCGCAGCGTGTCGAACAGGCTGGCGAGAAAGACCACCGCCACCGCCAGCGCCACCGGCAGGTTGATGCCAAGGCGCCGTGCGCGCAGTTCGCGCACGGCGCCGATGAAGAACGGCTGCGCCGCGTACAGCACGACCGGCAGGGTCGAGATCAGCCCGAGCCAGCGGAACAGGCCGCGCGTGGTGAAGTCGACGAAATCGACCGCGCCGATGTAGATCACGAACGCGTAGGTCATCACCTGCATCGCGCACATGCCGGCCACCAGCAGGCGTTTCAGCGCATCGTGGGTCTGGCTGGCGCCGGCATCGTCGATGCTGTCGCGCTGCAACGGCTGCGCCGCGCAGCGTACCGCGGCGAACGCGTCGAGCAGGGCCGGCAGCGAGGTGCGTTCGGCGTCCCACACCACCCGCACGCGCCGTGCGGTGGGGTCGATGGCCACGCGCTGCACGCCGGGCAGCGCGCGTATCCATTGTTCCAGCCGCAGCACCTGACGCGCGTCCTGCAGCGATTCCACCCGCAGGGCGATCTCGCTGCGCCCATCGGTGCGGGTACGCAATACTTGCCCGGCGAGTTGCGGGTGGGCCCAGGCCGCGTGCGCGTTCATCGGGGCGCGTGCCGGCTGTCAGAACTCACCGGCACGTCGAACACCTTGTGCGATGTTTGCAGCGGCGTGTCGGCGTGGCGCACGCTGAGCGCGATCATCCACACGCAGCCGGCCAGCGAGGCGATGAAGACGGCCACGCCCAGCCACAGCACCGGCTGGCGATACCAGGCCGATGCGGCGGTGTCGGCGTGGTTACCGTGCGGCGACATCGTGTTCGTGCGACAGGTGGTAGACCCAGGCGGCCAGCACGTGGATCTGGTCGTCGGTGAGCCGCGGGCTCCAGGCCGGCATGTGGCCCTGCCGGCCGCCGCCGATGGTCTTCTCGATGTCGGCGACGCTGCCGCCATGCAGCCAGATGCGGTCGGTGAGGTTCGGCGCGCCGATGGCCTGGTTGCCCTTGCCGTCGGCGCCATGACACGCCGCGCAGGTGGCGAACAGCGGCTTGGCGGCGGCGGCCCTGGCGGCATCGTGCGGCGAGCCGGACAGGCTCAGCACGTACTGCGCGAGGTTCTTCACGTTGTCCGCGCCGAGGCTGGCCCATGGCGGCATCACCCCCTGCCGACCGCCCTGGATCGAGGCGGTGATGGCCTTGCCGTCGCCGCCGTACAGCCAGTCGTGGTCGGTCAGGTCGGGGGCGCCGACCAGTTGATTGCCCTTGCCCGCGCGACCGTGGCAGGCCGCGCAGTTGTCCTCGAATAGCCGCCGGCCCAGTTGCTGCGCTTCCGGGTCGTCGGCGAGCTGCTCGACCGTGTACATGTCGAAGCGCCTGGTCAGCGCGTCGAGCTTGGCATCGTTGATGGCGACGTCGCGCGCCAGTTCGGCGTGCGAGGTCCAGCCCAGCGTGCCCTTGTGGTTGCCGAAACCCGGATACAGCACCAGGTAGGTGAAGCCGGCCGCGAACATCCCGGCCGACAGCAGCAGCCACCACCGTGGCAGCTTGCGCACGCCTTCGCGCAGCGTGCCGTGCGCCCACACGTGGCCGCTGGTGCCATCGGGCAGGGTCGGGATCTTCGCCCGCGGCCCCCACAGGAACAGGAACAGCGTGACGCTGAAGTTGAGCACGATCAGCGACATCACCCACCACGACCATCCCGTGCTCATGGGCGATCCTCCTTCGTGTCGGTATCGGGTTCGTCTTCGTCTTCCAGCGGCAAGCGCGCCATGCGCTGGAACACCTGTTGGTGCCGGCTGCGCCAGGCCCAGATCCAGATGCCGATGAAGGTGACCATCATCAGCACGATGAAAACCCCGGCCACCACGCCCCAGACGGGATTCATGGCGCACCTCCGGTGCCGGCTGCCGCCGTTGCCATGGCCGCTGCTGGCGTCGGCGTCGGCTCGTTCTTGATCCCCAGCCCCTGCAGGTAGGCGATCAGCGCGTCCATCTCGGTCTTGCCGTTTACGGCCGCGGGCGCGGCGGCGATGTCGGCATCGGTATAGGGGTCGCCCAGCCGGCGCAGGGTGCGCATGCTGGCCTGGATCTGTGCCGCATCGAGTTTCTTGCCGGCCAGCCACGGATAGCCGGGCATGTTCGACTGCGGCACCACCTGGCGCGGGTTCATCAGGTGCAGGCGGTGCCACTGGTCGGAGTACTTGCCGCCGACGCGGGCCAGGTCCGGGCCGGTGCGTTTGGATCCCCACTGGAACGGACGGTCGTAGACCGACTCCACCGCCGTCGAGTAGTGGCCGTAGCGCTCGGTCTCGAAGCGCAGCGCGCGGATCATCTGCGAGTGGCACAGGTAGCAGCCCTCGCGCACATAGATGTCGCGGCCGGCCAGCCGCAGCGGATCGTACGGATGCACCCCCGGCGGCGCCTTCACCGCGTGCGCCTGCATGAACAGCGGGGTGATTTCCGCCAGGCCGCCGATCGAGACGAAGATCGCGATCAGGACGCCGAGCAGGCCGGCGTGTTTCTCGATTGCTTCGAAATGCTTGAATGCCATGGCGTGCTCCTCAACCGACAGCCGGCAACGGGGCAGGGATCTGGTACGGTTCCGGCTCGGGGATCGGCACCGGAATCGGCTTGATCACGTGTGCCCGCGCATCCGCCGCGGTGTGCCACAGGTTCCACGCCATCACCACCATGCCGGACAGGATCAGCAGGCCGCCCATCCAGCGGATCAGGTACATCGGCTTGACCGCGATCAGGCTGTCCAGGAACGAATAGGTGAGCGAACCGTCGGGCAGGGTGGCGCGCCACATCAAACCTTCGGTGACGCCGGCGGTCCACATCGCGCCCACGTACATCAGCGTGCCCATCATGTGCAGCCAGAAATGCGCCTCCATCGCGCGGTTGGAATGCATCGCGGGGCGGCCCAGCGCGCGCGGCGCCATCGCGTACAGCGAACCGATGGTGATCATCGCCACCCAGCCGAGTGCGCCCGAATGCACATGGGCGATGGTCCAGTCGGTGTAGTGCGACAGCGAGTTGACCGTCTTGATCGCCATCATCGAGCCTTCGAAGGTGGCGGCGGCGTAGAACACCAGCGCCATCACCATGAACTTCGCCGCCGGGTCGGTCTTGAGCTTGTGCCACGAGCCGTTGAAGGTGAGCAGGCCGTTGGCCGCCGAGCCCCAGCTGGGCATCAGCAGAATCAGCGAGAACGCCATGCCGACCGACTGCACCCAGTCCGGCAGCGCGGTGTACATCAGGTGGTGCGAGCCGGCCCACATGTAGACCGAGATCAGCGCCCAGAAATTGACGATGGAAAAACGGTAGCTCCACAGCGGTTGCTGCGCCTGGCGCGGCACGAAGTAGTACATCATGCCGAGGAAGCCGGCGGTGAGGAAGAACGCCACCGCGTTGTGGCCGTACCACCATTGCACCATCGCATCGACCACACCCGAGTAGATCGGATAGGACTTCCACATCGACACCGGCAAGGCGAGGTTGTTGACGATGTGCAGCAGGCCCACCGCGATGATGAACGCGCCGTAGTACCAGTTCGCCACATAGATGTGCTTGATGCGCCGGCGCGTGAGGCTGGTGAAGAACACCACGCCGAAGCTCACCCAGACGATCGCGATGAGGATGTCGATGAACCACTCCGGCTCGGCGTACTCCTTGCTCTGGGTGATGCCCAGCGGCATCGTCACCATCGCCAGCACGCAGATCAGCTGCCAGCCCCAGAACGTGAACTGGGCCAGCCGCCCCAGCGCCAGCCGCGCGTGGCCGGTGCGTTGCACCACGTAGTAGCAGGTGCCCATCAGCGCCGAACCGCCGAACGCGAAGATCACGCCGAACGTGTGATCGGGGCGGATCCGGCTGAAGGTCATCCACGGAATGTCGAAGTTGAACACGGGCCACATCAGTTCGGCGGCGGCGTAGACGCCGATCGCCATGCCGATGATTCCCCACACGGCGGCGGCCAGCAGGAACAGGCGTACGACGCGGTCGTCGTAGTACTCGGTATTGGGCATGCGAATCTCCCCAGTGATCGCCGCACGATTGTGCCTGATGCATGCGACTATTTCTTGATCTTGATCAGCCCGGCGGCGGATAAGTCCGTCGCGCCGGCGGTTTCGCTCCGACGGGGTGGCGACGATACGGCAACGCATGGCCGGGCAACGACGCGCGGGTTCGGTGCATCGGCCGCGAACCCGGAAAGGCGGCGCCCGCCGGTCACGGGAATTCAGGCACGATCGGGTATCCTTGTGGGCATCGTCGCGCGTCGCCGCGACCTGTCATTCCGGTTGATTGCATGAGTGAGATCGCATCGCAGTACCCGCGTCCGGCCGAGCCGGCGTTGCGCCGGCCCTGCGTGGCCGTGCAGATCGGCAAGGTGAAGGTGGGTGGCGGCGCGCCGATCGTGGTGCAGTCGATGACCAACACCGACACCGAGGACCCGGCCGGCACCGCCAGGCAGATCGCCGAGCTGGCCCGTGCCGGCTCCGAGCTGGTGCGTATCACGGTGAACACGCCGGCCGCCGCGGCAGCGGTGCCGCGCATCGCCGAACGGCTGGCGATGATGGGTGTGGAGGTGCCGATCATCGGCGACTTCCACTACAACGGCCATCAGCTGCTGGAAGGCGAGCCGGCCTGCGCCGAGGCGCTGGCGAAATACCGCATCAACCCCGGCAACGTCGGCTTCGGCAAGAAGAAGGACAGCCAGTTCGCCGCCATCATCGAGCTGGCCCTGCGCTACGGCAAGCCGGTGCGCATCGGCGCCAACTGGGGCTCGCTCGACCAGCGCATGGTGACCCTGCTGATGGACGAGAACCACAAGCGCGCCGAACCGTGGGACGCCTCGCACGTGGCGCGCGAGGCGCTGATCCGCTCGGCGCTGGATTCGGCCGCGCAGGCGGAGCACATCGGCCTGCCGCGCGACCGCATCATCCTGTCGTGCAAGGTCTCCGGCGTGCAGGAATTGATCGCGGTGTATCGCGACCTGGCCGCGCGTTGCGACTACGCGCTGCATCTGGGGCTGACCGAGGCCGGCATGGGTTCCAAGGGCATCACCGCGTCCAGTGCCGCACTGGCCGTGCTGCTGCAGGAAGGCATCGGCGACACCATCCGCATCTCGCTGACCCCCGAGCCGGGCGGCTCGCGCAGCGGCGAGGTGATCGTGGCGCAGGAGCTGCTGCAGACGATGGGCCTGCGTTCGTTCACGCCGCTGGTCACCGCCTGCCCGGGTTGCGGACGCACCACCAGCGAATTCTTCCAGGTGCTGGCCAAGACCGTGCAGGAGCATGTGCGCGAGCAGATGCCGCTCTGGCGCATCAAGTACGACGGCGTGGAGAACCTCACCCTGGCGGTGATGGGCTGCATCGTCAACGGCCCGGGCGAATCCAAGCACGCCAACATCGGCATCTCGCTGCCGGGCAACGGCGAGGCGCCGGCGGCGCCGGTGTTCATCGATGGACAGAAGGCGATGACCCTGCGCGGTGACGACATCGCCAACGAGTTTGTCGGCATTCTCGACGACTACGTGGCCAGCCATTACCACCCGCGCGCGGATTGATCACGTTGTTTTCAAGCTGAGGGCGGCATGGTGGCTGTTCCGGTGCACGCACCGAACCGAAGGAGTCCGCCGTGACCGACAACCAGCCGCGATTGACTTTCAACGATCACGCCAAGGCGCCCCAACTGGGCTTTGGGGTGTTTCAGATCGATAACGATATCGTTTCGGACGCCGTGGCCACGGCACTGGATGTGGGTTATCGCTCGATCGACACCGCAGCTTTCTACAAGAACGAAAAGGGCGTGGGCGAAGGCATGCGGCGTTCCGGGGTGCCGCGCAGCGAGGTGTTTCTGACCACCAAGCTGTGGAACGAGGACCACGGTTTCGATGCCGCGCTCAAGGCGTTCGAGGCCAGCCTGAAGAAGCTGGGTACGGATTACCTCGACCTGTACCTGATCCACTGGCCGCTGCCCAGGCGGGACCGCTATGTGGAAACGTGGAATGCCCTGATCCAGTTGCAGAGCGACGGGCGGGTCAAGTCGATCGGCGTATCCAATTTTCAGCCGGATCATCTGCAGCGTCTGCTGAAGGAAACCGGCGTCGCACCGGTGGTCAACCAGATCGAACTGCATCCGGATTTCACCCAGCGTGAGGTGGTGGCTTTCAATACCCGGCACAACATCGTGACCGAAGCCTGGAGTCCATTGGGTCAGGGCGGGGATCTGCTCACGCAGGAAAAGCTGGTGGATCTGGGCGCCCGTTACGACAAGAGTGCGGCGCAGGTGATCCTGCGCTGGCATATCCAGCGAGGGCACATGGTGATTCCCAAATCGGAGCATGCCGAGCGTATCCGCGAGAATTTCGCCATCTTCGACTTCAACCTCAGTGATGATGAACTGCAGGCGATCGATGCGCTGGACGCCGGCAACCGGCTGGGACCGCATCCCGACGAGCTGAACTGACGCAAGGGCGGGGGCCTGCCGGTGCGCGCCAGGGCTGTCAATCGTTGGATTCGCCGGTGTCCCGGTCGGTGCTCTCGAGCGGCTTGGACTCCGCCGAGTCCTGCTGCCGCAAAAAGATGCTCAGCACGAGGTAGACGGCAATGGTCAGGTATTCCGCCTGCCAGGTCTCCAGGGTGGACGACCAGAACTGGGCCGAGATGGCGAACTTGCCCAGTGACACCTGTGCCAGGCGCTGCAGCACCTGTTGATGGTTGTAGGCAAGAAAGCCGGAAACGAAGTGCATCGCAAAGGTCAGCATGAACATTGCGGTAAACATCAACGACAGCGAATGACGGTAGAGCCAGGGGAAACGCACATCTTGCGCATGCTTTTTCTGCTTGTTCCCAAGCTTGTCCGGGTCGCGCGAGTGGGGCGCCCCTCGCTGGTAGAGCATCACGCTGAAAACGATCAGCGACGTCAGCTGCAAAAACGCCGCCTGCCAGTTGCTGGACAGCTCCTGCAGATAGCTGCTGCTGAAAAGGTTCTGCCAGTAGCTGATGGCTGCATGGCCATGTTCGGTCAGTTGTTGATTCTGCAGTCGCCAGCTCGCCACGCTGTGGCCAGCCAGGCACACCGCGAAAAGCGCGAACATCGCGATCGAGAGGGAGTTGTCCTTGAGAAATCGCCGGATTCTATGCACGTTTGGGTGACCTCGGGAAATGGCAGCGCCCGTCGCTGCACCGGCAAACGTTTTCCGCCCGTATTCTGCGCAAGCGAGTGTGCCTTGTTTGTCACGGTCGCGCGTCGTCAGCGGGCATGATGCGGACGGTTGCCAGCCGTGCCCGGGTCGATCGCCGACGACGGTGCGGGACTGCGCAACAATGGGTTGAGCTGATGCCAGCTCCCGGGAGTGCCTGGCGCTGATGCCAGGGTTTGCACCTGGTGCAGAAATCGCTGGCGTGGCAGCGCGACGACGCCCCGCCCTGCCGGATGGCTCGCACGCCAGCTCACTGGGGCGGAGGCACCCTCGTCGACATCGATCGCGTGTGGCCGTCAAGCGGCCTGCTGCAGATACGCCGAGGCGGGTCGGGTGGCGACCGCATGCCACGCCGTGGCGTCGAAGGATTGCCGCGACAGTTCGTGCGCCTGGGCAAGAAACGCGTCGCGCGGTATTTCCAGCGCGCCCAGCTCGAGCAGGTGCGGGTTGCTGACCTGGGCGTCGATCAACGGAAAATCCCAGCCGCGCAACAGCTGCGCCAGCGCGATGAGGGCGACCCGCGAACCGCCGCTCTGCGCGCTGAACATCGACTCGCCGCAGAACAGCCGGCCGATCGCGACGCCGTACACGCCACCGACCAACTGTTCGCCGTCCCATACTTCGACGCTGTGGGCGTGGCCCAGGTCATGCAGCGCCGTATACGCATCGACCATCGCCGGGCTGATCCAGGTGCCCGGCTGCTGCGGTCGCGGCGCGGCGCAGGCCAGCATCACCTGGCGGAACGCCCGGTTCACGCTGATTTGCCACTCCTTGCCGCTCAAGGTGCGGCGCAGGCTGCGGTTGGGTTTCAGCCGGTCGGTGCGAAACACGCAGCGCGGATCGGGCGACCACCACAGGATCGGCTCGTCCTCGCTGAACCACGGAAAGATGCCGTTCGCGTAGGCGGCCAGCAGACGGTCCGGCGACAGATCGCCGCCGAACGCGAGCAAGCCGTTGGGCTTGCGCAGCGCCTGCCGCGGGTCGGGGAAGCGGTCCGGTACATCGGGGTCCAGCAGCGGCAAGTGGATCATGACCGGGCGCTGCCGTGATCGGCGTACGGGCTGTGCGCGTGCAGTTCGGCCGTATAAGCGTCCATCGCCACTGCCTCGCGCGCCAGCGCTTCCGCCACGGCGGCGCGAAAACCCGGGTCGGCCAGATAGTGCCGCGAGTGCGTGCGTACCGGCAGGAAGCCGCGTGCGAGCTTGTGCTCGCCCTGCGCACCGGGCTCGAAGCGAGCGAGCTTGTTGGCGATCGCGTATTCGATGCCGCGGTAGTAGCACAGCTCGAAATGCAGGCCGGGGACATCCACCGCGGCGCCCCAGTAGCGGCCGTACAGCACGCCGTCGCCCTGCAGGAACAGCGCCATCGCGACGATGCTTCCCGCGTGGCGTGCCAGCGCCAGCTGCACGCACTGGCCAAGCTCGCCGAGCCGGGCGAAGAATGCCGCAGTCAGCGCCGCATGGTTGCCCTTGGCGTCGAAGGTGGCCGCGTACAGCGCATGCACCCGCTGCCATTCGCCCGGGCTCAGCGTATCGCCGCTGCGCCACTCGAGCGCGAGGCCGCTGGCCTCGACCCGGCTGCGTTCGCGCAGGATGTTCTTGCGTTTCTTGTGGGTGAGCGCGGCAAGGAAATCCGGAAAGTGGCGGTAGTCCCGGTTATGCCAGTGGAACTGGACGTCCGAACGGGCCAGCCAGCGCTGGTCCGGCACGTCGCTCTCGAATGCGCCGAGTTCGTCTTCCGGCAGAAAATTCGCGTGTACCGAGGACAGGCCAAGCCGCAAGGCTTCGTTGCGCATCGCCGCGACCAGGGCCTGCTGCAGGATCGCCGTGCGTGGCCCGTTGCCGGCGAGCAGGCGCGGGCCGGGTACGGGCGAATAGGGCACCGCGTTGAGCAGCTTCGGGTAGTACTGGCCACCGGCGCGTTCCCAGGCGCTGGCCCAGCTCCAGTCGAACACGAATTCGCCGTGCGAGTTGCCTTTCAGGTATAGCGGTGCGGCTGCGACCAGCCGATCCTGCTCGTACAGACCGAGGTGGTGCGCCTGCCAGCCCCAGTCGCGGCGGACGCAGCCGGTGTCCTCCAGCGCGGACAGAAAGGCATGCGACACGAACGGGTTGTCGTCCGCCTGCAGCGCGTCCCAGGCATCGGCGTGGATCTCGGCGATGCTGCGGTGGAAGCGGGATTGCGGATGGCCGGGCCGGGTGGTCATGTGGGCTCGATCGACCAGCTGGCGATGTCGCGCAGGCGCTGGCGGTCGCTGTCCAGCGTCAGGCGGGCCTCGGCCAGTTGCAGCGCCCGGCGGGCATGGATGATCGCCGCGGCACGGTAGCGCGGGTAGCCGAGTTGGCCCAGGGTCGCCAGCGATTTCTGCAGCTGGATGGCGACCTCGAGTATGCCGGCGCTATCGCGTGCCAGCGGGGCGTAGACGTCCTCGAAGTAGTCCTGCTCGTCGAGTGCGCGAACGTAGATGCGGTCGTGACGAACCTGTTCGGCTTCGATGTTCTGCCTGGCCTCGGCCCATCGGCACAGCAGCCGCGTCACCGTGCCGATGATGTCGATGGCGGTGCCTGGATCGTTCATGGCCGGCGACAGCGCACGCAGTGCGATTTCGGTCAGCACGACCAGCCCGAAGCGCGGATCCTGGTCGAAATTGCGCAGGTCATCGACCACGAAGGCATCGACGAACCGTCCGGCGAGTTCCTCATCAACCGCGCGGGACAGTCTGGCGATGGCGCGACCGGGCGCCACGAAGCTGCCGGCCGCCACCTCCGCCCAGACCTGCACATCCTCGTCGACTGCCAGCGACTGCAGTCGCGCGATATCGACATAGGTGATGTAACCGATACGTCGGCTTTCGATGCTGACGGCATCGGCCGGTGGCGTGCTGTAGGGCATGGCATGCAGCCAGGGCGCCTGCGCCTGTGCGCGCATGGCATCGTGGGTGGCGCGTTCGACCAGGTCGATGGTCTCGTTGACCCGGCCCAGTCGCGAAATCTGGTCGATCCAGCGCAGCAGGGTGATCACGATGGTGATGATCACGGCAACGGTCGCGACGAACAGGATCAAGCGTCCACTGTCGCCATAAATGCCGGTACTCAGTGCCACCAGGCCGACCACACTGAACAGGAAGGCGCCGAGGAAGGTCGCCAGTGCGTGTTGGGTGCCGGTGTCCTGGATCAGCAAGGTGGCTGCGCGTGGGGTGGCGCTGCTGCTGGCTGCGGCATACGCGGCCACCATGGTCGAGAGCGAGAAGATGGTCACCACCAGCATGCTGGTGGCCAGGATGTCCAGCACGTGGCCGACCGCCGAGGCCCCGATGACGGTTGCGATACCCGGTGAAATCAGCGGCTTGGCGATGGCGCCGACCAGCGCTGTGGCGATGCCGTAGCAGCCGTACAACGCGGGCCGGAACCAGAGTCGCCGGGTGAACCGGACGAGCAGCAGTCGCCATTTCGCATTCATTGCAGGCATCCGTCGTTGAGCGTATCCATTGTGCCCGCTGCGGAATCAAGCTGCCGACAAGGCGCTCCGGCGATGCGCGGCCCGCCGCGCGGCGGGCCGCGCAAGACGTCAACCGGCCGGCGTCTGCTGATCCAGCCAGCGTTCGGCGTCGAGTGCGGCCATGCAGCCGAAGCCGGCCGAGGTGACGGCCTGGCGGTAGACATGGTCGGCGACGTCGCCGGCGGCGAACACGCCGGGCACCGAGGTTATCGTGGCCATGCCGTCCAGGCCGGTGCGGATCTTGATGTAGCCGTCGTGCATGTCGAGCTGGCCCTCGAAGATGCCGGTGTTTGGGGTGTGCCCGATCGCCACGAAGAAGCCGGTGGCCTCGATGTCGCGCGTGACGCCGGAGTTGACGTCCTTCACGCGCACGCCGGTGACGCCGGAGTCGTCGCCCAGCACCTCGTCGATGCTGCTGTTCCAGACCAGCTCGATCTTGCCGGTGGCGGCCTTCTCGAACAGCTTGTCCTGCATGATCTTCTCGGCGCGCAGCTTGTCGCGGCGATGCACCAGATAGACCTTGCGCGCGATGTTGGACAGGTACAGCGCCTCCTCGACCGCGGTGTTGCCGCCGCCGATCACCACCACGTCCTGCTCGCGGAAGAAGAAGCCGTCGCAGGTGGCGCAGGCGGACACGCCCTTGCCCTTGAATTTCTCCTCGCTGGCAATGCCCAGATACTTGGCGGTGGCGCCGGTGGTGACGATCAGCGCGTCGCAGGTGTATTCGCCCGAATCGCCCTTGAGCCGGAACGGGCGCTGTTTCAGGTCCGCCGTGTGGATATGGTCGAAGATCATCTCGGTGTGGAAGCGCTCGGCGTGCTCGGCCATGCGCTGCATCAGGGCCGGGCCCTGCAACCCCTCGACGTCGCCCGGCCAGTTGTCCACGTCGGTGGTGGTCATCAGCTGGCCGCCCTGCTGCAGGCCGGTGATCATGGTCGGCTTGAGGTTGGCGCGGGCCGCATACACCGCAGCGGTGTAGCCGGCAGGGCCGGAGCCGAGGATCAGCAGGCGGCTGTGTTTGGGGGTGCTCATGACAGGTATAATCCTTCGGTTTGCTGGTGACTTGGCTGGTTATTCGCTCCAACCCCGCGACGGTTTCGTCGAGACCGTAGCAGGTGGTGACGACAGAGCGCACGATCCCCGGAAGAATGGGGAATACGCAGGGCCGATTCAAGTCGCCGGCAGATCAACGACACCACCGCGGCGGTTGAGCGATGGATCCACAACGTGCTCCCACAGGATTTCTTTCTCCATGCGTATCGGTATCCCCTCCGAAACCAAGACCCTTGAAGGTCGTGTTGCCCTCGTTCCCGCCGCCGCCGCCGACCTGGCGCGCCGTGGCCATGAAGTGTTCATCCAGGCCGGTGCCGGCCTGAAGAGCGGTTTTTCCGACGAGGCCTATGCCAGCGAAGGCATCAAGGTGGTGGCCGATGCCGCGGCGCTGTACGAGGCCGGCGAACTGATCGTCAAGGTGAAGGAGCCGGTCGCCGGGGATCTGGCGCTGCTGAAGAAGCATCACCTGCTGTTCTGCTACCTGCACCTGGCCGCCGAGCCGGCACTGACCCGCAGCCTGCTCGACATCGGCCTGACCGGTGTCGCGTTCGAATCGGTCGAGGAAGGCGGCGCGCTGCCGCTGCTGTTGCCGATGTCGGTGATCGCTGGCCGCATCGCCACCCAGATCGGCACGACCCTGCTGCATCGCCCGCAGGGCGGCAAGGGCAAGCTGCTGGGTGGCATGGCGTCGACCCCGCGCGGCAAGGTGGTGGTGCTCGGTGCGGGCGCCGCCGGTGGCGCGGCCGCTTCCCTGGCGGCTGCCGCCGGCGCCAACGTGGTGGTATTCGACAAGCGCCAGGATCGCCTTGCCGAGATGATGGCGATGGGCCCGAACGTCACCGCGCTGTATGCCTATGAATCCAGCGTGGCCCAGGAAGTGCGCGATGCCGACATCGTCGTCGGTGCCGTGCTGATCCCCAGCGCCAAGGCGCCGCACGTGGTGACCGAGGCGATGGTGAAGACGATGGAGCCGGGCAGCGTGCTGGTGGACATCGCGATCGACCAGGGCGGCTGCTTCGAGACCTCGAAACCGACCACCTGGAAGGAGCCGACCTACGACGTGCACGGCGTCACCCATTTCTGCGTCACCAACATGCCGGGCGCGGTGCCGCAGACCTCGTCGGTGGCGATCTCGGCCGCGATCCTGCCGTACGTGCAGCGTCTGGCCGCCGGCAACGAGTGGCGCGAGTTCGCGCCGCTGCGCGTCGGCATCAACGTCGATGGCGGCAAGCTGGTGCATCCGGCGCTGCAAGGTATGCTCTAACCCTTGGAGCCTGTCGGACTTTGGCCGGCCGGTCTGCAAATCCGCCTGTGCGGTCCATATTTCCGTCGCTTCTTGGCCCATAGAACCACTATGGGCCGGCGAATCACCGAAAATCTGTCCTCGCCCAGCCGAATTTTCGACTCGACCGCCAAAGCCCGATAGGCTCCTTGGCAAAAAACTAAGGAGCCCTCCACGGTGGCACGCAGCGCAAACGCCAGGCAGCAACCGGACAAAGGCCTCAGCGAGGAGATGAAGCGCCGGCTGCGCGAGGCCGGCGCCCTGTTGCTGCTGCCGTTGGCGCTGTACCTGCTGCTGTGCCTGGTCAGCTACAACGATCAGGATCCCAGCTGGTGGCATGCCGGCAGCGTGGGCTACATCAGCAACCTCTGCGGCATGGTCGGGGCCAACATTGCCAGCGTGTTGCGCAGCATCTTCGGGCTGATTGCCTACGGCTTCCCGTTGCTGCTGTTGCTGCTTGGCGTGCAGGTCCTGCGCCAGCACGGTGCCCGCTCCATGCATGCGTGGGAGCCATCGCTGCGGCTGATCGGGCTGGTGTTCTTTTTCATCACCGGCCCGGCGCTGCTGTACATCAATTTCCATGAATCGGCGGTACAGCCGCAGGGTGTCGGTGGCATCGTCGGCAAGTGGGTCGGCGACGGGCTGCTGCGGGCGCTGGGCGAGCAGGGTGCGCCATTGCTGTTGCTGGCCCTGTTCCTGATCGCGGTGACGCTGGCTACCGGGCTGTCCTGGTTCAAGCTGATGGACTGGACCGGGCGCAGCGTGCTGAAACTGGCCGGCTGGCTCAGGGCCAAGATGCATCAGGCGCCGCAGGTGCTGGCGGCGCGCCAGGCGCGCACCGAGCGCGAGGAAGTCAAGAAAGCCGATGCGGTGAAGCAGGCCCGGCGCGAGCCAGTGCGCATCGAGCCTGCACCTGCGCCGGTGACGAAAAGCGAGCGGGCGCGGCTGGAAACCCAGATTCCGCTGTTCGTCGGGGCGGCCATGCCCGGCGAGCTGCCGCCGTTGTCGTTGCTCGACGAGGCGCCGCCACAGGGGCCGGGCTACTCCGAGGAAACCCTCGAAGTGCTCTCGCGCCAGGTCGAGTTCAAGCTCAAGGACTTCAAGATCGAGGCCAAGGTGGTCGGCGCCTATCCCGGCCCGGTGATCACCCGTTTCGAGATGGAGCCGGCGCCGGGCATCCGTGGTTCCCAGGTATCGAGCCTGGACAAGGACATCGCCCGCGGCCTCTCCGTGGTCAGCGTGCGCGTGGTCGACGTGATCCCCGGCAAGAACGTGATCGGGCTGGAAATTCCCAATACGAAGAAGCAGATCGTCTACCTGTCGGAGATCCTGCGCTCGGACAAGTACGACCAGCTGAAGTCGCCGCTGGCGCTGGCGCTGGGCAAGGACATCGGCGGCAAGCCGGTGGTGGTGGATCTGGGCAAGATGCCGCATCTGCTGGTGGCCGGCACCACCGGTTCGGGCAAGTCGGTGGCGGTCAACGCGATGGTGCTGAGCCTGCTGTACAAGGCCAGCCCGAAAGACGTGCGGATGATCATGATCGACCCGAAGATGCTGGAGCTTTCGGTGTACGAGGGCATCCCGCACCTGCTGGCGCCGGTGGTCACCGACATGAAGGAGGCCGCCAATGCCCTGCGCTGGTGCGTCGCCGAGATGGAACGCCGCTACAAGCTGATGGCTGCCGTCGGCGTGCGCAACCTGGCCGGTTTCAACAAGAAGGTGCGCGACGCGGAACATGCCGGCCAGCCGCTGCTCGATCCGCTGTTCCGGCCGAACCCGGAGATGCCCAATCTCGCTGCCGAGCCGCTGGAACCACTGCCGTACATCGTGGTGATCATCGACGAATTCGCCGACATGATGATGATCGTCGGCAAGAAGGTGGAGGAGCTGATCGCCCGCCTCGCGCAGAAGGCACGCGCCGCCGGCGTGCACCTGATCCTGGCCACCCAGCGCCCGTCGGTGGACGTGATCACCGGCCTGATCAAGGCCAACATCCCCACACGCATCGCGTTCCAGGTTTCCAGCAAGATCGACTCGCGCACGATTCTCGACCAGTCCGGTGCCGAGACCCTGCTCGGCCACGGCGACATGCTGTACCTGCCGCCGGGCACGGCCACGCCCGAGCGCGTGCACGGCGCCTTCGTCGACGACCACGAGGTGCATCACGTGGTCGCGTGGCTGAAATCGCAAGGCGCGCCGGACTACATCACGGGCGTGCTGGAGGAAGTGCAGGCTACCGGCGACGGCAAGTTCATCGACGACGCCGGCCTGCTGCAGGATGGCGGGGAGGGCGGCGATGCCGAGGCGCAGCTGTACGACAAGGCCGTCGCCATCGTCACGCAGACCCGCCGCGCCTCGATCTCCGGCGTGCAGCGGCACCTGCGCATCGGCTACAACCGCGCCGCGCGCCTGGTGGAGCAGATGGAGCAGGACGGCGTAGTCAGCGCCCCCCAGCACAACGGCAACCGCGAAGTGCTGGCGCCGCCGCCACCGAAGAACTGACACGGCTGGCGCGTGTAGGAGCGCACCCTGTGCGCGAATGCTCTAGTCGAGGCCCGGATCAAGAGCATTCGCGCACAGGGTGCGCTCCTACACACACGATCCGTTAAGCCGGTGCTGTCCACAATTCACTGCCCTTGCCATTTCGGAAAGCCTGATGAAACGCCTGATGCTTGTCTTGTCCGCCCTGTTGCTGACGTTCTCGCTGAATTCCACGGTGCATGCCGCCACCGGCCCGGCGCGTGCGCGGCTTAATGCCTTCGCCGACGGCCTGCATTCGCTCACCGGCGATTTCAGCCAGACGCTGACCGACGTCAACGGCAACGTCAGCAAGACCAGTGCCGGCACGCTGGTGCTGCAGGCGCCGCGGCAGTTCCGCTGGGATACGCTGACGCCGTACAAGCAGACGATCGTCGCCGACGGCAGCCGGGTGTGGCTGTACGACCCGGAGCTGGAGCAGGTCACCGTGCGCGTGCAGAGCAACGAGGAGGCGCACAGCCCGCTCACCGTGCTGACCGACGTCAAGCAGTTGGACCGGCAGTTCAAGGTCAGCGAGCAGGGTGAGCGTGACGGTCTGCTGTGGCTGCGGCTGACCTCCACCGCGAAGGATCCGCAGTTCGATTACGTCGAGATGGGTTTCGATGCGAACGGTCTGGCCCGCATGCGGTTCCGCGACCAGCTCGGTTCCACCACCGACATCCGCTTCTCCGGCTGGCAGCGCAACGTGGCTATCCCGCCGTCGACCTTCAACTTCGTGCCGCCGCCGGGTGCCGACGTGATCGGCGACGTGCCGGTGATGAGCACGCAGCCGCTGAAAAACTGACGCCCCGGACCTTTCGCGGCGCGCTTCGCCGCGAGGCGAAAGCGCAGGGTGTCCGTCCGATGGTGCCAGTCGGCGCATGGGAACCGGGTGCCGGGCGAGGATGCCCGCCGCGCTATCATGCGCCCATGTCACGCAGCCATTCCCCTCCCGCGGACCTGTTTGCCGGTAACCACTCCGACGCGCTCAAGCCGCTGGCCGAGCGCATGCGCCCGCGCAGCCTCGACGAGATCGTCGGCCAGCAGCGCCTGACCGGCCCGGACAAGGCGCTGCGCCGCGCACTGGAGGCCGGCAAGGTCCATTCGATGGTGCTGTGGGGCCCGCCCGGTTGCGGCAAGACCACGCTGGCGCTGCTGGTGGCGCGCTACGCCGACGCGGATTTCCGCGCGATCTCCGCCGTGCTGTCCGGGTTGCCGGAGGTGCGCAAGGCGCTGGCCGAAGCCGAGGTGAATTTTGCGCAGGGCCGGCGCACCGTGCTGTTCGTGGACGAGGTGCACCGCTTCAACAAGACCCAGCAGGATGCGTTCCTGCCGCACATCGAAAAGGGCGTGATCATCTTCATCGGCGCGACCACCGAGAACCCCTCGTTCGAGCTGAACTCCGCGCTGCTGTCGCGCTGCCGCGTGCACGTGCTGGAACCGGTCTCGGTGGAGGACATCATCGCCGCGCTCAGGCGTGCGCTAGCCGACAGCGAGCGCGGCCTGGGCGAGCTGCAGCTGCAGGTCGGCGACGAGGCGCTGGACTCGATCGCCCAGGCTGCCGACGGCGACGTGCGCCGCGCGCTGACCCTGCTGGAAATCGCCGCCGAGTTGGCCGGCGACCACGTCATCGACAACGCCACACTGAGCCAGGTACTGGCCGACCGCACCCGCCGCTTCGACAAGATGGGCGAGCAGTTCTACGACCAGATCTCGGCGCTGCACAAGTCGGTGCGCTCGTCCGACCCCGATGCCGCAGTGTACTGGTTGTGCCGCATGCTCGACGGTGGCGTCGACCCGTTGTACCTGGCCCGGCGGATGACCCGCATGGCGGTGGAGGACGTCGGCCTGGCCGAGCCGCGCGCATGGCGCATGGCGCTGGACGCGTGGGATACCTACGAGCGCCTGGGCAGTCCCGAAGGCGAGCTGGGGCTGGCCCAGCTGGCGATCTGGTTGGCGATCGCGCCGAAGAGCAATGCGGCCTACGTGGCCTACAACAAGGCGCGCGCCGCGATCCGCGAAGGCGGCACGCTGGAGGTGCCGATGCACCTGCGCAACGCGCCGACCAAGTTGATGAAAGACCTCGGCTACGGCAAGGGCTACCAGTACGACCACGACGCCGAAGGCGGCATCGCACTGGACCAGCAATGCCTGCCCGATGCACTGGCCGGCAGCGTGTTCTACGCGCCGGTCGAACGTGGGCTGGAAATCCAGCTCAAGGAAAAGCTCGACGCCTTGCGCAGCAGCCGCAGCCGTGCGCGGCGGGATCCCGCCGCACGGTCATGAGGTCATGAGTGCGATCCGGCCTGCACGGGCCGATCAGGTTCCGGCGCGGCCAAGCCGATGCTGCAGTCGGGCGGTAAAGCGGCGAATGCGCGCCGCATTGGCGCCCACGTCGCTTCCGCCCAGGCGCGACTCCGAGCGGATATCCAGACGCGACCCGTTGCCCTCGGGACGCACCCTGATCACGACGTCATCCTTGAAGCCGAACCAGTGCGTGGTCGCGGTGGCTTCCAGCCGCCCGGCATCGGCTTGCTCGGCCACGATCCGCCACCCCATGGCCAGGGCAACCTTGTGCGCGGCGGCCAGCACCTCGGCGACGGTCTGCGCCAAGTGCAGCGGCTGGATATCGGGGTAGGCCGCATGCTGCTTGGCGGCAATCTCCGCACCGCCGTAGACCGGCGAATTGGGCGCCTTTGCGCGCAAAGGCAGGACGGCCCGAAACTGGGGAGGATCGATGGTATCGGTGCTGATATCGTGAATCGCCGGCAGCGACCGGGCCTTTCTGACGAGCAGCCACGGCGGCACGAAAGCGAAGGCACCCAGCAGCAGGCCGAAGATCGCATAGAGGGCGTAGCGGCGATGGCGTGCGAACAGCGTCAGCACGATCGCCACCAGCGAGATGGCCCCGGCGGCGAGACCGCCCATCGCACCGATGCGAATCGCGCCGAAGGCGGTGCTCAAGCCGATGAGCCCGTAGCGATAAGCCGGCCCGGGCAGCACAACTGCAAGCACAGCCAGCACACCGAGCACAACGCCGATACAGGCCACCGACAGCGACCATCGCTGCAGCTTGTGGCCGGGTGCGGAACGATCGGTCGCTGTATTCATGCGGGTTTGTCCTTTCGCTGATGGTGGGCGGACATGCCCCGATCATTATGCACATGTCAGGCTTCGGACGTCCGCCACTCGCCACGATGGCACAGGCATCGGAGGCTACCGCGTTCTCCCTTGCCTGCGCCATACGATGCGGCATACATTGCATCGATAACGAGGGAGGGGCGAAGCATGCGCGTATTGGTGGCCGGCTTGATCGGTGGCATCGTGATGTTCATCTGGGGCGTGGCGGCGCACATGGCGCTGGGGCTGGGCCAGGTGGGCTTCAAGCTGCCGGCCGACGAGAACGTGGTGCTGAGCAGCCTGCATCAAGGGCTCGGCGAACACGCCGGTGTCTATGTGCTGCCCGCGCTGGATCCGAAGATACGCAAGGACCCGGCGCAGGTCATCGCCTATGCGCAAAAGGCCATACGCTCGCCGTACGCCTGGGTGGTGTACCAGCCGCAAGGCACGGACATGACCAGGATGGGGCCGCAGATCGGACGGCAATGGGCGTCCGACACCCTCAGCGCACTGGGGTTGGCGTTCATGATGGGGTTGGCCGGGCCGGGCTTCCGGCGGCGTATCGCGGTGGCGGCCGTCGCCGTTTCATTTGCCTGGTTGAGCACGCTGGTGCCGTACTGGAACTGGTACCGCTTTCCGACCAGCCTGATCCAGGCCGCGCTGGTCGAGCAATTGATCGGCTGGCTGATCGCCGGTGCGGCGATGGCCTGGTGGCTGGGCCGCGACGAGCGTCAGCGGGTGCATTGAGCAAGGCGACAGGTTGGGCGGTGCAACCACGCTGGCCGGCATTCATTGCGGCGATTGCCGCCCGGCAGCGATAATCCGCGGTTCAAGCCTTACCTGGACTCGAAGCCATGCTGGATCCCGCACTGCTGCGCACGCGCCTGGCCGAAACGGCCGCGCGCCTCAAGGCGACTCGCAACTTCGACCTCGACGTGAGCGCCGTCGAGGCGCTGGAAAGCCGCCGCAAGCAGCTGGCGATGCAGACGCAGGAGTTGCAGAACCTGCGCAACACGCGCTCCAAGGCGATCGGCCAGGCCAAGTCGAAGGGCGAGGATGTGGCGCCGCTGATGGCCGAGGTCGCCGGACTGGGCGACCAGCTCAAGGCCAACGAGCAGGCGCTGGCCGAGGTGCAGGCCAAGCTCGCCGAAATCGCGCTGGGCATCCCCAACATCCCGCACGAATCGGTGCCGATCGGCCGCGACGAGAACGACAACCTCGAAGTCAGTCGCTGGGGAAAACCCCGCGCGTTCCATTTCGCGGTGAAGGACCACGTCGAGCTGGGCGAGCGTCACGGCTGGCTCGACGGCGACGCCGGCGCCAAGCTGTCCGGTGCGCGCTTCACCGTGCTGCGCGGCCAGCTCGCCCGGCTGCATCGCGCGCTTGGCCAGTTCATGCTCGACCTGCACACCACCGAGCACGGCTATCTCGAATGCAACGTGCCGGTACTGGTCAACGCCGACAGCATGCAGGGCACCGGCCAGCTGCCGAAGTTCGAGGAGGATCTGTTTTCGACGTTTCAATTACCCGAAATCAAAAATGGTGAATTGCGCGAGTCTTTGCCTCAGAAGGCTTGGGACATTCTCATGCATGTCCAGCAAGAACGTCAGCGTCTGGGACTGGCCCCGGGTGATATGGGCGACGCCGATTTGCTTGCGCCATTCTTGTTTGCTCGTGCATTCCGCGATAAGTACCTGATCCCCACCGCCGAAGTCTCGCTGACCAACCTGGTGCGCGACACGATCCAGGAAGCCGAAGCGCTGACGATGCGGCTCACCGCGCACACGCTGTGCTTCCGCGCCGAGGCCGGCAGCTACGGCCGCGATACCCGCGGCATGATCCGCCAGCACCAGTTCGAGAAAGTCGAGATGGTGCAGATCACCCGCGCCGGCGATTCGCATGCGCAGCTGGAAGAAATGGTCGGCCACGCCGAGACGGTGCTGCAGAAGCTGGACCTGCCGTACCGCAAGCTGCTGTTGTGTTCGGGTGACATGGGTTTCACCGCGGTGAAAACCTACGACCTCGAAGTATGGCTGCCCAGCCAGCTGACCTACCGCGAAATCTCCAGCTGCTCCAACTGCGAGGATTTCCAGGCCCGGCGCCTGCAGGCGCGCGTGCGCAACATCGAGACCGGCAAGCCCGAACTCGTGCACACCTTGAACGGCTCCGGCCTGGCGATCGGCCGCACCCTGATCGCGGTGATGGAGAACTACCAGAACGACGACGGCTCGATCACCGTGCCCGACGTGCTGCGCCCGTACATGGCCGGGCAGGACCGCATTGCATGAACGCGCCGCTGCCAGGGCAAGGCTCATGGAGCAAGGTCGAGAGGGTCACCAGCCTGTGCCTGCAGATCGTGTTGCTCAGCTTCATCGGCAGCCGCCTGATCTTCGCCGTGTGGTGGCCCATGCACACGCTCGACTTCACCATCTCGGCCATCGCCGTGGCGCTGCTCATCGCCAGCTTCCGCTTCGCCGCCCACCGCCGCGGTGGGCGGATCGGTGTGATCGCCTATGCCAGCGCCACCCAGATCGTGCCGATGGTCGTTCGCGAACCCGTGCTGCTGCTGCCACTGCTCGGCGGCCTGATCCCCGTCGCGATCCTGCTGGGCTGCCTGATAGCACTCTCCAGAAAAGGCAGCAACGCCCGGTCAGCGCAACGTTCCTGATAAACTGCGCTGCCGTAGCGGCGCGCAGCGCGTGCCTTCGACAGGACAACGATTACTGGAGAGATGGCCGAGTGGTTTAAGGCAGCAGTCTTGACGCGCAGGCAGGAAGCCGGAGCGAACAGCGGCGCAGCCGCTGGCCCCGAAGGGGTGGAGGGCAGGATGCCCGGAATAAAACTGCCGTAGCGGCGCGCAGCGCGTGCCTTCGACAGTACAACGATTACTGGAGAGATGGCCGAGCGGTTTAAGGCAGCAGTCTTGAAAACTGCCGTAGGTGCAAGCCTACCGTGGGTTCGAATCCCACTCTCTCCGCCATATACTCGGCTAAGTTACTGAAGAATAGATGTATTATCGTGAACAGAAGTTTCACACCCATGATTCTACCCACGCCTCGCATGACCCTTAGATAGGGTGTGGCAAGGCTGGTGAAGCACATCAAATTTTGGTCCTGGTAGGCTGCCCCAAGGCTGAGTGGTCGGAGTTCGACCTGGATAACGCCGATTGGCGTTTCCCCGCGGAACGCCTGAAGATGCGTGAACAGCACATCGTCCCGTTGTCGAAAAACGCCGTTGGCCTTTTGCGAGAGTTGCATACCCACA
>DATKVA010000071.1:0-10706 GCA_035530315.1 Rhodanobacter sp. | reverse complement strand
CGGACCGATCAACTCATGATCCAGCGCGACCTGTCCCTTCAGGCCGGCCACGCGGATCTCGAAGAACTCGTCCATGTTGCGCGAGAAGATCAGCAGGAACTTCAGCCGCTCCAGCAGCGGCGTGCGCTCGTCCATCGCCTGATCCAGCACGCGGATGTTGAACTGCAGCTGCGACAGCTCGCGATTGATATACAACCGGCTGTCGTTGAGATCCACCGCTGCCGCCGGCGCCGGGGCATCGTTGGCGGCCGGCGCGGAGGAGCCGGTCGGCGGGGTCTCGCGGATAATGCGGGTGTTCATCGGTACGCACGGTCCGGTAAGGATGGGCTACGGCATCCGGCCATGGTACCGCGCCGTTTGAAGGGACGGGGGCCGGAGCGCCGTGGCGGGTCGCGCCATGGGCAATCTGCGCTTTTTGTCTGACCGCAGGATGACGCCGCGGGTTCGGCGTGGGTTGCCGGGTACGCTGTAGGAGCCCACCCTGTGGGCGAAGCTCTTGTTCGTGTTCGGACGTCGGCAGAGAGCTTTCGCCCACAGGGTGGGCTCCTGCGGCTTTGCGCCGTGAGACCACGATCGGCACATGCGGGCCTGCCGCCGATTGTCTATCTTCGTCACCCCGCCCCACTTGCCAGGCAAACCAGCAACCATGCAGACCCGCGTCGAGAGTGCCCTGCCGACACCTGTCGCCATCCCGTCGCCGGCCGAAACGCCGGCCGGCGAGCGCACGCAATTCGCCATACTGGGCAGCATCAGTTTCGCGCACATGCTCAACGACATGATCCAGTCGCTGATCCTGGCGATCTATCCGATCCTGAAGAACAGCTTCCACCTGAGCTTTGCCCAGGTCGGCCTGATCACCCTGACCTACCAGCTCACTGCGTCGCTGCTGCAGCCGCTGGTGGGCATGGTGACCGACCGCCGGCCGATGCCGTATTCGCTGCCGGTGGGCATGGGTTTCACCCTGTGCGGCCTGCTGCTGCTGGCGGCCGCACCGAATTTCGCGCTGCTGCTGACAGCCGCCGCGCTGGTCGGCACCGGTTCGGCGATCTTTCATCCGGAATCCTCGCGGGTCGCGCGACTGGCCTCGGGCGGGCGGCATGGCCTGGCGCAGTCGCTGTTCCAGGTGGGCGGCAATACCGGCGCGTCGCTGGGGCCGCTGCTGGCGGCGTGGATCATCGTGCCGTACGGGCGCGGCAGCACGGCGTGGTTCTCGCTGGCCGCGTTGCTGGCTATCGTGGTGCTGCTGCAGGTGAGCCGCTGGTACGGCCATCACCACGTCAGCCGCAGCAGGACCGCCACACGGCATCCGGCCCTCGCCACGTTGTCGCGCAACAAGGTGATCGGTGCGCTGGTCGTGCTCGGCCTGCTGATCTTCTCGAAGTATTTCTATCTGGCCAGCCTCAGCAGCTATTACACCTTTTACCTGATCCACAAGTTCGGCGTGTCGGTACAGAGTGCGCAAGTGCACCTGTTCGCCTTCCTGTTCGCGGTGGCGGCCGGATCGCTGATCGGCGGCCCGGTCGGCGACCGCATCGGACGCAAGTGGGTGATCTGGGCATCGATCCTCGGCGTGGCGCCGTTCACCCTGCTGTTGCCGCACGTCGGCCTGATGTGGACCGGCGTGCTCACCGTGATCATCGGATTGATCCTGGCGTCCGCCTTCTCGGCGATCCTGGTTTATGCGCAGGAACTGATCCCCGGCCGCGTCGGCACGGTCTCGGGGTTGTTCTTCGGTTTTGCGTTCGGCATGGGCGGCATCGGCGCGGCCGTACTCGGACATCTGGCCGACCTGCATGGCATCGCCTACGTCTACCGGCTGTGCGCGTACCTGCCGCTGATGGGTTTGATCACGGTGTTTTTGCCGAACCTGGAACGGCCCGCGCGGACATAAGGCTGATGCGGCGCCGAGACACGGCGGCGATCCATTCAGTCGGATGCGACGAGAAAGCGGTAGCCCACGCCCGGTTCGGTTTTCAGCCAGCGCGGTGTGGCCGGATCGTCGCCCAGCTTCTGCCGCAGCTTGCCCAGCACGATGCGCAGGTAGTGGGTGTCCTGCACATGGGTGGCGCCCCACACTTCGCGCAGCAGTTGCTGCTGGGTGACGACGCGGCCAGCATGGCGCAGCAGCATCGCCAGCACGGCGTATTCCTTGCGGGTCAGCGCAAGCGGTACGCCGTCCAGCGCCACCTCGCGCCGGGCTAGGTCGATGTGAAGATGGCCGTCGTCATAGTGCGGCGGCGTTTCCGGTTCGTCGGAAGCGCGGTTGCGCAGCAACGCACGCAGCCGCGCCATCAGCTCCTGGATGCCGAACGGTTTGGTGACGTAGTCGTTGGCGCCCTGGTCGAGCGCGCGCACCTTCTCGCTCTCGGCGTCGCGCACCGACAGCATCAGCACCGGCACCTGGCTCCACTGGCGCAGCTCGGCCAGCACCTCGTGGCCCTCGCGATCGGGCAGGCCGAGATCGAGGATGACCAGATCGGGCGACTGCGTGGCCGCCTGCGCCAGGCCTTCGGCGGCAGTGGCCGCCAGCAGCACCTGGTAGCCCTCGGCGCGCAGGCCGATGTCGAGGAAACGGCGGATCTGCGCCTCGTCGTCGATCACCAGCACGCGCGGGGCGGAAGCGTTCATGGGTTGGTATCGGGCGGCGGCGGCAGCGGAAGGTTGATGCGGATGGTGGTGCCTCGACCGTCGCCAGGCAAGGCCTCCACACTGCCGCCGTGCGCGCCGATCATGCCGCGGCAGATGGCCAGGCCCAGGCCGGTGCCCTGCGGAGCACGGTCGCCGCGCGAGACGGAATAGAACATGTCGAAGATGCGTGCGCGTTCATCCTCGGGAATGCCGGGCCCGCGATCGCTGACGTCGATCCGCAGACGCTCGCCCATCGTGCGCACGGTGACCCGCACCGCCTCGCCCAGCGGCGAGAAGCGCGCGGCGTTCTCCAGGATGTTGAACAGCGCCTGCTCGATCAGCGCCGGATGCACGAACAGCAGCACGGTATCGGGCGGCAGCACGGTGTCCACGCGCAGGTCGGGGAATAGCTTGCGCAGGCGCGTGACGGCGGCGGCCACGATCTCGGCGGCATCGGTCCAATCACGATCGAGTTTCAGCGTGCCGTGGCCAAGCCGGGTCATGTCGAGCAGATTCTGGATGTAGCGGTCCAGCCGCTGTCCCTCGCCGAGGATCGCTTCCAGCAGCTGGCGGCGCTCCTCGCGCGGCAGCTGCGCCTCGTAGCTGACCAGGGTGCCGGCAGCGCCGATCATCGAGGCCAGCGGCGAGCGCAGGTCGTGCGAGACAGAGGACAGCAGCGCGCTGCGCAACCGCTCTGTCTCGCCCTGCACACGCGCGCTTTCCAGCTCGTCGGCCAACCGCGCGCGCTCCAGCGCGCGGCCGATGTCCTGCACCATCGCCAGCGCGAGGCTACGGCGGTCCGCATCGGGCTCGCCGGCGGCTGCGTCGAAGCGCAGCGCGGCGACACCGAGCCGGTTGTCTTCGCTGCCCAGCGGCAGGGTCCAGCAGCTGGCCGCGTTGATCGTGTCGGTGTAGCGACCGGCGGGCTCGGCGTGCTGCTCGCTCCAGTCGGCGGCGGCCAGATCCTGCGGACTGAGGGTGAGTCCGCGCGGCGATGAAGCCGCGGGCTGCAGCACCTGGCCGGCGTCGCGGGCGAGGATCGCGACCTGTGCATCCAGCGCCCGCGCCAGCGCCTGCGCGCCGACGTCGCGCACGCCCCCGGCATCGGCGCTGGTGGCCAGCCGCTGACCCAGGCCCAGCAGCGCACGCGCCCGCACCTGCGCCGCGCGCAGCGATTCCACCTGGCTGGCCAGCCGCGTAGCGAGCCGGCTGCTGATCAAGGCCACTATCAGGAACAGGCTCACCGCCAGCACGTCGTCCGCGTTGGCGATCGCCAGCGTGTAGCGCGGCGTGGTAAAGAAGAAATTGTAGCCAAGGAAGCACAGCACGGCCGTATAGACGGCCACGGTCATGCGCGTGCGCACCGCGACGGCGAGCACGGCGGTGAGAAAGATCAGCCCGAGGTTCGCCACCGAAAAGTAGCGGTCCGCCACGAACGCGAGCCCGAAGGCCGCCAGCGTGACCAGCGTGGCGTATGCGTACTCGCGGCGCGTGCCGCGCCCGCCGGACAGCTGCATCCGCCGCCGTGAACGCGCCCGCTCGGCCGGCGTGGCGATGATCGCCAGCTCCAGATGTGCACCGCGACGCAGCAGCTGCTGGGTCAGCGAGAAGCCGAGCATGCGCGCGAGCGGCCGTTCGCGCGTGCGGCCGATGATGATCTGGCCCGCACCTTCGCGGTCGGCGTGCGCCAGCAGCTCGTCGGCGATCGCATGGCCGCGCAGGATCACCGCGTCGCCACCCAGCCGCCGCGCCATGCGCATGGCGGATTCGATGCGTTCACGCCGAACCGGATCGACCGTGCCGCCGGTGTCCACGTACACCACGCTCCACGGCGCACCGCGTCGCTCGGCGATGCGCCGCGCCACGCGCACCAGGTATTCGCTTTGCGCGTGGCCGTCGATCGCCACCAGCACGCGGCGACGTACCGGCATGGCGCCGCCGCGCGCCAGCATGTGCTCGCGCAGATCGCTTTCGACGTGATTGGCAATGGTCTCCACCGCCAACTCGCGCAGCGCGGCCAGGTTGGTGGGCGAGAAGAACGCGTCCAGCGCCGCGGCGGCGGTTTCCGGTACGTAGACCTTGCCCTGCTTGAGCCGCGCGATCAGCTCGCGTGGCGGCAGGTCGACCAGCATGATGTCGCGCGCGCGGTCGAGGAAGACATCCGGCACCGTCTCGCGCACGATGATGCCGGTGATCCGACGCACCTGGTCGTTGAGACTCTCCAGGTGCTGCACATTGACCGCGGTATAGACCTCGATGCCGGCGTCGAGCAATTCGGCGACATCCTGCCAGCGTCGGGTGTGGCGCCCGCCCGGCAGATTGGTGTGCGCCAGTTCGTCCACCAGCAACAGCGCCGGCTTGCGCGCCAGCGCGGCATCCAGATCGAACTCGGTGAAATCCTGATTGCGATAGCGCACCGCTCGCCGCGGCAACACTTCCATGCCTTCCAGCAGCGCGGCGGTCTCGGCACGGCCGTGGGTTTCGACCAGGCCGACCACCACGTCCACACCCTGTCGCTTCAGCTCGCGCGCAGCCGACAGCATGGCGAAAGTCTTGCCCACGCCGGGCGCGGCGCCGAGGAATACCTTGAGCCGCTGGTGTTGTTCTTCCTGCACCGTGCTCAGCAATGCATCGGCACGGGCCTGGCGGGGATCGTCGGTCATGGAAGTCGCCGGAATCGTTGGCCGCTACGTTAGCGCGTCTGCAGCGCGTCCAGGGCAAGGTTGAGCCTGAGCACGTTCACCCGCGGCTCGCCCAGCATACCCAGCCAGCGGCCCGACGTATGCGCCGCCACCAGCGCCTGCACCTGCGCCACCGGCAGTCCGCGCACGCGGGCCACCCGTGCCAGCTGGTACTGCGCGGCGGCGGGACTGATCTCCGGATCGAGGCCACTGCCGGAAGCAGTGACCAGGTCCACCGGCACCCGCGCCGTGTTGCCCGGATCGGCGGCGCGCAGCGTGGCGATGCGCTGCTTCACCGCGTCGGTCAGCGCCGGGTTGGTCGGGCCCTGGTTGGAGCCCGACGAGGACGCGCCGTTGTACGGGTTCGGCGAGGTCGCCGATGGCCGGCCCCAGAAGTATTGCGGTGCGGTGAAGGCCTGGCCGATCAGCACGGAGCCGACCGGCTTGCCGTCTTTCACGATCAGGCTGCCGTTGGCCTGGTGCGGAAAGATCAGCTGGGCCAGCCCGGTGGAAGCCAGTGGGTAAAGTACGCCGGTGATCACGGTCATCACCAGCAGCAGGACGAGGGATTGGCGCAGGAGTTTGCTCATGACGGGCTCGGTTCTTTGAAGGTGCGGCCATCGATGGCCGCTCGTTGCTTTTCGCGATCAGCGATCGATCGCATCAGAAATTCCCTTGCAGCATCACGAAACCGCGGGTGCCGCCGACGTTGCGGGTGTCGTTGGCGTCCAGGAAGCTGGCGGTGCGGCGGTAGAAATCCGCGTTGGTGGCGTGGGTGACGCCGCCGCTCAGCGACCAGCGGGTGGACAGCTGGTATTTCAGCGTGGCGCCGTAATCGCTGTAGCTGGGGTCGCGCGCACCGTTGGCCAGTGGCACGGCCAGTGCGGTGCCGTAGTGCGTATGGCCCGCATGCAGCGCCAGGCTCCACGCATCGCCCAACGGGAAACTCGCGTCCAGTTGCAGATAATCGGTGCCTTTGGAGTCGCCGGTGTAACCCTGCTCGGTGTCCACGCCGAAATAGTCGGTGAGCGCGCGGTTGTACTTCAGGGTGAACTGCTTCCAGCTCAGCGCGGCATTGGCCTCGGTGGTGTTCAGCGAACGCGAGGGCAGGCCGGCATGGTCGAGGTTGGCGCCCGGGTAGACGTAGCCGTAGAGGCCGACGCGCCACGACCAGTCGCTGTCGATCGACCGGCCGTAGCTGGCGTAGAGGTCCAGCTCCATGGAACCGCCGGGATAGCTGCGCTCGCTGATGCTGGAACCCCAGAAGCCGGCCGCGAAACCGTCCGGGCTGGCGTAGTCGGCACCGCCCTGGATCGCCGGCCGGCCCCAGGTCTGGGTGAGGCCGCGGAACATGTAGTCGCTGGTCACCGCGATATTGCCGCTGACCGGGCTGGCCGGCGCGCCGTCGGCGTGCGCCGCGATGAGGCCGGCCAGACCCAGCACGATCGCCGCACCGATGCGCGTGGAAGGATGCATCAGGCCCACCCTCCCAGCACCAGCAGCATGTCGATCAGCTTGATCCCCAGGAACGGCACCACGATGCCGCCCAAGCCATACACCAGCAGATTGCGGCGCAGCAGCGCGGCGGCACCGAGCGCGCGGTATTTCACGCCCTTCAGCGCCAGCGGGATCAGGAAGATGATGATCAGCGCGTTGAAGATCACCGCCGACAGGATCGCGCTCTGCGGTGTGGCCAGGTGCATCACGTTCAGTGCGTTGAGTGCCGGATAGGTGGTGGCGAACGCGGCCGGGATGATCGCGAAGTACTTGGCGATGTCGTTGGCGATCGAGAACGTGGTCAGCGACCCGCGGGTGATCAGCATCTGCTTGCCGATCTCCACCACCTCGATCAGCTTGGTCGGGTTGGAGTCGAGGTCGACCATGTTGCCGGCTTCTTTCGCCGCCTGCGTGCCGGTGTTCATCGCCACCGCCACATCGGCCTGCGCCAGTGCGGGCGCGTCGTTGGTGCCGTCGCCGCACATCGCCACCAGGCGGTTTTCGGCCTGGATGTCCCGGATGAGTTTCAGCTTGGCTTCCGGCGTGGCCTCGGCCAGGAAGTCGTCCACGCCCGCCTCGGCGGCGATCGCCGCCGCGGTGAGCGGGTTGTCGCCGGTGATCATGATGGTCTTGATGCCCATCTTGCGCATCTCGGCAAAGCGCTCCTTGATGCCACCCTTGACGATGTCCTTCAGCTCGATCACGCCCAGCGCGGTCGAACCTTCGGCGACGATCAGCGGGGTGGCGCCACGCCGCGCAACGTCCTCGGCCAGGCGCTTGACCAGCGGCGGCAGGTGACCGCCGATCGCATCGAGGTAGCGCTCCACAGCGTCCAGTGCACCCTTGCGGATCTGCCGGCCGTCCACGTCCACGCCGCTCATGCGGGTCTGCGCGGTGAACGGCACGAAGTGCGCGTGCATCGCTTCCAGCGAGTGCTCGCGCAGGCCGAAGCGGTCCTTTGCCAGCACCACCACGCTGCGCCCTTCCGGGGTCTCGTCGGCCAGCGATGCCAGTTGCGCGGCCTCGGCCAGCACGCTTTCCTCCACCCCAGGCGCCGGATGAAACGCGACCGCCTGGCGGTTGCCCAGGGTGATGGTGCCGGTCTTGTCCAGCAGCAGCACGTCGACGTCGCCCGCCGCCTCCACCGCGCGACCGGAGGTGGCGATCACGTTGGCGCGGATCATCCGGTCCATGCCGGCGATGCCGATTGCCGACAACAGCGCGCCGATGGTGGTGGGGATCAGGCACACCAGCAGCGCGATCAGCACGGTGAGCGTGATCGGGCTGCCACTGCCGGCCGCCCGCACGCTGTAGATGGAATACGGCAGCAGCGTGGCGCAGGCGAGCAGGAAGATCAGGGTGAACTTGGCCAGCAGGATGGTCAGCGCGATCTCGTTCGGCGTCTTGCGGCGCTTGGAACCTTCCACCATCGCGATCATGCGGTCGAGGAAACTCTCGCCCGGATTGGCGGTGATGCGCACGACAAGCCAGTCGGACAGCACGCGCGTGCCGCCGGTGACCGCGCTGCGGTCGCCGCCGGACTCGCGGATCACCGGCGCGGACTCGCCGGTGATCGCGCTCTCGTCCACGCTGGCCGCGCCGATCACCACCTCGCCGTCGCCGGGCAGCTGTTCGCCCGCCTCGACCAGCACATGGTCGCCGGTGCGCAGATGCGCCGAGGAAACCACCGTGACGGCTGCCGCGCGATCGGCGCCGGCCAGTTTCTTCGCCACCACGTCCCTGCGCGAACCGCGCAGCGCATCGGCCTGCGCCTTGCCGCGGCCTTCGGCCAATGCCTCGGCGAAGTTCGCGAACAGCAGGGTGAACCACAGCCACAGGCTCACCCAGAAGATGAAGCCGGTGGGCGCCTCGCCCTTGCCGGCCAGCGCCTGTACCCACAGCGCCGTGGTCAGCACGCTGCACACGAACACCACGAACATCACCGGATTGCGGAACTGCAACCGCGGCGACAGCTTGCGGAACGCATCGGCGACGGCGGCGAGCACCAGCGTGCGATTGAAACCACTGACAGATTGAGCATGTGCGGTCATTGAATCAGCGCCCGATGGCGGACATGAGTTGCTCGGCGATCGGCCCCAGGGCCAGTGCCGGCAGGAAAGTGAGCGCGCCCACCACGATCACCACGCAGGCCAGCAGCGTGACGAACAGCGGCGTATGCGTGGGCAGCGTGCCGGCCGATGCGGGCACGTGGCGCTTGGCGGCGAGCGCGCCGGCCATCGCCAGCATTGCGATGATCAGCGGGAAGCGGGCGAAGAACATGCAGATGCCCAGCAGCACGTTCCAGAACGGCGTGTTGGCCGACAGCCCGGCGAACGCGCTGCCATTGTTGTTGGAGGCCGAACTGAGCGCGTAGAGGATTTCGCTGAAGCCATGCGCGCCGGGATTGGCGATGCCTGCCACGCCGGCCGGCGTCAGCGCCGCGATCGCGGTGCCGATCACCACCAGCGCCGGCGGAATGAGCACGGCGAGGCTGGCCATCTTCATCTCGTAGGCCTCGATCTTCTTGCCCAGATACTCGGGCGTTCTGCCGACCATGAGACCGGCAATGAACACCGCCACCACCGCGAACGCGAGCATGCCGTACAGGCCCGAGCCGACGCCGCCGAAAATCACCTCGCCCAGCTGGATCAGCCACAGCGGCACCAGGCCGCCGAGCGGGGTGAACGAGTCGTGCATCGCGTTCACCGAACCGTTCGACGCGGCCGTGGTGGCGCTCGCCCACAGCGCCGAATTGACGATGCCGAAGCGTGTCTCCTTGCCTTCCATGTTGCCGCCGGCCTGCAGCGCCGAGGCCTGCTGGTCCACCGCCAACCCGTGCAGCGCGGGATTGCCGGCCTGCTCGGCGGACGTGCACGCCAGCAGCAGCGGTACGAAGATCACCAGCATCGCCAGCAACAGCGCCCAGCCCTGCCGGCGGTCACCCACCATGGCGCCGAAGGTGTAGCAGAGCGCGGCGGGAATCAGCAGGATCGAGAGCAGTTCGAGGAAGTTGCTGAGAGGCGTCGGGTTCTCGTACGGATGCGCCGAGTTGACGTTGAAGAAACCGCCGCCGTTGGTGCCCAGCTGCTTGATCGCGATCTGCGAGGCGGCCGGGCCCATCGGCAGGGTCTGCGTGGTGACCGGGACGTCGCGCGTCACGCCATTGCCGGCGGCGTCCTTCACTGTCTCCGTGTAGCTGGTGGCCTGCAGCACCGGCACGTCGACGTAGGGCTTGAAGTTCTGCACCACGCCCTGCGACACCAGCAGCAGCGACAGCAGCAGTGACAGCGGCACCAGCACGTACAGCGTGCTGCGCGTGAGGTCGACCCAGAAGTTGCCCAGCCCCTTGGCGCTGCGCCGGCTGAAGCCGCGAATCACCGCCACCAGGACGGCGATGCCGGTCGCCGCGGAGAGGAAGTTCTGCACCGCCAGGCCCAGCATCTGGGTCAGGTAGCTCATCGTCGACTCGCCGCCGTAGCCCTGCCAGTTGGTGTTGCTGGCAAAGCTGATCGCGGTGTTCATCGCCGAGTCGGGCGACACCGCACCGAAGTGCCGCGGGTTGAGCGGTAGCCACGGCTGCAGCCGCTGCAGCGCGTACACCGCGAGCAGGCCGAGCACGTTGAACAGCAGCATGGCCAGCGCGTAGCGCTTCCAGCCCATGTCCTCGTCGGCCTGGATGCCGCACAGGCGATAGATGCCGCGCTCCACGCGCGCGCCGAAGCGGGTGACGCGACTGGGCGCGTCGGCGAAGACGAGCGCCATGTAGCTGCCGAGCGGTTTCACCAGCAACAGCAGCACGGCTAGATAGAGGCCGAGCTGGAGGTAGTCGTTGGCGGTCATTCGAACCACTCCGGCTTGAGCAGGGCCACGCACAGGTAGCCGGCAAGCGCCACCGCGATC
>DATKVA010000070.1:0-12767 GCA_035530315.1 Rhodanobacter sp. | reverse complement strand
ATTCGCCATCAGGCTCTCCAGTACTTGTACTTGGCAATATCATGGTGGGTTTTTCGAACCCCGCAAAAATCCGGTTAGTGTAGCGGTGGGCTCGGCCCCGTACAATAAATCCACGGACTCCCGGGCAGTCTACGCAAGCGGTCGATCAACCGGAAGCTTCCCGGGTGTGGCTAAACGGCACACCGCAAGACCTTGCGGGTATCGCTGCAAGCGCGCCCTCTTCGCGCAATACCCAGGGCCGGGTTCAGGCTGCTAGACGGCCATTGTCTACGCGCAAAGCTTTCTCTGCGCTGTCACGACACCAGCCCGCCTCCTCGCATCAGGCTTTGCGCAGCACCAGCCGGCAATGAAATGACGGCAGGAACCGATGCCGCCCGGTTCTCGAGCCGGATTTCCGCCGAATCAACCGTTGCGGGCAGACAGACGGGGGGCTCCTGCGTAGACTTGCCGGAGGCGGCCCGCCGGCGAAGTCGATCCGCCGCGACTCACCGCCACGATTTGCCGGGATCCGCACTTCGACATGAAACATACCGTCGGCACCCTCGCCTTCATCGCACGCTTCGTCATCCTCGGATTGGCACTGGCGTTCGTGATCGGCCTGTTCTGGCCCGGCAGCGGCGAACGCCTGCGCGAACGCTTCGGCCTGGCCACCTCGCCCCCGCCGGCTTCCGCGCCGGCAGCACGCCGCGACACCGGCCCGGTCTCGTATGCCGACGCGGTTGCCGCGGCGGCGCCCTCGGTGGTGAACATCTACGCCAACAAGATCGTCTCCGAACCAGCCTTGCGCATGTACAGCAACCCAGTGCTGCAGCAGCTGTTCGGCGGCATGCCGACCACCTACCAGCATCGCGAGCAGACCCTCGGCTCGGGGGTCATCGTCAGTGCGCAGGGGCAGGGTTACGTGCTGACCAACAATCACGTCATCGCCAACGCCGCCGACATCCAGGTCCTGCTGTACGACGGCCGTATCGCCAAGGCCACGCTGGTGGGCGCCGACGAGGAGACCGATCTGGCGGTACTGAAGATCGACGCCAGCAATCTGCCGGTGATCCACATGGCCGACCGCCAGCCGTTGCGTGCCGGCGATGTGGTGCTGGCGATCGGCAACCCGCTCGGGCTCAACCAGACCGTCACGATGGGCATCGTCAGCGCCGTGGGGCGTCAGTTGAACAGCGCCAGCGCGGAGGATTTCATCCAGACCGATGCCGCGATCAACCTGGGCAATTCCGGCGGCGCACTGATCGACGCGGAGGGCAACCTGGTCGGCATCAACACCTTGCTGATCGGCAAGGCCGCCGGCGCCGAGGGCATTGGCTTCGCCATCCCCGTCGCCACCGCCAAAAAGGTACTGGACCAGATCATTGCCACCGGCCACGTGGTCCGCGGCTGGATCGGTGCCGATTACGCGTTCGTGCCGGTGCCCGCCAACAGCGGCCTGCCGGCGGCGGCGCGCGGAGCCCAGGTGACCGCGGTCTACCCCGGCGGGCCGGCGGCACAGGCCGGCATCCAGCCGCATGACATCCTGTTGCGCATCGGTACCGACGACATCCTCGACCCGGCCGATCTGCGCCGCCACGAAGCCTCGCTCAAGCCCGGCAGCACGGTGGAGGTTTCCGGGCTGCGCAATGGGGTTCCGTTCCACGTCGAAATCCAGGTGGTACAACGGCCACCGATGAACGCCAGCTCCGGCCTGAACGATTAGCGCGCGGACCCACCTGCGACCATGGTAGGAGCGCGCTTGCGCGCGATGCTCTTCACCCTGCGGCAAGAGCATCGCGCACAAGTGCGCTCCTACGCGCGGCCAGGGATCGATCAACCGGATCCGCGTGCCGCCAGCGATCGGTGGATGGCCGCGCCATAGCGCTTGCGCAGGATTTCCACGCGCTGCACATACACCCGGGTTTCGGTGTAGGGCGGTACCCCGCTGTAACGTTGCACTGCCGCGGGGCCGGCGTTGTAGGCGGCGGCGGCCAGCTTTTCATTGCCGTGGAAATCGCTCAGCAGGAGGCCAAGATAACGCGCGCCGCCACGAATGTTCTGGTCGGTGTTGAACGCATCCAGCACACCCATGTCGCTGGCCGTGGCCGGCATCAACTGCATCAGCCCCTGGGCACCCTTGAGCGACATCGCACGCGGGTTGAAGGCGCTTTCGGCATGGATGATCGCCCGCAGGAACGCCTCGTCGACGCCGTATTCGACACTGGCCGCACGAATCGCGCCGGCATAGGCGGTGAGGTTGAGCGGCACGCTGCCCCAGTGGATCGGCGAGTGCAGATCGCAGGCGACGCAGGTCGCGATATAGCTGAACAGCATGGTGATGGCGCGACCGCGACCGCCAGCCGGATGCACATTGGTGTACTCCACGCTGCCATCGGGCTGCACGATCCGGTAGACCGCGCCACGCAGTACGCGACTGCCCGGCGGATCGGCTGCCGCCGGCGGTGCCGCCGCCCGCGATTCGCGATAACTCCAGCCGGCTGGGGGCGTCGGCACAGGTCGGGCGCTGGTTTCATCGGTACCGCGCACGCCGGCCAGCGCCACGCGTTGCACCCGTTCGCCGCCGAGCGCATGGGCGTCGGTCCAGACCGCTCCCTGCACACTCGTCAGCGAGGTCGGCTCGGCACCATCCGCGGCCAGACTGCGGGCCGTGGTGGCAACCTCCGCGGTCACCCGCGTCAGCGATGCCGGCCGCGGCAACGCCCGGTGGCGCGGCGCCGCCGCCCTGTAGCTGCTGATCCTCCGGCAGCCGCGATAACCCGCCACGCTGCTGCTGTACACGGCCTCGCCATGCACGCCGGTGCAGTGATACAGCGTGCCGGCACGCGCCGCCGGCAACCAGGACCACCCCGCCAAAAGCACGCAGCAGATCGCGACCCGGAACAGGATCGAACGTGTCGGGAAGCCTCCTGCAGCGCGACCGACGCTTCCCCCTTGGCTTGCGGCGCCGAACATGGGGCGCAGTGTGCCGCCAAACGGCGGCCAACGCCAAGTGCGCGGCGGCGGTTCCGTGCGCCGCGCAGCGCTTCGGCCAGCTTTCGGATCGCTTTCGCAGGAGAGCGCCCTGTGGGAGCGGCTTGTGTGGGAGCGACTTCAGTCGCGATGCTCTTGCTCTGACCAAGCCAAGAGCATCGCGGCGGAAGCCGCTCCCACAAAGGCCCCACAAAAGCCGCTGCCACAAGGTGCGCTCCGAACACTGCCTGTCGCAAGTGCTTGATCTGTCGCGCCGATCGACTGGTGACTGGGCCGCCGCAAGGGTAAACTTCGCGGTCCGGCGGATCGCACTTCCGGCCTCACGAATCACGGTACCCCAAGTCATGAGCAAGTCATGAGCGGCAAGCCTGCCCCTACCAAGCTTTTCATCAAGACCCACGGCTGCCAGATGAACGAGTACGACTCGGCCAAGATGGCCGACGTGCTCAGGGCATCGCACGGCATGGAGCTGACCCTGGACGAGTCCGAAGCGGACGTGATCCTGATCAACACCTGCTCGATCCGCGAAAAGGCGCAGGAAAAGGTGTTCAGCCAGCTCGGCCGCTGGAAGGAGTACAAGCAGCATGGCGGCAAGCCGGTGCTGATCGGCGTCGGTGGCTGCGTGGCCTCGCAGGAAGGCGACGCCATCGTCAAGCGTGCGCCGTATGTGGATCTGGTGTTCGGTCCGCAGACCCTGCATCGGCTGCCCGAGCTGATCGACGCCCAGCGCGCCAGCGGCAAGCCGCAGGTGGACATCAGCTTTCCCGAGATCGAGAAATTCGATTGCCTGCCCGAGCCGCGCGCGGAAGGCCCGACCGCCTTCGTCTCGATCATGGAAGGCTGTTCCAAATACTGCAGCTACTGCGTGGTGCCCTATACCCGCGGCGAGGAGCTCAGCCGACCATTCGACGACGTGCTGGTGGAAGTGGCCAAGCTGGCCGCGCAGGGCGTGCGCGAGGTCAACCTGCTCGGCCAGAACGTCAATGCGTATCGCGGCCCGACCTTTGATGGCGGCATCGCCGACCTGGCGGTGCTGATCCACGCCATCGCGCAGATCGACGGCATCGGTCGCATCCGCTTCACCACCTCGCACCCGCTGGAGTTTTCCGATTCGCTGATCGAGGCCTATGCCAGCGTACCGAAGCTGGCCAACTACCTGCATCTGCCGGTGCAGGCCGGCTCCGACCGCATCCTCGGCGCAATGAAGCGCGGCTACACCGCGCTGGAGTTCAAGCAGAAGATCCGCCGGCTGCGCGCGGTGCGGCCGGACATTTGCGTGTCATCGGATTTCATCGTCGGTTTCCCCGGCGAAACCGAGGACGATTTCGCCAAGACCATGCAGCTGATCGAAGACGTCGGCTTCGACCAGAGCTTCTCCTTCATCTTCTCCGCGCGCCCCGGCACGCCGGCGGCAAGCCTCGCCGACGACACTCCGGCCGCGGAAAAGCACGCGCGGCTGATGCGGCTGCAGGCGGCGATCAATGCCAACGCGAAGAGGATCAGCCAGGCGATGATCGGCAGCGTGCAGCGCGTACTGGTGGAAAAACCCAGCACCCGCGATCCCGGCGAACTGACCGGGCGCACCGAGAACATGCGCTACGTCAACTTCGCCGGCCACCCGCGGCTGATCGGTCAGTTCGTCGACGTGCTGATCACCGAGGCGATGGCCAACTCGCTGCGCGGGCGCCTGACGATGGCCGACGACGTCGCCACCTGACACTTTGCCCCCTCCCCTGCTTGCAGGGGGAGGGTTGGGGTGGGGTCGCTCTTCGGCGCAAGATCAAAAGCCTTACCCCCTCCCGGCCTCCCCTGCGTACAGGGGGAGGAGCAAAGCGCTCAATCCAGCCGCTTGTGGAAGCGCAGGATCGCCGCCGTCATCATCACCGCCACGAACGCGACCAGCGCCAGCACGTCCGCCCGCATTTCGCCCAGGCTCGCGCCGCGCAGCATCACGCCGCGGATCAGGCGCAGGAAGTGGGTCAGCGGCAGCACCTCGGCGATCCACTGTGCGGGCTTGGGCATGCCGGCGAACGGAAACATGAAACCCGACAGCAGGATCGACGGCAGGAACACGAAAAACGTCATCTGCATCGCCTGGAACTGCGACTGCGCCCGCGTCGAAATCAGCAACCCCAGCGAGAGATTGGCCAGGATCAGCAGGCCGGCCGCCAGGTAGACGTCCAGCACGCTGCCGCGGATCGGCACGCCGAACAGCCAGATCCCCAGCGCCAGGATCACCGTGGTCTGCAGCAGGCCGATCACGATGTACGGCAACACCTTGCCCACCATCAGCTCGGTGCTGGTCAGCGGCGTGGCGATCAGCAGTTCCATGTTGCCGCGTTCGCGCTCGCGCACGATCGCGATGCCGGTGAACAGCACCATCGTCATGGTCAGGATCACGCCGATCAGTCCGGGCACGATGTTGATCGCCGAAACGCGCTGCGGATTGTAGAAACTGACCACGCTGATCCGCCCGAGCGGCGGCGTGCTCGTGGCCGGTGCGCGAGTGTCGGGCAGTGCGCTGTCCAGCGGCGTCTGCGCCAGTTGCGCCGCCGCATTCTGCACCGTGGTGTCGCTGCCATCGACCAGCACCTGCGCCACCGGACGACCGTCGATGCGGCGGCGCTCGAAATCCGGCGGCACCACGATGCCGATGCTGATCCGGCCGCGGCGGATCATCGCCATCAGCTGCTGCGGCGAGTCCGCCTTCTGCGTGGCGGAAATCACGTCGGTGGCCAGCATGTCCATCACCAGCGCACGCGAACCGGCGGTATTGGCCTGATCCACGATGCCGGCATCGAGCCCGCGCAGGTTCAGGTTGATCGCGTAGCCGAACAGCACCAGCTGGATCACCGGGACAACGACCACCATCGCCAGCGTGATGCGGTCGCGACGCAGCTGGCGCAGCTCCTTGATCACGATCGCCCACAACCGGCGCCCGTTCATGCTGCTTGCACCGCGTGCTTCGCATCGTTGCGGGTGACGGCGACGAACACATCCTCGAGGTTCGCCGGCGTCGCCATCGTCCGCGCCGTCTGTCCGGCGCGGGCGAGTACCTCGTCGATGCGCTGGCCGATGCCCGCTGCGCTTTCCGCGGCATCACCCCGCTCGGCCGTCAGCACGCGCAGGTTGTTGCCGACCTGGGCCACGCTGAGCACGCCCGGCACATCGACGATCAGCCGCTGCGCGCGACGCGGGTCGGCCGCCTCGACGATGAACGTGCGTCCCTGCAGCCGGCCGGTCAGTTCCGCCGGCGTGCCGTCGGCCACCAGCACGCCGAGATTGAGGATCGCCAGGCGGTGGCAACGCTCGGCCTCGTCCATCAGATGGGTGGACACCAGCAAGGTGGTTCCGGCATCGGCCAGCTCGAAGAGTTTTTCCCAGAAATCGCGCCGCGACTCCGGATCGACCGCGCTGGTCGGTTCGTCCAGGAACAGCAGCTCGGGCTCGTGGATCACCGCGCCGGCCAGCGCGAGGCGCTGCTTCTGGCCGCCGCTCAACGTGCCGGCCAGCTGCTTCTGGCGATCGCCGAAATGGTATTGCGCGAGCAGTTCGTCGATGCGGGCTCTCGTCTTCGCCTTCGGCACGCCCTGCACCGCAGCCAGGAACTCCAGGTTCTCGCGCACCGTGAGGTCCTCGAACAGCGAGAAGCGCTGCGTCATGTAGCCGATGTGCCGGCGCAGCGCCTCGGCCTCGGCCGGGATGCGCAGGCCGAGCACCTCGATCTCGCCGGCGCTCGGTGTCAGCAGGCCGCACAGCATGCGGATCGTGGTGGACTTGCCCGAGCCGTTCGGCCCGAGAAAGCCGTAGACCTGCCGGGCCGGCACCTGCAGATCGACGTGATCGACCGCAACCAGATCGCCGAAGCGCCGGGTCAGCCCGTGTGCGCGAATCACCACCGTGTCGCTGTCGACGCTCACTGGCGCGACTTGACGAATTCGACGCGCACCGGCAGGCCGGCCGGCAGGTTCGCCGCGTCGGTGCCGAGCGCCACCTCGGCCAGATAGCTCAGGCGCGACGCGTCCTCGCCGATCAGTGCGTAGTACGGCGTGAACGCCGGTTCGCTGCGCAACATGCGGATCTTGCCGGCATAGGGCTTTTCGCGGCCGGCGACAAACACCCGGACCGCATCGCCGACGTGCACGTTCGCGCGCTGCTGCTCGGGCACGTAGATGCGCGCATAAGGCGCATCGCCGACCAGCAGGATCGCCAGCGGCGCACCGACCGGCGCCTGATCGCCGAGCCGGTACGGCAGGCTGTCGACCAGCCCGGCACGCGGCGCGACGACGTGCAGCTTGTCCAGCAACACCCGCTGCGCATCGGCTTGCGCCAGCGCCGCCGCGAGGTTGGCGCGGCCCTGTGCGATCTGCTCCGGGCGGGTGCCGTGCAGCAGCAAGTCGAGCGCGGCCCGCGTCGCGGCCACTTGACCGTCGGCACTGCCCGCCGCCGCGCGGGCGCGATCCAGATCGGCGGCGGCCACATAGTTGCGGGTCTTCAGCGATTGCAGCCGCCGATAGTAGGCGCGCGCCTCGCGCGCCTGGGCCTGGGCCGCCGCCAGATTCGCGCGGGCCTGGGCGATGTCTTCGGCACGCGGGCCATTCAGCAACTGGGCCAGCGCATCGCGCTGCTGCTGCGCCTGTGCTTCGGCCGCCAGCAACCCCGCCCTGGTCTGCGCCTCATCCAGCTGCAACAGCGTCTGTCCGGCGCTGACCCGCTGGCCTTCGCGCACGTCGATCGCCACGATGCGTTCGGCCGCCACCGCCGGCAGCGTGATGCGGTCGTATTCGAGCGTGCCCAGTGTTTGCGGCGGTGCCTTCGTGCAGCCGCCAAGCATCAGCGTGCCGGCGACGATCGCGACCGGTATGCGACCGACCATGCGTGCGATGTTCATCGCGCTCCCCCTGATATCGTGATGCCCGCACCGCTGCGAAGCAGCGCGAGCGTGTGTTCGCGCAGCGCGTCGGCATCGAGGTCCTGCGCGCCGAACAGCTGCTGCCAGACCGGCGCGCTGGCCACCGGAAACAGCGTCAACCCCACCAGCGAAACCACCAGCAGGCGCGGGTCCAGCGCTGCATTGAGCCGGCCCTCGGCCTGCGCCTTCGCGAACCGTTGCGCCAGCATCTGCGGGATGGACGGCCCCCGCTGATGCAGCATCACGTCGCGCAACGCGCCGCCTTCGCACAGCACCTCGCGCACCCACAAGGGCGGCAACCACGGATGCTGCGCGACGACCTCGCCCAGGCCGCGCACGAAACCATCGATCAGCACGACGGGGTCGTCGCCGGCGCGTTCCAGTTGCGTACGCAAGGCGGTCAGTGCCGGCAGCAGGCGTTCGTCGATCAGCGCCTGGGTAAGCCGCGCCTTGTCGCCGAAGTAGTAATGCAGCATGGCCGGCGTGACGTCGGCCGCAGTGGCGATCGCACGCAGCGACGTCGCGCCGATGCCCACACGGGCGAACTGCGCGATCGCCGTGTCCAGCAGCAGCTGGCGCAGGTCCGGCTCGTCCGCGCCGGGGCGACCGGCCCGCCGGCTGCGACGGGGTGCTGCGCGGTGGCTTGACGTCGTCATGGGCATAAATTAATTCATCATTTAATTATAGGCAAGCACGACAAGCTGCAGCCCCGACTTTGCGTAGGAGCGCACCCTGTGCGCGAAAACACGTTGCCGCGTGGCTACACGATTCGCGCACAGGGTGCGCTCCTACAGTTCGGGGTTATTCGAGGCCCGCTGTGGTTCTTGCGCGGCTTGCGCGTTAATCTCGGCCACTCATGAGCGAACTCCATCAGCGCGACTTCACCCTCGACCCGCAGGACAATGCCCGCCTGGCCAATCTTTGCGGGCCGTTCGACGAGCACCTCAGGCAGATCGAACTGCGCCTGGGCGTGGAGATCAACCATCGCGGCCACCTGTTCCAGGTGATCGGCGAAGACGTCACCACCCGCGCCGCCGACAAGGTGCTGCGCACGCTGTACCAGGCGACCGCCAGCGAAGCGCTGACCGGCGCGAGGGTCAACCTGCACCTGGCCGAATCGGGCATCGACGCGATCGGCGATGCCTCGATCGAGGGCATCCAGGAAGTGGTGATCCGGGTCAAGCGCGGCGTGATCAAGGGCCGCGGCCCGAACCAGGCGCGCTACCTGCACGCGATCGCCAGCCATGACATCAACTTCGGCGTGGGCCCGGCCGGCACCGGCAAGACCTATCTGGCCGTGGCCAGCGCGGTCGAGGCACTGGAAGCGAACCGCGTGCAGCGCCTGCTGCTGGTGCGCCCGGCGGTCGAGGCGGGCGAAAAGCTCGGTTTCCTGCCCGGCGACCTGTCGCAGAAGATCGATCCCTACCTGCGCCCGCTGTACGACGCCCTGTACGAAATGCTCGGCTTCGAGAAAGTCGCCAAGCTGATCGAGCGCAACGTGATCGAGATCGCCCCGCTGGCCTACATGCGCGGGCGCACCCTCAACGATTCCTATGTGATCCTCGACGAGGCGCAGAACACCACCGTCGAGCAGATGAAGATGTTCCTGACCCGCATCGGTTTCGGCACGGTGGCGGTGATCACCGGCGACGTCACCCAGGTCGACCTGCCGCGCCAGACCCGCTCGGGCCTGCGCCAGGCGATCGAGGTGCTGCGCGGCGTCGACGGCATCAGCTTCACCTTCTTCACTTCGCGCGACGTGGTGCGCCATGCGCTGGTGGCGAAGATCGTGCGCGCCTATGAAGCGTTCGAGCAGAAGGAGCAGGACGGGCCATGAAAGGTCGCGCCAAGGCCAGGCCCGTAGGAGCGCACCCTGTGCGCGAAAGCAATCCCAGTCAGCCCGTAGGAGCGCACCCTGTGCGCGAAAGCTCTCCCGGCAAGAACGCGAAAGGCATTCGCGCACAGGGTGCGCTCCTACGGGGAGGCGCCACGGTGCACGTCGGCTACGCCGTGCCGCGTGCCGGCCTGCCGTCCGCGATCAGCTTCCGCCGCTGGGTCACTGCGGCACTGCGCGGCGCACGGCGCCGCAAGCCGGCCGAGCTGGCCATCCGCATCGTCGGCGCCGACGAAGGCCGCGCGCTCAATCGCGATTATCGCGGCAAGGACTACGCCACCAACGTGCTGTCCTTTGCGGTCGAACTGCCGCCCGGCGTGGTGCTGCCGCTGATCGGCGACCTGGCGATCTGTGCGCCGGTGGTGCAGCGCGAGGCCACCGAGCAAGGCAAGCGATTGCGCGACCACTGGGCCCACCTGACCATCCATGGCGTGCTGCATCTGCTCGGCCACGACCACCTCGAAGCCCGCCAGGCCGAGGCGATGGAAGCGTTGGAAACCCGCATCCTGGCCAGCCTGGGCATCGCCGACCCGTATGCGTAGACACTCCGTGAAAGCGGCTTTTGTAGGAGCGCGCTTGCGCGCGATGCTCTCGGCTTGGTCGGAGCAAGAGCATCGCGCGCAAGCGCGCTCCTACAAAAGTCGCCTCCATGGGCATGCTCTGAATCGTCACGGATTTTCCGTTAAACTCGATGCATCGCCCGCTTGCGGGCAGCATTCCTGCGACAAATGAACGACGACCCTGGCAGTACCAGCGGCCCGGCGCACCGCACCTGGTGGGACCGACTGGGCCACATGTTTTCCGGCGAACCACGCAACCGCAACGAACTGCTGGAGGAGTTGCGCGCCGCCCACGCGAACGGACTGCTGTCCGCCGACACCCTGACCATGGTCGAGGGTGCGATCAAGGTCACTGAACTGAACGTGGACGACGTGATGGTGCCGCGCGCGCAGATCGTGATGCTCGCGGCGGAAGCGTCGCTGACGGAGATCCTTGCCACCGTGGTGGAATCGGGCCACTCGCGCTTCCCCGTGCATGGCGAGGACAAGGACGAGATCCTCGGCATCCTGCTGGCCAAGGACCTGCTGAAATTCTTCGGTGCGGCGGAGCATTTCGACATCCGCGCGATCCTGCGCCCGGCCGTGTTGATTCCCGAATCGATGCGCCTGAACGTGCTGCTGGCGGAATTCCGCCTGTCGCGCAATCACATGGCGCTGGTGGTCGACGAATACGGCGGCGTCGCCGGTCTGATCACGATCGAGGACGTGCTCGAACAGATCGTCGGCGAGATCGACGACGAACACGACGACGAGGAAGAACCCGAACTGGTGCACGAGCAGCCCGGTGGCGACTGGCTGGTCAGCGCGCTGACCCCGATCGCCGATTTCAACGAGCGCGTCGGTGCCGATTTTCCCGACGAGGAATACGACACCGTCGGCGGCATGGTCACCTCGGAATTCGGCCACCTGCCGGATGTCGGCGAAGAAGCCGCGATCGGAACCTACCTGTTTCACGTCACCGCAGCCGACGACCGCCGGGTCCAGCAATTCCGCGTCGTCCGCCAGGCGGACTCGTAGGAGCGCGCTTGCGCGCGATGCTCTTGGCAAAAGCATCGCGCGCAAGCACGCTCCTACAATAGGTTGCTCCCGCGGGCAGCTCCCACCACAGTAACCCTACGCACTCGGCAGGTAGTATCCATGCGACACCTCGGCTTCGCGCTCCTTTTTGCCATGTCGTGGCTGGTTTGGGCGAAGCCGGCCCACGCCAGTGTCGCCAACGCACCCGGCGCCAACCTCGAGGTGTCGCTGATCACCTACGGCCCCGGCGAAACCTACTGGGAGCGCTTCGGCCACGACGCGATCGAACTGCGTGACCGCGTTTCCGGCCAGGCGATCAATTTCAACTACGGCGTTTTCGATTTCGATCAGAAGAACTTCTTCCTCAACTTCGCGCGCGGCCGCATGAACTACCTGATGGACGCCGCGCCCAGCGACATCGACGAAAGCTACTACGTGCAGAGCGGCCGCTCGGTGACGCGCCAGCGGCTGGCGTTCACTGCCGATCAGGCCGCCGCACTGCGCGACTTCCTGCTGTGGAACCTGCGCCCGGAAAATGCCGGCTACGCTTACGACTACTACGTCGACAACTGCACCACCCGCGTGCGCGATGCGTTGAACAACGCGCTGGGCGGTGTGCTGAAATTCCAGCTCGACGCACGCCCCGGCGGCCTGACCTACCGCCAGCAGACCGATCGCCTGATGAGCGCGCAACCGTGGCTGATGCTGGTGCTGGATCTCGGCCTGGGCCCGTATGCCGACCAGCCGCTCAGCGCCTGGAAGGAAAGTTTCCTGCCGATGGTGCTGCAGGAGCAGTTGCGCAACGCGCAGGTCGACGACGGCCATGGCGGGCTGCAGCCGCTGGTGCGCAGCGAGCGGCTCGCTTCGCCGAATCGGCTGGAGGTGCCGCCGGCAACCGCGCCGGACCTGCGCCTGCCGCTGGCGCTGGCCGGCCTGGCGATCGCCGCATTGATCGTGTCCACACGCCGCTGGTGGCCGACCGGTCACGCCCTGCTCGGCACGGTGTATCTGTCGGCGGCAGGCCTCGTGGGCGTGCTGCTGCTGGTGCTGTGGACGCTTACCACCCACCGCGCCGCATGGGCCAACGCCAACCTGCTGCTGTTCAACCCGCTCGCCTTCGCGCTGCTGCCGATGCCATGGCGGGCACGCCGCAACGTGGCCTCCCCGCCTTTCGTCACAGCCCTGCTCATGCTGCAACTGCTGGCGATGCTGGTTGCCGTACTTCTGCATGCGCTGCCGGGCACCACCCAGCAGAACCAGCCATGGCTGCTGTTCGCGCTGCCGTGCTGGCTGGCGCTGGCCGGGAGCCAGCGCCGGAATCCGTAACCACATTGCCTCCCGTAGGAGCGCGCTTGCGCGCGATGCTCTTGTTTTGATGTTTGGGAGATTCAAAACAAGAGCATCGCGCGCAAGC
>DATKVA010000069.1:0-13217 GCA_035530315.1 Rhodanobacter sp. | reverse complement strand
AGGTCGTAACCTTCCATCGCAAGACGTCCACACAATTCACCTGCGCACACTGTCAAAGATCTTCCGACTGCAACCGGGCTTCCCCGATCACACCCCGGTACGTTTCGTCCCGGGTGAGCCGACCATTCTACATCGCTTTTCTTTACCGTCAACAGCCAAGATGAAGAATTTTCGTCCAGCCTCGTTGCGGCAACCTTCGGGATCGTTCGTGCCCTCGAAGGGTCGAGAAGCATAGCGCCAAGCTGCCGGTCTGGGAAGAGGCACACGGACTTTTCTGCACGGGAAAACGCCCAGCCGCAGCGCACCGGACTTGCCGAGCGCCAGCGGCGGCGCCGACGGCCTCCATGAGCGAGCGGGCAACCGCGCAGAATGTGACGCAAGTTGCCTGCCTCACCAGGCATGCCTGTCCGAAAGTGGCTCGACGCCTGGTTGCAACGGGCCGCGCCCGGCGCTCCCTGCACGTTCCATCAGGGAGCGTGCCGCCGTTCAGGCGCCGGCACTGTCAGCAGATACGGCGCGCGACGTCGGCGTGTGGAGCGGCGCCGCATTGACGACCGGTGGCGATGCGGAAACAGTGGGTTGGGTCATCGTATCCGGCTTGCCGAGCATACCGACACGATAGGGGATCAATGCATCGAGACTGAACCGTTCCAGGGCGTCCCAATCGTCTTCGAAAGGTATGAACTGTCGCATGGCGTGCTCCTTCGGAAATGGCGCGCACCGGACTGTGCGCAGGAGCATCTGAGCAGATGGCCCGGTCAACCGGCGGGCAAGATCGGGCCATTTGGTGGCAGGAAGAAGCTTTCAGTCGATTTCGATCATCTCGAAATCATCCTTGGTGGTCCCGCAGTCGGGGCAGGTCCAGGTCTCGGGAACATCTTCCCAGCGCGTACCCGGAGCGATGCCTTCATCGGGAACGCCCTCGGCCTCGTCATAAATGTATCCGCACACGACGCACATCCATTTGCGCATGGATGCGGCTTTGGTGGAGCTGTGGCTCATTGTCAGCCTTCTTTGATCACGATGGAATGGTGCATTCTCGCAACTCACCCGACAATGCGAAAGCATGTGTCATCGTCCACTCCCATCCGTGCATATGAGGTCATGGCTTGAATACGTTCGCGCAACTGGCAGGCCACGGCCTGTACGTGATTACCGGAGGGCCTCGCCCCGATCTGCTGGATGTCGTGGCACGGGCTCTTGCCGGCGGCGCACGACTGCTGCAATACCGGGACTTGACCGACGACGGGGAACGCCGCCACGCGGAAGCTGCGGCTTTACGGCAAATGTGCAGCCGTCATAGGGTGCCGTTGATCATCGATCATGACATCGCCCTGGCGCAGGCGGTGGCGGCGGATGGCGTGCATCTGGGCAGGGATGACGACGACCCTGGCGCCGTGCGCGCGGTCCTGGGGCACCACGCGATCATCGGGGTATCGTGCTACGGCTCGCTGCAGCGCGCGCAAGCCGCCGCCAACGCCGGTGCCAGCTACATTTCATTCGGTGCGTTCTTCCCTTCGCCGACCAAGCCGCTGGCTCCGTGCGTGTCGATCGAACTGCTGAGGCAAAGCGCCGCGCTGGGCGTGCCACGGGTGGCGATCGGCGGCATCACACCGGACAATGGAGCCGCACTGGTCGAAGCCGGTGCCGACTATCTGGCCGTGGTCTCGGCCGTGTTCGGCGCCACCGACGCACGCAACACCGCACAGCGCTTCGCCGATTTGTACCCCTCGACTTCCGGAACATCGTCATGACGACCAACCACGAACTCTTCCAGCGCGCACGGAACCTGATGCCGGGTGGCGTCAACTCGCCGGTAAGAGCCTTCAAGTCAGTTGGCGGCGAACCGTTTTTCACCGCGCGCGCCGATGGCGCGTATCTGTGGGATGTCGAGGGAACGCGCTACATCGATTACGTCGGCTCGTGGGGGCCGATGATCGTCGGCCACAACCATCCTGCGGTGCGCGAGGCGGTCGAGCGCGCCGTGATGAACGGCCTGTCGTTCGGCACGCCCTGCCCGGCCGAGGTGACCATGGCCGAGACCATCACGCGATTGATTCCTTCCCTCGACATGGTCCGCATGGTCAATTCCGGCACCGAGGCCACCATGTCGGCGATCCGGCTCGCCCGCGGCGCCACCGGGCGCAGCAAGATCCTGAAGTTCGAGGGTTGCTATCACGGCCACGGCGACAGTTTTCTGGTGAAGGCCGGCTCCGGTGCGCTGACGTTCGGCGTACCGACCTCACCGGGCGTACCCAAGGCGAATGCCGACCTCACCCTCACGCTGCCCTACAACGATCTTGATGCGGCCAGGGCACTGTTTTCGGAACAGGGGGCCGAGATCGCCGGTCTGATCATCGAACCGGTAGCCGGCAACATGAATTGCATCCCGCCCGTGGACGGCTACCTGCAGGGCCTGCGCGAACTGTGCACCCGGCATGGCACCGTCCTGATCTTCGACGAGGTGATGACCGGTTTCCGCGTCGCGCTGGGCGGGGCGCAGGCACACTACAGCGTCACGCCCGACCTCACCACCTTCGGCAAGATCATCGGCGGCGGCATGCCGGTGGGCGCCTATGGCGGTCGTCGTGAGCTGATGGAACAGATCGCACCCGCCGGTCCGATCTATCAGGCCGGCACCCTAAGCGGCAACCCGGTGGCGATGGCGGCAGGCCTGGCTATGCTGGAACTGATCCAGGCACCCGGCTTTCACGAAACACTCGCCGCGCGCACGCGACTGCTGTGCGACGGCCTGCAGTCAGTGGCCGATGAGGCCGGCATTCCGTTCAGCACCAACCAGGTGGGCGGCATGTTCGGCCTGTTTTTCGCCGCCGGGCACGTAACCAGCTTCGCCCAGGCGACCGCCTGCGACACTGGGCTGTTCAACCGCTTCTTCCACGCCATGTTGAAGCGCGGCGTCTACCTGGCGCCCAGCGCGTTCGAGGCGGGCTTCATGTCCGCGGCACACCGCGAAGAAGATATTGCGCTGACCCTGGACGCCGCGCGCGAAGCCATGCGTGTCGCGCAAGCCGGCTGAGGGGCCACCCACGAGCGGCGGCCGATGCCGGCCATCACCAGACGCCGGTGTTCGGCATCGATGCCCAGGGTTCGCGCGGCGGCAACGCATCACCCTTCTGCAACAGCTCGATCGAGATCAGGTCCGGCGAACGCACGAAGGCCATGTGACCGTCGCGCGGCGGCCGGTTGATGGTCACGCCGATCTTCTGCAGCCGTTCGCAGGTGGCGTAGATGTCGTCGACGCGAAACGCGAGGTGACCGAAGTTGCGTGCCGACCCATAGTCCTCCTGCGAACCCCAGTTGTGGGTCAGCTCGATCTCCGCCTCCGGGCTCTCCGGGGCGGCCAGGAAAACCAGGGTGAACCTGCCTTGCGGGTAGTCGTTGCGGCGCACCTCGGCGAGCCCGAGCCCGTCGACATAAAAATGCAGCGAGGCATCCAGATCGCGTACGCGCACCATGCTGTGCAGATATTTCATCGGGAAAATCCTTCGCGGGACAAGGCATCAGCCTGCCACAAAACCCCGTAACGCAGCACCCAGACGGGCAAGGCCCTCGGCCAGTTCGTCGTCATCGATGGTCAGCGGCGGCAGGAAACGCAGGACGTCAGGGCCTGCCTGCAGCAGCAGCAATCCGTGCCCGGCGGCATGATCGAGAATCGCCGCTGCCTTGCCTTTCCATGCATCAGCGAGCACCGCACCGATCATCAGGCCGCGCCCGCGCACTTCGGCAAACAGGCCCAACGCATGATTGATCTCCGCCAGGCCGGCGCGCAGCGCATTCGCCTGCTGTTCCACGTTCAGTCGCACGGCGGGTGACGCCAGTTTGCGCAACGCCACCCGCGCCACCGCCGCGGCCAGCGGGTTGCCGCCGAAGGTCGTGCCGTGCGCGCCGTACTGCATCACCTCGGCCACCTTCGGGCCGGCCAGCAGCGCCCCGATCGGAAACCCGCAGCCCAGCGCCTTGGCCAGCGTCACGATGTCCGGCCGCACCTGATCCTGTTCATGGGCGAACAGCGTGCCGGTGCGGCCCATGCCGCACTGGATCTCGTCCAGCACCAGCAGCGCGTCGTGGGCATCGCACAGCTCGCGAACCCGCTGAAGGAACCCGGGCGCAGCCGGCAGCACTCCACCTTCGCCCTGCACCGGCTCCAGCATCACCGCGGCAACATCGTTCGCGGCGAAGGCGGCTTCCAGCGCAGAGGAATCATTGAACGCGACGTAGCGGAAACCCGTCGGCAGCGGCTCGTAACCTTCCTGGTACTTCGGCTGTGCGGTGGCGGTGACCGTGGCCAGCGTGCGGCCGTGGAACGAGCCGTGGAAGGTCACGATGACACGCCGTTCCGGCGGACGACCCTGCGCCGTCGCCCACCTGCGCACCAGCTTGATCGCCGCCTCGTTCGCTTCCGCACCGGAATTGCACAGGAACACCCGCTCGGCAAAGCTGCAGGCCTGCACCAGCTCCTCGGCCAGTCGCAGCGGCGGCTCGGTATAGAACACGTTGCTGCTGTGCCACAGCTTGTGCGCCTGCGTGGTGAGCGCGGCGAGCAGATCGGGGTCCTGGTGGCCCAGCGCGTTCACCGCGATGCCGGCACCGAAGTCCACGTAATCGCGCCCTTGCGTATCCCAGACCCGCGCACCCTTGCCGTGGTCGAGTATCAGTTCACGCGGTTTGTACACCGGCAGCCAGTAGCGCTTGCCGAGGTCGATCAGACGGGTGTCGTGTGCTGGCATGGATATTCCGTGCGGTTGCCATGGATATGGTCGCGGGCTGAGGCAGTGCCGGCAAGCTTGTGGGGGATGCATCGTAAGCCCTGGCCGATGGCATTGCACGGCCCGATACCGGGCCGTTGTAGACCGCTGCACATCCTGTAGCAACCCTGTTACACCCGGTCGCAGCCGCACGGCTGCGTGGCGTACCCGTGCCCCGGCCCCCGGCGTGACCCGCCAATTGTAAATCCAGCGATACATATCGCGCTGCGCCATGCATGGCGTATCGACCATCAACCCTAGCTGCAACTGCATCTACCGGCTTTGGCACGCCGTTTGCCAACGGCTGTACAGGACGCTAGAGAGAAGGGAAAGATTCATGTGCCATCAGCACGAACATGCCGCCTATCGCCACATCGCCGATTTCACCATGCTGGCGCTGGTCCTGTTGATTCTTCCTGCGGCTGCACTGGCCGCCGATGCGCACGTTGCCGTGCAGGCGAAGCACGGCGAGATTGTCGTGCTTCGCAACGTGGCCGCGCGCCCGGCCGTTCGTCAGGAACCTCCGGGCATGGCGCTGATCGTGGATCCATCCCCGCGCAGGGAACTGACACAGGCGCTCGGCACCGACGAACTCTCCGATGCTGACTACGCCAGCCTCGACGCGACCTCGGCGAACAGCAACGCACACCACACCACCATCGAACGCATGGTCGGCAACACACTCAAGCGCAGCACCGGGTCCGGTACGGGCGTCGGCAATAGTGTTTCCGGCAACGGATTCAGCAATGTGGTCGCCGCGCCGATCGGGGTCGTCGGCAACACAACCGGAAATATCGGCAATCAGGTACAGGGCGCGCTTTCGCAGTTGCCCGGTCTGATCCCCTCGCCCGGCAACGGGCATTGAAGGCCGCCATGTCAACACTGCTGCGAACACTGCTTGCGGCGCTTGCCATCGCATTGGCCAGCGAGCCTGCGCACGCCGGAAACGATGACTACGCCATGATGCTCGGCTACCTGGCCAATAGCCGCATCGACGGCAACGCCATGGGGGGCGCCAGTGGCACCAGCGCGGTGAACATGGCCGCCGGCGATCTGAACCAGCAGGCGAATCTGCGTGCATTCGCCATCAACGGCGCGGTCACCATCCAGAACCGTCAGCATCAGCAGGGCAACCACGCCGACGGCCCACTCGCCGCCAGCGCCAGCATCGGCGGCGCAGCCTACGCGGACGGCCGCGGACTCGCATCGATCAACCAGGCCAGCGGCAGCGGCAACACGCAACTCAATGCGGTTGCGGCCGGGCTTGCCGTGCAAGGCATACGCGAAACGACGGACAGCTCATTGGCTTCCACCGTTTCCGCGTCGGCAGGGGGGCAGCACCCCGGAAACGTCACTGCACCCGGCAGCGGGCCGCGCAACGTCGCGGTCGAGCCATCGGCCATGCAGGGCTACCAAGGGGTGATGCAACTCAATCAGGCCGCGGGCTCTGACAATGTCACGGACAACCAGCTGTTGCTGGCCGTGCCGTTGAGCTCCAGCCCGCGGTAAACAACCCAGGCACTACGAGTCAAAGAGAGGGAACACCATGAACGCTAATCTCAAGAAAACACTGCTGGCTCTGGCAATAGCCACGATGTTTGGCACCACTGCAGCCTACGCCCACGGCAGTGACCGTGGCGGTGACCAAAAGGGCAGTTCCAACAAAGTCCAGTTCGACAAGAAAATCAAGCTGTCATCGGACGTCACCGTGAGCGGTGATCCGAGTGTGAGCGGCAACATCAATGTCGACTCCGCGGCGATCGCCATCGTCAACAATGCTCAAAGCAACAGCAACAACGATGGCGCAAACCAGAACCTCAGCAACGATGCCGGCGCATCGGACAGCGTCGGCAGCAGTGCATCCGGCAATATCGGCGCCAACATGGCCGCAGGCGACAACAACCAGCAAGACAACGCTGCCGCGTTGTCGGCGACGGATGCGAGCTTTGCCTTCGGCATGGCCGACGCCGAAGTGTTCGTGGATCAGTCAGGCCAGAACAACGAAACTCTGAACAGTGGTGTCACCAATAGCGCAGCGCTTAGCGGCAATGCGTTCCAGGGCGCGTCAGGCAATCTGGGCGTGAATGTCACGTCCGGCAACAACAACCAGCAGAAGAACGCGATGGCCGCCTCCGTGGCGACCACCAGCTTCGCCCAGTCGTCCGTATCGGCCAACCAGGACTCGAGCCACAACTCGGTCAGCAACGCCGGCTTCGTCCAGCAGTACAACGATACTGTCGACGTGTCACTGAACGGACCGGTTCAGGGTTACTCGCTGGGCTACGGTATGGGCGGTTATTCGGGCCGTTACTCCGGTTCGTACTCAGGCAGCACCTCGTCCAGCAGTACGGGGAACGCATACCAGATGACCAACCTGTACCCGGATACCTGGACCGGTAGCACGCACCCCGCTGGTACCCAGACCGGCCACATTGACTTTGACACCTTTGCTCAGGGCGCAGTGCAGAATCCGAACCGCCCGGGTGTCGGTGGTTTCGGCTTTGACACTGTGAGCAGCAGCAGCGGCACGGAGAGAGGCACGGCAAGCGGAAGTGAATCCGGTGGGCTGGCCTTCGGGGAACTCTCCTACAGCGATCTGTATGCGGCCCTCAGCGGCACGGTCGTGACCACACGTTGGGTGATCAACGATGCGACCAACACGGCCTCCCTCAGCGGCAACGCGTTCCAGAATGCGTCGGGCAACATCGGCATCAATGTGGCCGCGGGCACCGGCAACCAGCAGGCGAACGCGCTGTCGATGGCAGTGGCGCAACCCAGCACCGGCGGCGGCAGTGGTGGTGGCGGCGGTGAGCAGTGAGGGCAGTTGCAGCTCTGACAAGATCCGGCCAGTGACGGCCAGTAACTCAGGCAGCCGCGCATGCGGCCAACGAGGGCGGTAACCCGGCAATCCTGTAGCCGGGCACCTACCTACGGAACCCCCCGGCCCGTCCCCTGCGGGCCGGGGGTCTTCCTCCAGATGGAGCGATCATGCGGCATCAACTCTCTACCATCATCGCGTTGCTTTTGCTCGGCCTTGCCTGTACCGGGCCGACTCGTGCCGGTGAAGTACGCTTCGATGGCGTGCTTCCCAACGGGGCCTTGTATGTCACCCATGTCGAGAGCATGCATGAAGGGCGCTTCCGCAACATGGTGCGCCAGCACACGGATTACAGTTGCGGCGCGGCGGCACTGGCCACGATCCTGCGTTACGCCTATCACCTGGATGTGGATGAGACCACCGTGATCCAGGGCATGATGGGAGTATCCGACCCGGAACTCGTAAGGCAGCGCGGTTTCTCGCTGCTCGACATCAAGCACTACGTTGAGTCGCTGGGTATGCGTGGTCGTGGCTACCGTGTCAGCGAGACACGCCTGCGCAGTCTGCGTGTACCTGGACTGGTTTTGATGGACGTGCGTGGCTTCCGCCACTTCGTGGTTCTCAAGCAGGTTCACAGTGGCACGGTGGATCTGGCTGATCCGATTCTTGGCAATCGCAGCATGCCGCTCGCCGACTTCATCAAGGCGTGGCCATCGCACGCGGTATTCGTGGTGATCGGCAACGACTTCGATCGCAATACCGTATTGCTGCAGCCCACCGACAGGCCCAGCGCACGCGCCCTGTTCGCCCGCCAAGGGCCAATCACAGACGCCGAACTTCTCGATTTCGGCTTTACCCATGCCGATCTCTTTTGAGGAAGAATAGTCATGAACAACACCCGATTCTATCTGCTCAGCGCCATGGCACTGGCGCTCAGCCACTGGGGCGCGCCGGCAATGGCCAGCGAGGCCCGCTCCTCCAGCGGCCTGGACGAAATTCCGAATGAGGAACTGGCCACCATGCGTGGCCGCTACACCATCAGCGACAATACCGTGGCGTGGTTTGGCGTAAAGATGATCTCCACCTGGAAAACGCCGAGCGAGCAGCTGTTGCAGAGTACGCTGGCGCTCAACATGGACTTCACCCACGGCACGCCGAAAATCACTTTCCAGCCGAGCGTTACCATCACGTCGGCAAATGCGCAAATGCCGCTGCCTGCGCCCAATGCACCCTCGCGCAGCGTGACAGGCGCCGGTTTGGCCAACGTCAGCGGTGTGGTTCAGAGTACGCAGGTGGCCGGGGATGGCAACGTGGCCAGCAACGTCACCAGTCTGGCGGTTCACGACGGTGGCAGTGCGCCGTCAGCACCACCCTCGCCTGGCAGCAATGACGCCACCAGCGGAATCGCCTCTGTTACCAGCAATGGCGCGAGTGCCGTGGCCAGCTTTGATGGCAAAAATGCCGGTGTGTTGCTCACTATCGACGGCCAGGGTGCGGTGTCTCAGTGGATTCACAACGGCAGCCTCGGTCAGAGCGTGCAGTTGACTGCCGACAACCAGGCGGTCAGCAACAGCATGCAGATCGAGCTGATTCGTCAGGCGACGTCCATCAACAGCCAGCTCTCGCAGAACGTGGCACAGGCGATCAACCTCGCCCGTACCATGGGCAGGATTTACTAGGGCGTGCCACCGCTTGGCACAAGCTTGGCTCAGGGGATAGGGACATGCACAAGACACTACTCGCTACCGCTGTTGCATCCGTGCTTCTGTTCGGTACATCGAATGCGCTCGCGCAAGAGGCATCCAGTGAGCAGGACCAGGCCCAGGTCAAGGCACTGATGGAGCAGTTGCAGACACTCAAGACCAGCTACGCCCAGGAGGTGCGCCGTCTGCGCGAGTTGGACATGCAGGTTCAGGCGCTGCAAGCGCGCCTGACAGGCAAGGCACCCACCGGCGCGCTGCCGGCTCAGGCAAGTCCCGCGAATACGACAGCCACGCAGAACACCGCCAGCTCTGCTGGCAGCTTGGCCAGCCAGGCCGGTTCTATTGCCGAGGCGCGCAGGGCGCAGCAACAGGCAACCACGCGCAGCCTGCAGGATGCGCTGTTGCAGGAACACACCGTATTCGACAACCGGCTGACCCTGGAGAACAGTCTCAGCTACAGCCACTACGACCGCAATCAGTTGACCCTCAACGGTTTCCTCGCGCTTGATGCGATCTTTCTCGGCAACATCGCAGTCGAGGACGTCAAATCCGACTCGCTCACCTACAACCTCGCGGCGCGCTACGGCGTGAGCCCGCGACTGACACTGAACCTCGACGTGCCCTATCTCGGCCGTCATACGACCTACCAGAAGGGTGGTGCGGGCGGCTCAGCCGCAGCGATCGCCGAGGAAAAAACCGATGGCTCAGGAATTGGCGACGTCAGTTTCAGCGCCAACTACAAACTCTTTCCTGAAACTGAGTCACGTCCGGACACCGTGCTGACCATTGGCTTCACCGCCCCGACCGGTCGCGCGCCCTACGGCATCCCCTGGAAAACAATCCAACCCAGCGGTGACCAGAGCCTGCGCTTCGCCGTGCCTGAAAAGCAGCCGACCGGCAACGGAGTATGGCAGGCCAATGTCGCCATGTCAGCCGTCAAGACCATGGACCCGGCGATCGTGTTCGCCAACCTCGGCTATATCCACACCTTCCCACGCAGTTTCGACGACATCGACACCGATCCGCAGACACGCACCCCTGGCAGCGTGAAATTAGGCAACTCGTATTACTTCGGCGCTGGCGTCGCCTTCGCGTTCAACGAACGCACCAGCATGAGTCTTTCGTTCAGTGACAGGTTGAGCGCCAAGTCCTCGCTGCGCCAAAAGGACTTGCCCTGGACCAAGGTGATCGGCAGCGATGCGAATGCCGCCACCTTCAACATGGGCGTGACTTACGCGCTGAGCCAGCACACCACGCTGGTAACCCTGCTCGGCATTGGGCTCACCCCGGATGCACCGGACTACAGCCTCACCTTCAAGATTCCCTACGTGTTCTGAGGGCGTCATGCCGATCAGCGTATCTCTTCCAGTTCCACCTGGTGCTTCTTGCACAGTCGATAGACAGTGACACGTGAAACCTGCAGCCGCCGCGCGCACTCGCTGATGTTGTAGCGGCTGGCGCGCAGGCAGTTGATGACGGCATCACGCTCTGCCTTGCTGCGTGCATTGTCCAGACCAGGGCGGGCACCGGCTGCAACGACGGCGGGCTTCATGTCGATGTCGGCCACATCGATTTGCGAGGTCTCGGCCACTACCGCAGCACGCTGCACCCGGTTGATCAGCTCACGAACATTGCCAGGCCAGCTGAACTGCCGCAACGCCTGAATTGCCGCGGCATTGAAACGGCGCGCGCGACTGCCGTGCTGCTCACGGAATTCATCGAGGAAATGCTGCGCCAGCAGCTCGATGTCGCCTTCGCGCTCGCGCAACGGCGGCATCGACAGTCGCAATACGTTGAGCCGGTAGTAGAGATCTTCGCGAAACTGGCCCGCGCGCACAGCCTTTTCCAAATCCACGTGGGTTGCTGCCAGCACTCGTACGTCAGCGTGGATCAGCCGGCTGCCGCCGACTCGCTCGATCGTGCCCTCCTGCATGAAACGCAACAGACTGGTCTGAGCATCCAGTGGCAAATCGCCGATTTCATCGAGAAACACCGTGCCGCCGGCAGCACTCTCGATATGACCGATGCGCCGCGAGGTGGCTCCGGTAAAAGCACCGCGCTCGTGGCCGAAAAGCTCCGACTGCACCAGATTGGGCGGCAGGGCGCCGCAGTTGATCGCCACGAACGGTTCCCCTGCACGGGACGACAGGCGATGCAGTGCATTGGCCGCGCCCTCCTTGCCAGTGCCGGTTTCGCCCGTGATCAATACCGGCAGGTCCACTGGTGCGTATTTGCGCAGGCTGGCCATGGCGGCGCGCATCGCCGAACTGCGTCCGATGATGCCGGCTATGTCGGCGGTTGCCATGACTCGCGGCTGGGCACCACTGATCAGCGCCAGGCTGTTGAGCATCCGCCCCGTGTCAATCGGCGCCGTGAAAAAATCGATGCTGGCCTGCAGGATGCGTTTGACCTCCGGCGCGTGCGCGGCGGTCTCCGACGAAACCAGCGCCAGCCACGGCAGTTGTGGATGGCTGGCCATAAGCTGTCCCATTGCCCGCAGGGTATTCGCATTGCGATGACGCAGATCGGCCATCGCCACCACAAAATCCCCTGCACGCACACAAATTCCCCCGCCAGCACTTGCATCAGCCGGACGAATCGACCAACCGGCCCCGGCCAAACTAGCCCGTTCTGTGCTGCTTGGCTCGCCAAACCAGACAATGCAATGCCGGGCCAGAGCTTCATCCGTGATCATGACCACCCCTACCTTGTTCGAACACTTGTATCGGCCAACCGGGCAGTTGGCCGACGATGCCACTCTCCTCAGGTAGCATCTACATGTCGCGTGCGACGTAATATGTTGCGAACAACATTGGGCTTCAACTTCTACCACACTTATTATGGTTAGTCCAACATTACCCTTGGCGGTGGCGGCTCCCGAATTGCAGGCAGTCGCCTCCATCAGAGATACCCATCATTCGGCTGCGCAGCGGCCAAGTCACCGCGCCGTCAGCCAAGGAACAGATCCGGCAGCAACGGCATACCTGGTTGCACCGCGTAACGATCGAAATCGATCACGCCGTCCTCACGCAGCACATCCTCGTCGATCGCGAAATGACCGGTAAAGCTCCGCGAGGATCGCGTCAGAATGGCATGCGCGGCATCGGCGACGATGTCCGGTGTGCGGCAGTGCTGCGGCTGCACGCCGTCGATCATCGCAATCGCCGCTGTGGCGATCACCGTGCGCGGCCACAATGCGTTCACCGCGATGCCCAGCGCGGCGAACTCCGCGCTCATACCCAGCACGCACAGGCTCATGCCGTATTTGGCTATGGTGTAGGCGGTGTGCGGTGCGAACCACTTCGGATCGAGATTCGGTGGCGGCGACAGCATCAGCACGTGCGGATTGGCCGCCTGCTTCAGATAGGGCAGGCAGCTCTGGGTCACCAGGAAGGTGCCGCGGGTATTGACCTGATGCATCAGGTCGAAGCGCTTCATCGGTGTCTCGGCCGTGCCGGCCAGCCAGATCGCACTGGCGTTGTTGACCACGATGTCGATACCGCCGAAATGCTCGGCGGCCTGCGCGGCGGCAGTGCGCACCTGTTCGTCCTCACGGATATCCACCTGCAGCGCCAGCGCCTTGCCGCCGGCAGCCTCGATGGCGGCTGCAGCCGTATGGATCGTGCCCGGCAATTTCGGATTGGCGACGGCACTCTTGGCGGCGATCGCGACATTGGCGCCATCGCGTGCGGCACGCAGCGCAATCGCCAGGCCGATGCCGCGCGAGGCTCCGGTGATGAACAGGGTCTTGCCGGACAGATCGCCCATATGGATCGACTCCATGATGAATGCGGCAGTTTAGCAGCCCGTCGAACGGTGGCCGACCGGGCTGCCGAGGCAGCGATCCTGATGGCGCAGGAGCGCACCCTGTGGGAGCGGCTTCAGCCGCGATGCTCCTGGCTTGGACAGAGCAAAAGCATCGCGGCTGAA
>DATKVA010000068.1:0-8632 GCA_035530315.1 Rhodanobacter sp. | reverse complement strand
CTGGCCGACGAGGCTTGGCCGATCGGCGGACCGCGGCCGGCCGATTCGTACCTGCGCGGCGACGCCATCCTCGACGTGGCGAAGCGGACCGGCGCGCAGGCGATCCATCCCGGCTACGGCTTCCTGTCCGAAAACACCGGCTTCGCCCGCGCCTGCGCCAAGGCAGGCATCGCGTTCATCGGTCCGAAGCCCGAGAGCATCGACGCGATGGGTTCCAAGGCCGCCGCCAAGGCGCTGATGGAGCAGCATCAGGTGCCGCTGGTGCCCGGTTACCACGGCGAAAGCCAGGAGCTGGCGCACCTCGCCGAGCAGGCGCGCATCACCGGTTTCCCGCTGATGATCAAGGCCACGGCCGGTGGCGGCGGCAAGGGAATGCGCATCGTGCGCAGCGCCAGCGAATTCGCCGACGCACTGGCCTCGGCGCAACGCGAGGCGGCCAATGCGTTCGGCGACATGCGGGTGATCCTGGAGCGCTACGTGGAGCATCCACGGCACATCGAATTCCAGGTATTCGGCGATCGCCACGGCAATGTGATCCATCTCAACGAGCGCGAATGTTCGACCCAGCGCCGCTATCAGAAAGTGCTGGAGGAAACCCCCTCGCCGTTCCTCGACGACCGGCGGCGCGCGGCGATGGGAGCCGCCGCCGTCGCGGCCGCGAAGGCCGTCGATTATGTCGGCGCCGGCACGGTGGAATTCATCGTGGCGGCGAACGGCGAGTTCTTTTTCATGGAAATGAACACGCGGCTGCAGGTCGAGCATCCGGTTACCGAACTGACGCTGGGGCTGGATCTGGTCGAATGGCAGCTGCGCGTGGCCGGCGGCGAGGCGCTGCCCCTCAGGCAGGAACAGGTTCGCGCCCACGGCCACGCGATCGAGGTACGGCTGTACGCCGAGGACCCGGACCAGAACTTCCTGCCCAGCTCCGGCATGCTGCAGACACTGCGCCTGCCGGAGCCGTCGGCGCATGTGCGCATCGACGGCGGCGTGACCGAAGGCGACACCGTGACGATCTTCTACGACCCGATGATCGCCAAGCTGATCGTGTTCGACGACGATCGCACGAAGGCGCTCGAGCGTCTGCGCGAAGCGCTGGCGACCTGCGAGATCCGTGGCCCGAAATGCAATATCGGCTTTCTCGAACGGCTGGTTCGGCATCCGGCGGTGGTCGAGGGGCGCATCGACACCGGCTATCTGGATCGCCATCTGCAGGAATTTCTGCTGGGCGAGGTTGCGCCGGCAACGCACGTCCTGTTCGCGGCGGCCACAGCTGCGTTGCTGCATGACGAACTGGGTGTCGCCGCGTCGGCCGCCGACCCGTATTCGCCCTGGGCACGCGCCGACGCGTGGCGCATCGGCCACGCCGGCAAACGCATCATCGCGCTGACGCTGCGCGAGCAGCGCCATGACATCGAGGCCTACGGTCACGACGGCGACTATCGACTGTGCCACGGCGAGGTGGCTTGCGAGGTTCGCGGGGCACGCCTGCACGACGGCACCCTGAGCGCGCGCTTCGATGGCCAATCGCTGCGCGTACCGTTGCGCGCCGACGCGCATCACGTGCTGCTTCACGACGCCGGCGGCCAGCGCTACAGCTTCACCCGCGCAGTGGCGTTCGCATGGGAGTCGACCGATGCCGGCGGCGGCAACCAAGTCATCGCGCCGATGCCCGGCCGCATCGTGCTGGTCAAGGCGAGCACCGGCGCCGTGGTCGAACAGGGCCAGGAACTGCTGGTGATGGAGGCGATGAAGATGGAACTGGCCTTGAAGGCGCCGCGCGCCGGCACCATCGAATGCATCAACGCCGTGCAGGGCGAGTTCGTCGAAGCCGATGCCGTGCTGATCAGGTTCGAGGTCTGAGCCGATGACCGCCCACCACCCGCACTTGTAGGAGCGCGCTTGCGCGCGATGCTCTTCCCGAGTCCCGAAAGCACAAGAGCATCGCGCGCAAGCGCGCTCCTACCAAAAAAAACCGTGACGGAGCCAGCCATGACACCCACCAACCACGTCCGCATCGTCGAAGTCGGCGCGCGCGACGGCCTGCAGAACGAGAAGACCCTGCTGCCGGCCGCGGTGAAGATCGCGCTGATCGACCGGCTGTCCTCGACTGGCCTGCAAACCATCGAGGCGACCAGTTTCGTCAGCCCGAAGTGGGTGCCGCAACTGGCCGATGCGGCCGAGGTGTTCCGCGGCATCCGCAAGGTGCCGGGGGTGAGTTATCCGGTACTGGTGCCGAATGCGCAGGGCTATGCCCGCGCCCGTGAGGTCGGCGCCATGGAAATCGCCATGTTCACCGCCGCCTCCGAGGCGTTCAACCGCAGGAACATCAATGCTTCGATCGACGAGTCGATCGAACGCTTCATTCCGGTGATCGAGCAGGCGCGGGCCGACGGCGTGAAGGTGCGTGGCTACGTCTCCACCGTGCTCGGCTGCCCCTATCAGGGCGAGGTGCCGGTCAGCGACGTGGTGCGCGTGGCGAAGCGGCTGCACGAACTGGGCTGCTACGAGATCTCGCTGGGCGACACCATTGGCGTCGGCACCCCAGCCAAGGCGCGCGCCATGCTGCACGCAGTCGCCCGGGAAGTACCGATGCAGGCGCTTGCCGTGCATTTCCACGACACCTACGGCCAGGCGCTGGCGAACATCCTGGCCTGTCTGGAAGAAGGCGTGCGCGTGGTGGACAGTTCGGTCTCCGGTGCCGGCGGCTGTCCGTATGCCAAGGGCGCCACCGGCAACGTGGCCAGCGAGGACGTGGTGTACATGCTGCACGGCATGGGCATGCGCACCGGCATCGATCTGGACCTGCTGATCGCCACCGGCGCCTGGCTGGCTGCGCAGCTGCACAAGGAAACCGCCAGCCGGGTCACCCGCGCACGCACTGCCAGTTGAAAACACCCTTTCCCAACCCGACCGATTGCGATTACCCGATGCCCACACCGTTCACGATCCGACCGATCACCGCCGGCGACAACCCCGCGATGGCCGCCATCATCCGCCGCGTGATGCCCGAATTCGGCGCCGATGGCCCCGGCTTCGCGATCCACGATGCCGAAGTGGATCACCTGTGCGAAGCCTACGCGCAAGCTCGTAGCGCCTACTTCGTGGTCGAGCGCGACGGACAGGTTCTGGGCGGCGGCGGCGTGGCACCACTGGAAAACGGCGAGCCGGACGTATGCGAATTGCGCAAGATGTATTTCCTGCCCGCGGCGCGCGGCATCGGTGCCGGCACGGCAATGATGCAGCATTGCCTGGAGGCCGCCCGCAGCTTCGGCTTCGGTCGCTGCTACCTGGAAACATGCACCAGCATGCAAGCGGCGCAGGCACTGTACCGGCGCAGCGGCTTCACGCCACTGTGCGCGCCGATGGGCGGCACCGGGCATTTCAGTTGCGACCAGTTCTACCTGCTCGAACTGTGAGCGACGACAGCATGACGCCAGCTGTCCGCATCGCCCGTGTCGAGGACGCGGCTGCCATCCGGGCGATCTACGCGCCCTCGGTCACCGATGGCACCGCCACGTTCGAGACCGTGCTGCCCGATGTGGAGACGATGCGCGAGCGCATCCACACCCGCCTTGTGCGTTACCCCTGGCTGGTGTGGGAGGAGTCCGGCGAAATACTCGCCTATGCCTATGCCGGGCGCTTCCGCGAACGCGCCGCCTACGACTGGATCGCCGAAACCTCGATCTACGTGCGTGCCGATGCCAGCCGTCGCGGTATCGCACGCAGGCTCTACGGCAGCTTGCTGGAAGTGATGCGCCTGCAGGGCATCAACCAGGCCGTCGGCGTGATCACCCTGCCGGGTACCGCCAGCGTGGCGCTGCACGAAAGCATGGGCTTCAGCCCTGCCGGCGTCTGGCGCCATGCGGGTTTCAAGCTGCAGCGCTGGTGGGATGTCGGCGTATGGCAGAAGGAACTGCAACCCGTGGCGCATCCGCCGCCACCGGTGGTTCCCTTCGCCGAAATGACCCGATGGCCAGCGTTGAGACGCCTGCTTGCCGATGTGCCACCGGCGAGATGAACTCGCCACATGGAACGGCCCGCCATGGCGGGCCGTTCGTTCATGCACGCGGCATTGGCGTGCTCGGTCGCTGCATCAATGGTTCAGCAGAATGTCCATGATGACGCCCGTGGTGATGGCGACCAGCAGGAAATCGCCGTTGTCGCTGCGCACCCAGTGGTAGCCGCGTGGCGGTTCGCGCAGGTGGTCGCGACGCCAGTCGGTCACCACGTAGCGCGTGCGGTATTCCACCGGCAGATAGCCGCCGCGCCTGTACCAGCCCTCATGGCGGCCGCGATCGTGCCAACTCTTGTAGTGGCCGCGGTCGGGGCCGCGATCATCCCGACGGTAACCGCGATCGTTCCGGTTCTCGGCACGATAATTCCGGTCCTGAACGCGATATGCGTTTCCCTGGCGCTGATTGTTCCGTCCCTGATCCTGATGCTCCCGACCCTTGGTCTTGTTCTTGTCCTGCCGACCACGGTCGTGATGATCCTGTCCCTTATTCTGGCCGTGATCGTTCTGGCCCATGGGTTGGGCCACCACCGCGATCGCGGGCAGGATCAGCAATGCGCCGCAGAGCACCCACCGATTCAATTGCTTCTTCATGCGCAACGCACTCCTCTCGATGACGACCAATGACCTTGGGAAAGCTCGACTCCAGTATCTCGGCGGGCTGCTCTGTGCAGTCACCGGATCGGAGACATCGCCGTCCTTGTTGCAAGATCACCGTTCCTGATGCAACAGGGCGTGAATGTTCCGGCGCAGGAGCTTCACGTTCGACTGCTTGCGGGTTAGTCGGCGCCATGCCACTGGGCTACCATTCACGTTTTGCATAACGGGACTCCCCATGCAGCTCGATCAGGTCAAGGCGATCATCACCGGCGGCGCCTCCGGTCTCGGCCACGCCGTGGCACAGCACATCGTCGCCCGCGGCGGGCGGGTGGCGCTGTTCGACGTCAACGAGGACAGGGGCCGGCAGGCCGCGCAGGAACTGGGCGATGCGGCGTGTTTCTACCGCACCGACGTGACTTCCGAGCAGGGCGTGGCGGCGAACGTGAGTGCCGCGCACGAAGCGCTGGGTGGCCTGAACGTGCTGATCAACTGCGCCGGCATCCTCGGTGCCGGCCGCGTGCTGGGCCGGGAAGGCGCGATGCCACTGGCGAACTTCGCCAATACGGTGATGGTGAACCTGGTCGGCAGCTTCAACGTGGCCAAGGCCGCCGCCGCGCTGATGCAGGCCAACGAGGCCGGCGAGGATGGCGAACGCGGCGTGATCGTCAACACCGCCAGCGTGGCCGCCTACGAAGGCCAGATCGGCCAGGCCGCGTACTCCGCCTCCAAGGGCGGCGTGGTCGGCATGACCCTGCCGATGGCGCGCGAGCTGGCGCGTTTCGGCATCCGCGTGGCGACGATCGCACCGGGCATCTTCTGGACCCCGATGGTCGACAGCATGTCGCCGCAGGTGCAGGAATCGCTATCCGCCTCGATCCCGTTCCCGTCGCGCCTGGGCCAGCCCGGCGAGTACGCCGACACGGTCGCCTTCATCCTCGGCAACCGCTACATCAACGGCGAGACGATCCGCCTGGATGGCGCGGTGCGCTTGCAGCCCAAGTGAGGAGCGAGTGGCGAGGAGTGAGCACCGAGAGAAAAGCTCACGCGCTCCCGCCACCGCCCCTGACCTTCTCTCACTTTTCTCCACCAACCACTCTGAACTGACCCATGAAAGCTTCCGACGTCAAGAAAGGCAACGTAGTCGAGCACGAAGGCACCGTGTATCAGGTGCGCGACATCGAGCGCAGCTCGCCCAGCGCGCGCGGCGGCAACGTCACGTTCCGCTTCACCCTGTACTCGATTCCCGGCGGGCGCAAGTTCGACCTCAGCCTGCGTGCCGACGATGACCTGAAGGAAATGGATCTGGTGCGCCGTGCCGCGAACTTCTCCTACATGGACGATGGCGCGTTCGTGTTCATGGACGCCGAGGATTACACCCAGTACCCGCTCTCGCCGGAACTGGTCGGCGACAACGCCGGCTACATCGTCGAGGGCGTGGAAGGCTATTACGTGCAGGTGATCGACGACGCGCCGGTGGGCCTGCAGGTGCCCACCAGCGTGGTTCTCACCGTGGTCGACACCGCACCGGAAATGAAGGGCTCCAGCGCCACCAAGCGCACCAAGCCCGCCAAGCTCAATACCGGCGTGGAGATCCAGGTGCCCGAATACATCAGCAACGACGAGAAGGTCTGGGTGAATACGCTCACCGGCGAATTCGCCGGCCGCGCCTGAGCGGTTTTGTGGGAGCGGCTTCAGCCGCGATGCTCTTGCTGCAGGACATGAAGAGCATCGCGGCTGAAGCCGCTCCCACAGGCTGCGCGGCTAGTGCAGAATCATCGCTTGCATTCCTGCCGGCGAGACCCTGATGCCCTCCAGCGGTTATTCGCTACGCGCGCATGTCGTCGAAAGTCTGGTCGGCATCAAACGGCCGGATGTGCCGTGGCCGGTCGTGCTGCGCAATACCGCCGCCGTGGTGCTGCCGCTGGGCCTGGGTCTGGCCACGGGATATCCGCTGGTCGGGCTGGGCGTGGGCGCCGGCGCGCTGAACACGATGTTTTCCGATCAGCCAGGACCGTATCGCCAGCGCATGCGTCAGCTGGTGCTGGCCTCGCTGGCAGCGGGACTGGCCTCGTTGCTTGGCTTCCTGATCGGGGGCCAGTTGCTGCCGCTGCTGGTGGCAACCGCGGCATTCGGTTTCTTCGGTGGCCTGCTGGTGGTGTTCGGCACGGATACCGCGCGGGTCGGCATGACCAGCATGATCCTGCTGGTGATCACCGCCTCGACGCCGACGTCCCTTTCCGGAGCGATCAGCGGCGCCGGCCTGATCGTTTCCGGCGGCCTGCTCCTCACGCTGTTCTCGTTGGCTGGCTGGCCATGGCAACGCTACTGGCCCGAACGCCGTGCACTGGCCACGGTGTTCGACGGCCTGACCACCCTGGCCCGGCAATCCGTACGCGACGACGGCACGGCGCCGGCGCTGACCAACGCGATGACCACGCTGCAGCAAACCCTGCTTGGACGGCACCGCGCCCGCGGCCGGGCGATGGAAGCATTCGGCGTGCTGCTGGAACTGGCCGAGCGCATCCGGCTGGAACTCACTGCGATGGCCGAACTGCAAGTCGCACCGATCGTCCATGCTGGAGTCCGCGAGGACGCCGCCCGGGTGCTGGCGGCGATCGCCAACGCACTGGAACAAGGCGAATCCCCCGCACTGGCCGCCCGTGCATTGCAGACGCTGCAGGCCAGCGAGAGTGCATTGCTCGAGGGCAGCAGCAACCCCGGCATGGCCACGCACCTGCATGCCCTGACCGGCCAGCTGGCCGCCGCCGTGCGCAACGCCGACTGGGCCGGCAGTCGCGGCGAGCTGCGGGCCAATGCAGCGGAAACCCGCCTGCCGAAGGTATTGCGCAGCAGTTCCGGCTGGGCCACCTTGCGCGCCAGTCTCTCACCGCGTTCGGCCGCCTTTCGCCATGCTGTGCGAACCTCGATCTGCTTCAGCATCGCCTTGCTGCTCTCGCGCCAGTTGCAGTTGCCGCACGGGTACTGGTTGCCGATGACGGCGGCGATCGTGCTGCGGCCCGACTTTGCCGCCACCTTCAATTTCGGCCTGCTGCGCGTGCTGGGCACGCTGCTCGGGCTGGTACTCACCAGCGTGCTGCTGCGTATCACACCCAACGAACCCTGGGCGCACCTGGCGCTGATGGCCGTGCTGTGCATGGGGTTCCGTTACCTGGCCACGGCGCATTACGGCATCGCGGTGGCGGCGCTGACCGGCACGGTGGTGATCCTGCTCTCCTTCGAGGGCGTCAACCCCGGCGCGGCGGTGGTGGATCGGGTGATCAATACCGCCCTGGGCAGCGGCATGGCGTTGCTCGCCTACATCGTCTGGCCCACCTGGGAGCGCAGTCGCGCACGTGGCGCGCTGGCGGTGATGCTGGAGGCCTATGCCAGTTACCTGCTCGCGCTGGCGCAACCCGATCAGCGCAATGCTCATCGCGAAACGCGCACCGCTGCCCGCATCGCCCGCACCAATGCCGAGGCTTCGATCGAGCGCATGCGCAGCGAACCGGCCACTCCGCCGGAACTGCTGGCGCTGGCACGCACCCTGTTTGCCAACGGCAACCGCCTGGCGCGCACCGCCATGACGCTGGAAGCCCTGCTCGGCGACTTCGCCAGCCTGCCCGCCCGGGCGCAGATCCGCCACTTCGTCCAGCAGGCCGCATCCGCCGTGCAGATGATCGCTGCGGCACTGCGCGAACAGCACCGGATCGATGCCTTGCCCGATCTGCGCACACAACAACGCACGCTGATCACCCTGATGCAGGGAGTCGAGGATGCTGCCGCCGCCGAACTGCTGACCGGAATCAGCGACCGGCTGGTGGACAACGTAAACACCCTGGCCCACGTGCTGAACCGCGATCGGCTGGAGTCCTAGGAGTCTGGGCCACAGAAACCCTCTCCGCTAAAATGAGGTCATGCCGACGACCTATCGCCCCTACGAACCGGACCAGCTTCTCCTTCTGCCCCCTTCGTTGAAGGAGTGGTTGCCCGAGGGCCATCTGGCGTGGTTCATCAGCGATG
>DATKVA010000067.1:0-2795 GCA_035530315.1 Rhodanobacter sp. | reverse complement strand
CCCAAGTCCCCGGTCGAGACCGATCGGCTGCACCTGATGCTCAGCCCGCCGGGCCGGCCGCAAAAACTGTGGCAATCGTTGGAAAGCACGCTGGTGGCGGCCGCCGACGACGTTCACGCACAGTGTTTCGAGCTCGCGCTGAATTCGGTAATGCGGCTCAGTGCCAGGGAAAGTCAGTACCCGCTGGTGCTGTGCGCGGACGATGTGAACTCCGCCTCGGCATTGAAACTGCGCAAGGCGATCGCGGAAGCCCAGCAGCGCGTCGGCTTGGCCGTACCGGCGGTTTCCCTCTATCTGCCGCATGTCGTACTGCTGCATGGCCGGTCGATCGACGCGATCCACCAGTCCATCCCGCCGATCCGTTGGACCGTGCGCGAATTTGTCCTGATCCGCTGCTTTTTCGGTCAGTCCCGGCACGAGGTTGCCGGGCGCTGGGCGCTGGATATGCCGTGCTGATCGCAAGCGCAGCCTTCCGACCGCAAGGGGTCGACGGCGTGGCGCGAATGTTCGATCCTTGGCTGTCGCCCGTCGAACATGGCAATCGCGGGGTCGGCCATCCGACGGGCGCAACACGGCTCAACCAAGGAATGTGACGATGCGGATTCTGGTACTGGGTGCCGGCGGCACCGGCGGCTATTTCGGTGGCCGGCTGGCACAGGCGGCGGTCGATGTGACGTTTCTGGTGCGGCCGGCGCGGGCTGCGCAACTGGATGCCGAGGGTCTGGTGATCCGCAGTCCGCTGGGCGATGCGCAACTGCCGGTGCGCCATCTGGTTGCCGCGCAACTGGCTGCGGCGGCCGGCGCCGAACCGTTCGATCTGGTGCTGCTCAGCTGCAAGGCCTACGACCTGGACAGCGCGATCGAGGCGATCGCGCCGGCAGTAGGCGAGCACACGGCGGTGTTGCCGATCCTCAACGGGCTGCGCCATTTCGAGGCGCTCGACCGGCGTTTCGGCGCGGAGCGGGTACTCGGCGGCCTGTGTTTCATCAGTGCCGCCAAGAGTGCCGGGGGCGAGGTGCTGCACATGGGCAAGCCGGCTTCGATCACGTTCGGCGAACGCGCGGGCGAGGCGCACAGCGCGCGTTGCCAGGCGATTGCCGCCGCCTTTGCCCGGGCCGGCGTGGAGCACAAACATTCCACGCGGATCCTTGCGGATCTGTGGATCAAGTACAGCTTTCTCACTACGCTGGCCGCCGCCACCTGCCTGATGCGCGCCAGCGTGGGCACGATCATCGCCGCCGACGGGCGCGACTTCGTCGAGCGGCTGTATGCCGAATGCGTGGCCGTGGCAACGGCCGCCGGCTGGCCGATTCCTGCACCGGCGCAGGACGATGCCCTGGGCATGCTGACCCGGGCGGGTTCGCCGGTGACCGCATCGATGCTGCGCGATCTCGAGTCCGGCCAGCGCATCGAAGGCGAGCACATCGTGGGCGACATGTTGCGGCGGGCGCGCGCCGCCGGCCAGGAGGCTCCGCTGCTGTCGATCGCCCTGAGCCACCTGCGGGCGTACGAGCTGCGACGCCAGGGTTGAACCCGGGCACCTCGCGTTCATCGGCTGCATTGTCGCGGTGTCGCTGCGCCCGGCAAGCCGACGCAGCGACGCCGCGAACGTCAGCGCGCGGCGTCGAAGTTCCAGCCATACCGAATGTGACGACAGTCAACTTCGCGGCGCGCATATCGGCCGTTGATCGGGAAAATCCTACCGCTTGTCGGCTGGGCGCTGGCGGGTGGCGCGCGAATGGGTACAGTGCGTGCAGGGGTATCAGGGAGAATTCCATGCAGGTCTTGTCGTGTCAGCGGGGCGCCCCGCTGATGGAAATGCCGAAGTGCCGCGAGATGCATCGTCGATCGCCTGGCCGTATCGACATGTCGCAGCCCGGGCTGGCGGCCGCACGGCGTCACAGGCGCGGCTTCACCCTGGTCGAGTTGATGATCACGATGGCCGTGGCCGTGGTGCTGATCATGATCGCCGTACCCAGCTTCAGGACCATGACCCTTTCCAACAAGCTCACCACCGTCGCCAACGACATGGTCGGCGCGATCAACGTCGCGCGGATGGAGGCGATCAAGCGCAACGCCAGTAGCCAGCTGTGCAGCGACTCGTCCGCCAGCAATAGCACCGGCACGACCGACACGCTGGGCAGCGCATGCAACACCAGCACGCAGCCCGGGGCGGTGTATGTGCTGACCGGAGGCACTCCGGCCACGGTCCAGGTGCGGGCTGCCGTCGTCGGTATCGTGACACCGCTGAAGCTCAACGGCAGCATGAAAGCGTTGCGCTACAGCGGGCAGGGACTGGCGCAGAGCGTCGGCACGACAACCCCCTATAGCGGCCTGGTTGCCGACATCTGCACGAGTTCGATCAGCACGGACAACCATCGCAAGATCAACATGACCGCCGGCTCGATCCTGTCCACCACCACCACGTCGGGAGCGTGCCCATGATCGATACTCTCATTCCCGCCGCGATCCGCGCATCGGCCAGTGCGAGCAGGGCATCGCACAGGCCGGCCGTACAGGTGCAGACCGCGTCGGCGACACGCGCACCCGAGGCGCCGGATCCGTCGAGGTACCTCATGCGCGGTCAGCGCACGGCGCAATCCGGCGTCGGCCTGATCGAGGTGCTGGTAGCGGTGCTGGTGTTGTCGATCGGTTTTCTGGGCGTCGCCGCGCTGCAGGTGATGTCGCTGTCCACCAACAACAGCGCGATGGCGCGCAGCATGGCTGTCGTTGCCAGCTATTCGATCCTGGACGCCATGCGGGCGGACATCGTCAATGCCCGGGCCGGGTCCTAC
>DATKVA010000066.1:0-2330 GCA_035530315.1 Rhodanobacter sp. | reverse complement strand
ATGGCCGGCCGGACCCAGCAGCTGTATCGGCACGATCTGCCGAAGACCCGCGTGCCGACGGCGGCGCGGCTCAATCTCACGTTCCGCTGGGTGACGCCTGGCCACGACTGACCCTGGCTGCATGCCCTGCGGCAGCATATTGCTTGGATTGACCGCGGCCGGCGGCGATAATGGGCATCTTTCTTCCCCAAGGCTGCGCCGCGATGACCGAGAAGACCGTACTCAACGCCACCCATCGCGCGCTCGGTGCCCGCATGGTCGACTTCGGCGGCTGGGACATGCCGATCAACTACGGCTCGCAGATCGAGGAACATCACGCCGTGCGCCGCGACGCCGGCATGTTCGACGTCTCGCACATGACCGTGATCGACCTGCACGGCGCGCGCACGCGCGAATTCCTGCGCCATCTGCTGGCCAACAGCGTGGACAAGCTGAAGGTGCATGGCAAGGCGCTGTATTCGTGCATGCTGAATGAGCAGGGCGGGGTGATCGACGACTTGATCGTGTATTACCTGGGCGAGGAATTTTTCCGGCTGGTGGTCAACGCCGGCACCCGGGCCAAGGATCTGGTGTGGATCGAGCAACAGGCGAAGGACTTCGACGTGCAGGAAAGCACTAGTGTCGCGGGAGGCAGGATGCCGGGAGCGACCGGCGTCGAGGTAAAGGAGCGGCCAGATTTCGCGATGATCGCGGTGCAGGGTCCGAACGCGCGCGCCAAGGTGATCGGCCTGCTGCACGAGGTGGATCGCGCGCGCATCGAGCAGCTCGGCAAGTTTTCCGCCGCCGCCGCGCAGGGGCCGCACGGCATGCCGCTGTTCGTGGCGCGCACCGGCTACACCGGCGAGGACGGTTTCGAGATCATCGTGCCGGCCGAGTATGCCGTCGCCTTGTGGGAGGCGCTGCGGGCCACCGGCGTGGCGCCGGCCGGTCTGGGTGCGCGCGACACGTTGCGGCTGGAGGCCGGCATGAACCTGTATGGCCAGGACATGGACGAGAGCGTCTCGCCGTGGGAGGCGAACCTGGGCTGGACCATCGCACTGGACGAGGGCCGTCATTTCATCGGCCGCGCGGCGCTCGAGGCGCAGCAGGCGGCCGGCGTGAAGCGGGTGATGGTGGGCGTGGTGCTGGACGAGAAAGGCGTGCTGCGCCACGGCCAGACGGTGCTGACCGCGAACGGCGCGGGCGAGATCCTCTCCGGCAGCTTCGCCCCCACGCTGAACAAGGCGGTGGCGTTCGCGCGCATCCCGGCCGGCGAGCCCGGCGACCTCCGGGTCGACATCCGTGGCCGCGAGCTGCCGCTGCGGCAGGTGAAGTACCCGTTCGTGCGCGACGGCAAACCCTGTGCCGGGATCTGAGCCGGGCTGCCTTGCGTCTTCCTGACACATATTGCCTTGCCGTGGATGCGGCTAGAATCACCCCGTCCCTGACTGACTCAAACCAACAACTGGACCCGATCATGAGCGATATTCCTGGCGATCTGAAATTCCTCAAGTCCCACGAGTGGGCCCGCGTCGAAGACGATGGCCTGGTTCGTGTGGGTATCTCCGACCATGCGCAGGAGCAGCTCGGCGATCTGGTGTACGTCGAGCTGCCGGAAGTGGGGGCCAGCGTAAGGGCCGGCACCGGCGTCGCCGTGGTGGAGTCGGTGAAGGCCGCCTCGGACATCTACTCGCCGGTGTCCGGCGAGATTGTCGAGGTCAACGAGGCGCTCAACGACAAGCCGGAGATCATCAACGAGGACGCCTACGAGGAAGGCTGGATCTTCCTGGTTCGCCCCAGCGATCGCGATGAACTCGACGAGTTGCTGGACGCGAATGCCTACGAGGATCTGGTCGAGAGCGAAGATCACTGAGCCGCTCCCGATCCTTGTCCGATCTCCCGACGGCCGCGTGTGCGGCCGTCGACGTATCCGCAGGTTCCGCCTGATCAGGGCACTTCGAATAACCCCCTTTGCGTAGGAGCGCACCCTGTGCGCGATGCTCCTGGTGCAGCCACGGCGAAGAGCTTCGCGCGCAAGCGCGCTCCTGCGGGTGGGCTTGCCTGATCGCATCGCCGCGGCTGTTTCGGACGCCCTCCATTCAGCTCGCCGCGGCCTTCCGGCCGACGGAAATTCGCCTCGTTGCAGAGGCATGCCACACGGAGTATTTCTCGTCGCGTTGCGCGGCGTTTGCCTTGAAGCCTATGTGTGTCAACGCTTCAAGGGATATGCACGAATAGACGAAATATTTCATATGGCAGTATAGACGTCTAAATAAATATCACCATGTTTGGCCGCCAGCCCTTGCTGCAACGGCTCCGGGCATGAACGGGCGGCATGTAGCTCGTTGAAC
>DATKVA010000065.1:0-8301 GCA_035530315.1 Rhodanobacter sp. | reverse complement strand
ACCGCGATCGAGGCGTACGTCGCTCACCACAACATCCAACCCAAGCCTTTCATCTGGACCAAGAGCGCGCGCGACATCCTCCAGAAGGTCATCCGCGCCAACAACCGCTTAAGTTCCAAACAGAATGCAGCACTACACTAGGAGCCTGTCGGGCCGTTGGTGGTCGAGGCGACACGCGACGCGCATCAGAACGTCATGTCGAACGCCACCTCGCCCTCGACACCGATCTGGTACGCCGATACGCGGCGCTCGAAGAAGTTGGTGAGCTCCTGCACGTCCTGCAGATCCATGAAGTCGAACGGGTTGCCGGTGCCGTATTTTTTCGGCATGTCGAGCTGGGCGAAACGCTGGTCCGCGCAATATTCGAGGTACTGGCGCATCGCCTTGGGCGACAGGCCGGTGACGCCGCCGGAAAGCACATCTTCCGCAAAGCGGGTTTCGCAGTCGATCGCCTCTTCCATCATCGCCTCGACCTGCGCACGCATGGCGTCGTCGAACAGCTCGGGCTCCTGCTCGCGTGCGGTACGCACGACTTCGAACGCGAACGCCATGTGCCCGCTCTCGTCGCGGAACACCCAGTTGGTGCCGGCCGCCAGACCGTGCAGCAAACCGCGCGAGCGCAGAAAGTAGACGTAGGCGAACGCGGCGTAGAAGAACAGGCCCTCGATGCAGGCGGCAAAACAGATCAGGTTGAGCAGGAACTGCCGGCGATGCTCGCGCGATTCCAGCCGGGGCAGGTTCTGGATCGAGTCGATCCACTTGAAACAGAATTCGCCCTTGGCACGGATCGAGGGGATGTTCTCGATCGCCGCGAACGCCTTGTTGCGTTCGGCCGGATCGGGAATGTAGGTGTCGAGCAGGGTGAGATAGAACTGTACGTGCAGTGCTTCCTCGTACAGCTGGCGCGACAGGTACATGCGCGCCTCGGGCGCGTTGATGTGCTGGTACAGGTTCAGTACCAGGTTGTTCGACACGATGGAGTCGCCGGTAGCGAAAAACGCCACCAGACGCTGGATCAGATGGCGGTCGGCCGGCGACATCTTCGACGCCAGATCACAGGTGTCCATCGAAAAGTCCACTTCCTCCACGGTCCAGGTGTTCTTGATTGCGTTGCGATACATCTCGTAGAACGCGGGGTAGCGCATCGGACGCAGGGTCAGTTCGAAACCAGGGTCGAGGATGAGGGTGTTGCGGGTGGGTTGGGCGGACATGGGGACTCCTTGTGTGGCTTGATCGTCATTCCAGCGCAAGCTGGAATCCAGAGCCTTTCGCCTACATGACATCGGGTCGAAAGCTGAAGTCACTGGATTCCAGCTTGCGCTGGAATGACGGGCGGTTTCGTTGATACGTTTGGGCAGGTCCGAGTTGCCGGAATGGATTCACTGCATGCGAGAACGAAATCCCTGCGTTTACCTCCTTGCCGGCCGTCGCAATGGCACGCTTCACCTCCAGCCTGCCGGCGCGCATCTGGCAACACCGGAACAACGTAGTCGATGGCTTTACTCAACGTCATCACGTACACGACCTCGTCTGGTTCGAGATGCATGAAACGATGGAGTCCGCGATCACCCGCGAGAAGGCGATCAAGGCATGGAAGCGAGCGTGGAAGATCGAACTCATCGAGAAATCCAATCCGTATTGGCGGGATCTGTATGTGGAAATCTGCGGTTGATGCTCTCGCCATCTCTCCAGCCCGTCATCCCAGCGAAAGCCGGGATCCAGTGCCTCATGTTTTCGACTAAAGCGGAAAGGCACTGGATTCCAGCTTTCGCTGGAATGACGGATGTGGCTCTACTGGCAAGCCTCGCAGTACCCGGGGTTTTCCAGTGAACAGACCACAGCGGCATTCGCCTGTGCCTGATCCGGCGTGGCCGCGACCGTGGTCTTGGCAATCTTCGTCGCCGGCCTTGAGCGCAGGTAGTAGGTGGTCTTGATGCCGGCCTTCCACGCGTACATGTACATCGAGCTGAGCTGGCCGATGTTCGGGTTTTCCATGAACAGGTTCAGCGACTGGCTCTGGTCGATGTACGCAGCGCGCGCGGCGGCCAGTTCGATCAGGGACTTCTGCGGCAACTCCCACACTGTGCGGTAGATCGCGCGCAGGCGTTCCGGGATCGCCGCGATGCCCTGGATCGATCCCTCGGCCAGCTTGATGGCGTCGCGCACGTCGCTCGTCCATAGCCCGAGTGCCTTGAGTTCGTCGGCCAGGTAGCGGTTCACCTGCAGGAAATCGCCGGACAGCGTCTCGCGCTTGAACAGGTTGCTGACCTGCGGCTCGATGCATTCGTAGCAGCCGGCGATCGAGGCGATCGTGGCGGTGGGCGCGATCGCGATCAGCAGCGAGTTGCGCAGGCCGCTCGTCGTGATCCGTTCGCGCAATGCGTCCCATCGCGTGCTGTCGTGCGGCGTGGCATGCGGCCAGTAGTCGAATTGCAGTTCGCCGCTCGCCGCGCGGCTTTCGGCGAAGCCTGGATGGGCGCCTTCGACTTCGGCCAGCTCGCACGACATGCTCAGTGCATGGAAATAGATCTCCTCGGCGATCCGGGTGGACAGCTCCAGTGCTTGAGCCGAGTCGACCGGCAGGCGCAGCTTGAAGAACACGTCCTGCAAGCCCATCACGCCCAGGCCGACCGGGCGCCATTTCATGTTGGCGGTGCGCGCGCTGTCGATCGGATAGAAGTTGAGGTCGATCACCCGGTTGAGCTGGCGCACCGCAGTGCGCACGGTCGAGGCGAGGTGTTCGAAATCGAATCTCCCGTCAACGACATGCCTGGCCAGATTCACCGAACCGAGATTGCACACGGCCGTCTCGCCGGCCGAGCTCACCTCCAGAATCTCGGTGCACAGGTTGGACAGGTGGATCACGTTGCCGGGCCGCGCGGTCTGGTTGCTGGTGGCGTTGCAGCGGTCCTTGAAGGTCATCCAGCCGTTGCCGGTCTGCGCCAGCGTGCGCATCATGCGTGCATAGAGTTCGCGGGCCTTGACCATTTTCACCGCGAGGCCGTTCGCTTCGGCTTCGCCGTAGGCGGCATCGAACGTCTCGCCCCAGCAGTCCACCAGATGCGGCACCGCTTTGGGATCGAACAGCGACCAGTCGCCGTCGCGCTCGACCCGGCGCATGAATTCGTCGGGAATCCAGTTGGCGATATTGAGGTTGTGCGCGCGGCGGGCGTCGTCGCCGGTGTTGTCGCGCAACTCGAGGAAATCCTCGATGTCGGCGTGCCAGGATTCCAGGTACACGCAGGCCGCACCCTTGCGCTTGCCGCCCTGGTTCACCGCGGCGACCGACGCATCCAGCGTCTTCAGCCACGGCAGCAGCCCGTTGGAATGGCCGTTGGTGCCCTTGATCAGCGAGCCGCGCGAGCGCACCCGCGAATAGGCCAGACCGATGCCGCCGGCAAACTTGCTGAGCTTGGCCACATCCGCGTACTTGTCGTAGATCGACTCCAGCGAATCGAGCGGCGAATCGAGCAGGTAGCACGAGCTGAGCTGCTCATGGCAGGTGCCGGCATTAAACAGGGTGGGCGAGCTGGCGATATATTCCAGCGACGACAGCAGTCGGTACAGTTCCAGCGTCTCTCCGATTTCACCGCCGCCCAGCGCGCAGGCGATGCGCATGAAGAAATACTGCGGCGTCTCGATCACCTGCCGCTGTTGCGGGTGGCGCAGCAGGTAGCGGTCGTACACCGTGCGCAGGCCGAAATACTCGAAGCGACGGTTGGCCAGCGGGTCGATCGCGTCGTTGAGCTTGCGTGCGTTGGCGGCAACGAAGTCGCGCAGGCGATCGTTGAGGATGCCGGACTCGGCGCCGCGGGCGATCGACTGCGAGAAGCTCTGGATTTCCTGCCCGCTGACCTCCTTGTCGATGAAGGCGCCAAGCAGACGCGCGGCGAGCTGGCCGTATTCGGGTTCTTCGGCGGTCAGCGCAGCGGCGGTGCGGATCGACAGCTGGTCCAGCTCGGCCGTGCTGGCACCGTCGTACAGGCCGCCGATGGTCTTCAGCGCCACCCGCAACGGATCGACCGCGTGCAGGCCGTCGGCACTGCGGCTCACCGCACGCACGATCTTGTTGACGTCGACGCTCTCCTGATGGCCGTTGCGCTTGGTCACACGCATCTGTCCGGGATTGTGCGGCGGGGTCAGCGTGAACGCCGGCTCGCCGCTCGCCGCGGTGAGCGGTTCATCCGGAAAACCGGCAACGGGTTCGTCAGCGGGGTTGGTGGATTCATTTGCACGAGCGGCCACGCGCTCGTGGTCAGCGGTATCGAGAGGATGCATGGCAACGGTTTCCGGCCTGGAGTCAAACGCCTGCTCCCGCGCGCAGGGCCTGAAGCGATGGATGCCGTGGCAAAGTCACAGACAAGCGCCCAGCGGCACCTGCTCTGCGACGCGCTTCCCCACGGAAGCCGTCACTACGCATCGGGACACGCTCGTCCCGATGTGTCGGCAGGTCTTCGGACTTGCGGACGTGGATCTTGCGATCCGCCTACTACCCATCGCTTCCCAGGCGCCGAGGCCCAGTGCATGTGACGGGTTTCGTTTCCGCTTTACCGCTGCGGGGCAGTTCCGGATTCACACCGGATTCCCTTTTGAGCCCAACCGACGATCACGTCTGGATGGGCACCGACAGACACAACATATCGGGTACACAAGTGAAGGTCAACCCAACAGATTGTGCGCAAGTCGAGAGATCAGCCGCATGCGGCAAGGCTGCTTGGCAGGCGCACCGGGCGGGATTCATGCCACTTGGCGGCGATGGCGCCACCAGGCATACCGCGTTTCCCCGGGGATACACGCAGGGGCTTTACGGCGCGTCGTGGACAGGTTCGCCTGTACGGGTAGTCTTCGAGTCCAATGGCAAACGCATGTCCGCTATGGGGCGGTCCTCTGGTCGTTGCAAATTGTCGGGGCGCCTTCGCGCGTCCATGGGCTGAGGTCGGACATAGGCGTAAGTTTGCACGTGGCAACAGGTCACCTGAAACCAGACATTCAGGCCCTGCTGCGCTCATCTTTCGCTTGACGGCGACGTGCGCCGCCAAGATACGGCCCGTTCGAGGGTCAATGGGGCGTGCTCGCATGAGTCGATGCAGGTGCGGGGCGGTAGATCGTACTGGTGCCGTAACGTTGCGTGCCGACCCGACCGTGCAGGATGAAGTCGCGCATCATTGCGAAATAGCCTTCAGGATTGCGCGTGTCGACGCGCTTGCCGTCTGCCGTGGTTTCGTACTCGTAGATGCCGTGTTCGGTATGCGGGAACACCGCGACCGTGATCGGTTTGCCCTTGGCCTGCAGAGCACGCAGGCGCCGTTCAGTCTCTGCACTCGGCGCATCGTGGTCGTCGGCGGCCAGTATCCAGAGTTGCGGCATACCGAGATTGCGCAACACCGGCATAGGGTCGTAATTCGCCGGGACACCAGCCAATAACACGGGACCCTCTTCGCGAAGCTTGGCTTCCGGCGTTTCGAGCATGAAGAAAGTGATATCGCCATGCACGTGTTTGAACCACGGCTCCTTCCCGTACTTCGCCTTGACGGCGGCGAGTTGATCGTATCCTTTCCGGAAATTGCTGACGATGATCGCCGCCGTGGCATCGGCTATGTGCATTGCCTTGGCAACAACGTCAGGGCCGTAACCGTGGCTGGTCAGGTCGAAGGCGATGGCTTCGCGATCCTCGTCGAGTGGCGACACGGCCAAGCCGAATCCGACGATCACGAAATCCACGGGCTCGATCTTCGCGGCAAGCGGGGCGACCCAGCCGCCCTGGCTACCACCCTGGTAGCCAATGCGACCGGCACGCGCGCCCGCGAGAAGTTTGGCCTCGTTCACTGCGGCAATCGCATCGTCGGCCAGCAGCAGGTAGTTTTGTGTATACACCCCACCCGACTTGCCGGTGCCACGCTTGTCGTACACGAATACGCCAATGCCTTCGGCGGGCAGCTGTCGTTGCAAGGAATAGGAATCCAGCGCGGAAGAGTGCTCCGAGCCGTGCACCAGCACCACGATCGGCACGCGCGCGGCGCCTTGCGGCATCACCAGCCGCCCGGCGAGCCGCACGCCAGCGCCTTGGAAGGCAACGTTCGTGACCTCCAACGGGATTCGCTTTCCCGAGACTCCGGCGAAGTCGATCGTGTTCTCGTCGCAATCGAATGACACGCGCTTACCGTCCCGGCGCTCCGTCCATCCCAGCGTGCTGATCCATAGGCCATTTGGGTCCCGGGTCAGCAAGCCTGTGGTGCCATCTTCCTTGCGCCACCGCAGATGATCGCCATCGATCACACCGACATCGATCTTGCTGCCGTCGTCCAGTTGATAGATGCTGGCGTGGCAATTGCCTGTGCGGTTTTGCGGTGATGACGCGGCAGTAGCTGTTGTCGTGGCCAAAAACATGGCCGCAAATACGAATGGCGTGCGGAGCATCACTCTGGCGCCAGCGGTCAACGATAGGAACTGCACTGGAATACCTCACAGCCTGAAAGTATGTAAACTTTTACATAAGTACTCGTGGCATTCAAGCGTGAACGTCTCGTGCAGGTCCAAGGAGCAAAGAATGCGGATGATTGAAGCGGAAGGCATCGATGAAGACTTCATCCGCAGGCAAGGGCCGGCATTTCTCGCGCATCTTCTCAGGCGGCTTTCGGACGAACTCGTTCGTGGCGCCGACGCTTGGTCTCCCGAGGTTGGGGTAACCGCGCCGCCGCGCACCACGTCCACGTTGCTGGCCCTGGACGAACACGGGCCGCTTGGTGTTACCGAAATCTCCACGCTGCTGCGTCAATCACACCCGCTGGTCATCAACTGGATCAAGCAGCTTAAGGTTCAGGGATTCGTCAAGACCCGCGCCGACAAGAGCGATCGGCGGAGAACAGTTGTCGCGCTTACTGCAAAGGGGATCAGCGAGATCCGGCACCTCCGCAAGGCCCTGGTCTGCATGGGCGAAACGTCGCAGGCATTGATGGACGAAGCCGCTTCCGGGCTTTTTGGTGCGTTGTGGCGAATGGAGCAGGCTTGCCGGCGTGAGTCGTTCGCGGACCGCTTGCGGAAATTTTCCCAGGCGCCGACAGATTGATAAGCAACGCAAGTACGCCGGCACGTTTTTGCTTTAGCCCGCCTTCCCGAAGCGGACGCTCGCGACCGGCCGCTTCGGGCGAAAGCCGCCCTTCCCAAGCTGCCCGGCCGTCAACGAGACGGCAAGGAAACCCGCGGACGCAATCGGACAGTCGCCCGGTGCGATTATCTGTGTGGATCCTCGGGCTCTTTTGTCTTGTGCATGACGCGCCACCAAAACGCGCACTCGAGCAGGATGGCTGCCGTGATGAGCATGGATCCGGCAAGGGGTTCGCCAAAAAACAATGGGCCGAAGCCCGCGGCGTAGGTGAGAACGGCCGCGACCAGAAGTAACGACGTGACCAGATGACGCATGGGCTTGTCTCCTTGGCTTGAGGCGCAACGACCTGATGCTCGACCTGCATCAGGTTATACATCCCGGGCTCCACGGACTCCAGCCAGCCTGTCGGTCGATCCGTGTCGAGGATCGTCAGCCGAAAAAACAACCACGGGGTCGTTCCGGACGTGGTCTGACCCCGGGTTCTCGCTCGCTTGACTCTTCGATGAGGCTGCGACCACCCCGGCAGCGCCGCTTCCGGGCAGCCGATGACGCGCCGGCGAGTACACGCCACCCTCGGCCTCGACCCGGGTAGCGCCGAGGATCCATGCGGCTGGAACGAGCTCCCCGGCAGCCATGGCGAAAAAACACATACCGGACCGTCCTCTAGGAGCCTGTCGGGCTTTGGTGGTCGAGGCGAGAATTCGGCTGTGCGAGGACAGATTTCTGACGCTTTGCCGGCCCATAGTGGTGTTATGGGCCGGCAAAGCGGCGGGAATCTGGACCGCACAGACGGATTCGCAGCCCGGCCAACCAAAGCCCGACAGGCTCCTAGGATCGCAGGCACTGCCCGCCAGGATCATGCGGGATTCGTTTGTCCTCAGAGTAGCTGCCTGCCTTGGGCGATCGCCGTTCGCAGCTGCTTTTCGCCCGACTGTGCCTGCCGGTCGAGCATGTCGAAAACCTGATATTGCGCCCGCGTGGGTTTGTCGTACGCCAGATCGATGTCGGCGGCGAGATAGGCCAATTGACTGCGCAGCCTGGTCGGGTGCAGCAAGCTGCCCTCGCTCGACTGGATCTTGAGCTGCACCAGCTTGCCGATCTGTTCCTCGAGCGCTGCCAGCGTGGCATGGGCTTTCGTCGCGCCGAGCTTGTGCGCAGCGAGGGCTGCAGCGAGCCGATCGCGCATGGCGATGGCC
>DATKVA010000064.1:0-7624 GCA_035530315.1 Rhodanobacter sp. | reverse complement strand
CCAGCGGCGAATTCATCGGCCGCGCCGGCCTGATGTATCCGGATGGCTGGCCCGATCTGGAGCTGGGCTGGATGCTCAAGCCGGAACATCGCCACCAGGGTTATGCAACCGAAGCCGGCACTGCAGTGCTCGACTTCGCCTGGAGCAAGCTGCATGCACCGCGCGTGATCAGTCTGGTGCGTATCGGCAACGAGGCTTCCGATCGCGTTGCCGAGCGGCTCGGTGGTGAACACATCGAAAACATGGATTTCTTCGGCAGCCACAGCCACGTGTTCGCTTATTACCCACCCCATCGCGAACAGCGTACCGCCTGGGCGTGAGCTTGAGATGCGACACGTCACCAAGCTTTCATATCAGTAGCTTGTACAACATTCCTGATCATTTTTCGAAGAATTCCGCGGCAAGTCGGACCTGGCGTTCCAGCGCATCGCCGGCATATCCGATGGCACGATGCCGACTCGCTGTGATGACGCGAACGCGCGCGCGCTTTACCTGGTTTGAGCAGCCCACCCGTTAAACTGCGCGTCCACCCGTCATCCGGAAACCACCATGCGCATCCTGCTTGCCGAGGACGATCCGTCGATTGCCGAAGGCATCTGCGCCTCGCTTCGACACGGTGGCCATGCCGTGGATCACGTGTCCAGCGGCAACCTGGCCGACGCGGCATTGCGCGATCACAGCTACGACCTGCTGGTGCTGGATCTGGGGCTGCCCGCGCTCGATGGCAGCGAAGTATTGCGACGCCTGCGCGGCCGCGGCGCCGGCCTGCCGGTGCTGGTGGTGACCGCACGCGACGGCTTGCCCGAGCGTATCCGCGTACTCGACCTGGGCGCCGACGATTACCTGGTCAAACCCTTCGCACTTTCGGAGTTCGAGGCACGCGTGCGCGCGTTGCTGCGACGGGCCAGCAGCAAGGGGATGCCGGAATTGCAACTGGGCCGGTTGCGCCTGGACTTGCCCGGCCACCGTGCATGGGTCGACAGCACCCCACTCGAACTTACTGCACGCGAGTTCGGCCTGCTTGAGGCGCTGGCGCTGCGTGCCGAGCGCGTCACCAGCCGTGCGCAGTTGATCGAAGCATTGTGTGACTGGGACCAGGACTTGACCGACAACGGGCTGGACATCGCGATCCACCGCCTGCGTCGCAAACTGCAAGGCAGCGGCACCGGCGTGCGCACGATCCGTGGCCTGGGTTACCTGCTGGAAGAAGCCGGCGAATCCGGGGCCGAGTCGGCATGAGCCCTTCGCGCCTGCGCCACCTGCGCCCCAGCCTGCGCCGCCGCCTGCTGATCTTCCTGTTGTTTCCGATGGCCTCGCTGCTGCTGCTCGACGCGCTGCTGACCTATGGCGTGGCGTTGAACTACGCCAACCGGGTGCATGACAACGACTTGAGCGGCGATGCGCTGACCCTGGCAAAAATGCTCAGCGACAACAAGTTCGGCAGCGAGTTGTCGCCACAAGCCCGGTTTCTGCTCGAATACACCCCGGATGGCCGCAGCTACTTCACGGTGACCAGTGCGAAACGCGGACTGCTGGCCGGCAACGGTCAATTGCCGCAGCTGTCGCATGCACCGAAGCTCGGCGCCATGCCGACCCTCTACGATACTCGGCTGAACAAGCAGAACCTGCGTGCGGCAACGGTCCAGCTTGCTCCGCAGGACGATTCCGGCGACCCCTTGACGGTCACGGTTGCCGAAACCCTGCATGACCGTCATCAGCAGGCCCGGCAGATCCTGCTGCTGGCGACCCTTATGCAGGCACTGTTGATCGTCTGCGTGTTGTCGCTGGTCTGGTTCGGCGTCAACCATGGCCTGCGTGTGCTCGATCCGCTGACCCGCCGGCTGGCGGCACGCACGCACGAGCTGACTCCGATCGGAGCCCCCGACGTGCCGCAGGAAATCCTGCCGCTGACCCGCACCATCGACGCGCTGTTCGAGCGCTTGCGCAGCATGCTGGCACTGCATGACCGATTCATCGCCGATGCCGCGCATCAGCTGCGCACGCCACTGGCCGGGTTGAGCCTGCACGTCGACCGTGCCATGGCCGATCCCCGGCCGGAGACGGTGGCCGATGCGCTCTCGCATATCCACCGCCTGACCCAGCGCGCGGCGCGCACCACGTCGCAGTTGCTCGCGCTGACCCGTGCCCAGGCGACACCCGCGGACGCCGTGGATCGCACCGTGCTGGATCTGGCGCAACTGGTTCCCGATGCGGTCTCGATGCGGGTGCACGAGGCACTGCGCGCCGGCGTGGATCTGGGCTACCAGGGCCCTGGACAACCGCTGCGGATTCTCGGCAACGCCTCTTCGGTGCAGGGCCTGCTGGACAATTTGATCGACAACAGCCTGCGCTACGCCGGCCGCGGCAGTACCGTCACGGTCAGCCTGCACGCTCGCGCGGACGGCGGCGCCAGCCTCAGTGTCGAGGACAACGGCCCGGGCGTGCCGCCGGAACTGCTGCCGCGCCTGAGCGAACGCTTTTTCCGTGCGCCCGGCACCAGCGAAGAAGGCAGCGGACTGGGCCTGGCGATCGTCCAGCGCATCGCCGAACGGCACCATGCCGAAGTGACCTACCGGCTTGGCGAGGAACACGGACTGATTGTCGATGTCCATTTCCCGCCGGTGGTCGTGCCGACATGAGATCAAGCGGCGACATCTCGATGCAACCTGCCTGTACCCTTGATCGACTAAAATGCCCCGTTGCCGCCCTTCACCTTCGACGTTCAAGGGCGCATCTCTCCGCCGCGGAAACGACCTGACGATGGCCACCGCAGATAACGACCAGGCGCACCTGCGCCGAATCATCGCCATGGGAAAATGCACGCCGTGCCATTTCGCATCTTGAACGTGACGAACCGGGGCAAAGCGCTGCACGGCTGCCTGTTCGGCATTCTGCTCGGCGCACTGGCCGGCTGTGCCGCACCGTTGCCCAAACTGGCACCGCCGCTGCCCGCACAGTGGCAACACGCCACAGCCGCCGGACCGGCCAAGCCGACCGACCTGCATGGCTGGTGGCATGCCTTCGGCGACCCCGAACTCAATGCCCTGATCGACCGTGCACTGGCTGCCAATCTCGACGTGGCCCAGGCGGTCGAGCGGCTGCGCGCGGAACGCGCGCTGCAAAGTCATGCGCACGCACGCTACCTGCCGGCACTGAGCGCACGGACCGATAATCCGATCGACCCGGACGCCACGGCTTCCTACTTTGTCGCCGGCTTCGACGCCACCTGGGAACTGGGGCTGTTTGGCCGTGCCGAGGGCACGCAGCGCGAAGCGCAAGGTGCACTCGACGCCAGCGTGGCCGACCTGCGCGCCGCGCAGGTATCGCTGGTGGCCGAAGTCGTGCGCGAGTGGATCGCATTGCGCACCGCGCAGCAGCAGGAGCAACTGCTGACAAAAATCAGCCAGGCCCGTCAGCAGCAGTGGCAACTGCTGAAAGTGCGCCAGCGGTTGCAGCTGGTTTCGCCCGACACGGTCGATCGGGCGCAGGCGGCCTATGCGCAGTCCGAGGCATCGCTTGCCGCCCCGCGGCAGGCGATCGACGCCAGCGCCCGGAAACTGGCGGTACTGCTCGGCCAGAACCACCCCGACCCCGCCTGGCTGCAGGTCGGCAGGCAGCCTGAATTGGGGACATGGCAACTCGCCGGCACCCCGGCCGAACTGCTGCGCACGCGCCCCGAAATCGCCCGGGCCGAGGCCGATGTGTTGCGCATCGCCGGCGAACTGGCGATCGCCCATGCCGACATGTATCCCAGCATCGGGCTGGGCGCATCGTATGTCTGGTCCGCCGAGGTCATCAACAACCGCAAGATCTCGCGCACGCCCAACGGAATCGGTTCGCTCGGGCCCGTACTCAATATCCCGCTGTTCGACTGGGGCATGCGGCGGGCGGCGAAGAATGCCAAGGGACACGAACTGCGGGCCGCCCTGCTGGCCTATCGGCAAGCCGTGCTGCAAGGCGTGGCCGAGGTCGAAACCGACCTGGGCAACCTGCAACAGCAAGAGCAGCGCGAGCAGCAGAGCACGCTTGCCTGGCAAGCCCTGCAGCACGCCGACCGGGCCGTACAGACCCGGGTGGGCCTGCAGCTGAGCAGCCCGCTCGATCTTGCCGAAAGCCGGATCGCGGCCGACCAGGCAGCGATCGAACTCACCGACGCCCGCGCCGCGCACAGCCTGGCGTACGCGGCACTGTTCAAGGCCCTCGGCGGAGCCCCGTTGCCGTCCGCGGAAGCACCCAAGGCAACACCCGCGGGAACAGCGGCAGCGGCAGCGGTATCGTCAACTGCATCCGCGAACACCTCCACGGCGCACAGTGAGGTACACCACTGATGGTTGCCCTCGCGCGCAAGACCCTGATCTACGAATGGCGGCGCTTTCTGCCAGCGATGCTGGCGGTGGGTTTTGCCGGCTTGCTGCAGCTGCTCCAGCTCGCCCTGGTACTCGGCATCTTCGGCAGCACCAGCGTCTACATCACCGGCTCATCGGCCGATGTATGGGTAGGCTATCCCGGCACCCAGAACGTGGGCTCGGGGCGAACGATCGACCCCGATGTGGAATCGCGCATCCTGATGGACCCGGCCGTGCAACGCGTGGAACCATACATATGGGTCGACGGCGACTGGCGTGGGCCGCATGAAACCGGTGGTATCTCGGTGTTCGTTTCCGGCATCGACCCCAGCCCCGAGGGCCTGATGTTCTCCAAGGCATTGTTGCCTTCCCTGCGCGCACGACTGGCGGAACCGGATGCGGTCGTCGTCGATCGCTCGGTACTGGATCAACTGGGCGTCAACATCGGCGAGACTGCCACCATCAACGGCCATCAGGTCACCGTGGTCGGCATCAGCAGCGGCCTGCGCGCGCTGGGCGGGGTCAACGTACTGACGTCCCTGAGCACCGCACGCGAATTGGATGGCGATCCAACCGATATCGGCCCGACCTATCTGGTCGCCAAGCTGCGCGACCCGAAGCAGGCCGATGCCGTCGCCGCACGCCTGCGCGGCGACACCGCGTTCGGTCCCTATACGACGTGGAGCGCCAAGGATTTTGCCCGTATTTCGGTGCGCTACTGGATGTTCGACACGGGTGCCGGAGCCGGCGTGCTGTTTCTGGCGGGCATCGTGTTCCTGGTCGGAGCGGTGATCACCAGTCAGACGCTGATTGCCGCAGTCAATGGCTCGATGCGCGAGTACGCCACCCTCAATGCCCTGGGCGTGGGGGTTGGGGCACTGCGCCGGGTGGTGCTGGAACAGGCATTCTGGGTCGGTGCGCTGGGCCTGCTCGGCGCCGGCGTACTGGGTGTCGTGCTGATGCTGCTGGCACACAGCCAGGACGTGCCGGTGGTCCTGAATGTTCCGGCCGCGCTGGCCTGCATCGCGCTGGTGATGGGCCTGGCCGCGGTCTCCGGGCTGGCTGCGATGCGCAGTCTGCGCCGCGCCGACCCCGCCACCTTGTTAAGGTAGCCGCGATGACCCATCCCGCCGCGGCCAGCCAGGCCACCACCCCCCCTGCCTTGCAAGCGATCGGCATCAGCAAGGCCTTTGTCTCCGGAAAACTGCGCACGCAGGTGCTGGAGAATTTTTCCTTGCGCATCGAGGCCGGCGAGCTGACCCTGATCTCCGGCCCCTCCGGTTGCGGCAAGAGCACGCTGCTGGCGATTCTCAGCGGCCTGCAGAAGGTCGACAGCGGCCGGGTACTGGCACTGGGCAGCGAGCTGGGCCAGCTGGACTTGCGCGCGCTGGAACGTTTCCGCCTGCAACACACCGGTTTCGTGTTCCAGGGTTTCAACCTGTTCCCTGCGCTGAGCGCCTTCGAACAGGTCGAGTTGCCGTTGAACCACATGGGCCTGTCGCGCGACGAGGCGCGCGCGCGCGCGCGGCGTTCACTGGAAGAGGTCGGCATGGCGCCGCGCATGAAGCTGCGGCCGTCCGAACTGTCCGGTGGCGAGAAGCAGCGCGTGGCGATCGCCCGTGCGCTGGCCAAGGAACCGGAGCTGCTGTTTGCCGATGAACCGACCAGCGCGCTGGACGCCGCGAACGGCCAGATGATCATCGACATCCTGCACCGGATCGCCCATGCGCACGGCACCACGGTGCTGTGCGTAAGCCACGACCCCCGTGTCGTTGTCCACGCCGACCGCGTCCTGGCGATGGAAGATGGCCGTATTCTCAGCGACCGGCGCACCCATGCGCCGACCAACGACAGCAAGGGAACCTAAGTCATGACGCCGCCCGTTTTCCCCACGCCACTCCATTCGCGTGCCGCCATGCCGGATCGACTGACCCGCCTCATCCGCCTTGGCTGCTTCGCGCTCTCGGTGTCGTGGCTGTTGGCAGCCTGCTCCAAACCGGCCGAGGCACCGGCCGGCAAGACGACCACTCCCGCCTCGCCGTATGTCGCCGTGGCGCGCGGAAGAGTCGATATCGAAGGGGGGTTGCTGACACTGTCGATGCCGCGCGAAGGCACCCTCGCCAAGGTCGCCGTGCATGAGGGCGATCAGGTCAGGAAAGGCCAACTGCTGGCCGTGCTGGACGTCGAGCCGGCCCGACTGGCAGTGGATGCCGCGCAGGCACAGCAGGAGCAGGCGCAGGCACAGTTGAAGCTGCTTCAGATCAAGCAGGCTGCGGCGAAGCAGCGCGCGAAACGGCTTGCCGCCGCCGTTGCCGCCGGCGCCGGCGATGGGCAAAGTGCCGACGACGCCCGTGAGGCCGCGGCGCAACTCGATGCCGAACACGAATCCGCCCGTGCGGCGCTGGACATGGCCCGCCAGAAACTGGCCGAAGCCCGCTACGAATTGAAGCAGCGCAGCCTGCTCGCGCCGTTCGACGCCTACGTGGTACATGTCTCGGCGCAGCCGGGCGCCAGCGTTTCGCCCTCGTCCGGTCCGCTGTTCACCCTGCTGCCGCAAAAGCCGCGGATCGTGCGTGCCGAACTCAACGAGAGTTTTGCCGGGACGATTCAGCCAGGCATGCACGCCGAGGTGGTCGCCAACAGCGACAGCGAGGCGCAACACTGGAGCGCGCACGTACTGCGGATCGGCCGGGTGTACGGGCCGTCCACGCTGGAAAATGACCCGCAGATCCGCGCCAATGCCCGCTCGGTGGAATGCGTACTCGCGTTCGACCAGCCGCAGGATTTGCGTATCGGCCAGCGCGTGACGGTGCGTTTTTTCGCCGCCAAGGCCCCGAAAGACTGAAGAAACCGCAATCTGCGAACCTGCGACCCATCGAGAACCGCGGTAAATCGATCCACCGCGGCTCCCCCATGTACAGGGCCGACACGTGATCCAGCAGACTGACTTTTTCTTCGAAGGTGGCCGCAGCGGCGTATTGCTGATCCACGGCCTGACCGGCACGCCGATGGAAATGCGGCTGCTCGGCAAGGGCCTGAACCGTGCCGGCTTCACCGTGCACGGCATGCAGTTGGCCGGCCACTGCGGCAATGCCGACGATCTGCTCGGCACCGGCTGGCGCGACTGGTATGCCAGTGTCGAAAAGGCCGCCGACGAAATGCTCGACAAGGTCGACCACCTGTTCGTCGGCGGCCTGTCGATGGGTGCCCTGCTCGCGCTCAAGCTGGCCGCCGAGCAACCGGAACGGGTTGCCGGCGTCGGTGTGTACGGCGCCACC
>DATKVA010000063.1:0-10604 GCA_035530315.1 Rhodanobacter sp. | reverse complement strand
CTGTACCTCGACCCGGCCGACACCTTTGGGCCAGATGCCGATCTTCACCGCAGCCGCATAAGAAAGGTCGATCACCCGGCCGCGATGGAACGGACCACGGTCGTTGACCCGCACGATCACGCTTTTGCCGTTTTCCAGATTGGTGACGCGCGCATAGCTGGGCAGCGGCAGCGTCTTGCTGGCAGCGGAATAGGCATACATGTCGTAGTTTTCGAGGTCGGATGTCTTGTAGCCCTGGAACTTGTTGCCGTAGTAGGAGGCAAGCCCGCGCTCGTCGTAACCGCGCGCACTGGACAGTACGTGATAGACGTGCCCACGCACGGTGTACGGCGACTTGTTGCCGTACAGCGAGCGCGGCTCGTTGCGGGGTATCGGCTCGGCCAGCGTGTCAAGATCCGGCGGCGGCCCGCCCGGCACGCTGTCCGTGCTGTCCCGGTACCGGCTTTCCTGCGGCTTGTTGATGTCGTCATGGAAACCGGCGTTGCGGCCACCGGCAGTGGCCGCGGGGACAGTGGCGTGTCCGTGCGAGGCCGGCCGCGTCGGCCGTGGCCGGGAAGCACCGCACCCCGTCAGCAGCAACGCCGCGGCCAGCATTGCCGCTGCGGCCGCCCACTTCATCGGCCGACATCCGCCTGGGCAACGTCCGCCTGACGCACTCCGGCATCGATGGCTTGCGCCAGCTGGTCGACCGCCATCGCATACAACGGGCTGCGGTTGTAGTGGGTGATGACATAAAAATTCTGGAAGGTGAACCAGTACTCCGGCCCGTTCGCGCCCTGCAGCGTCAACAGGCTGCTGGGCTGTGCGGGCGATAGTGCGCGAAGCGGTGCATAGCCCCATGCTTCAAGCTGCTCCAGCGGCCACTGCGGGGCAGCATCCGGCACCGTGATCGGCTTTGCCGCCGCATCGGGCTGCGCCCGTGCCGCCACCGGACCGCCACGGACCCAGCCGTGCCCGACCAGGTAGTTCGCCACGCTGGCGAAGATGTCCGGCAACGAGTTCTTGAGGTCGATACGGCCGTCGCCGTCCTCGTCCACCGCGAAATCGCGGATGCTCGAGGGCATGAACTGGCCCCAGCCCTGCGCGCCGGCATACGAGCCGGTGAGCGTGTCCAGCGGACCGCCCAGCCGACTGTCCGGCAGTTCCAGCAACGTCTTCAGCTGCTCGCGGAAAAATTTCGCCCGTGGCGGGTAGTGCAAACCCAGTGTCACCAGCGCATCGAGCACCCGATAGCTGCCGGTGTTCTGGCCATAGCTGGTCTCCACGCCGAGGATCGCAACGATGTACGCCGGCTCCACGCCGTACTGCCGGCCAACCTGCTCCAGCAACGCGCGGTGCAGGCGATAGAACGCGATGCCGTCATCGACGCGCTTGTCGGTGAGAAAGATCGGCCGGTAATCCTTCCACGGCTTGCTCTCGGCCGGCCGGTTGATCGCATCGAGGATTCCTTGCTGCATTTTCGCGCCATCCAGCAGCGCGTTCAGCGCCACCGGATCCTTGCCGGTTGCCCGTGCCACTTCGCGCACCAGCTCGGCCTGGCCGGGGTTCGTCGCCGCCAGTGCCGGCGTCAGCGCGGCAACCAGCAGCATCGCCAGGATGGCGAGGAAACGGACTGGACGCGGCACGATGGTGGCTGTCATTGAGGGCTTCGCGTGCAGAAAACGGTGTCGGCAAAAGCCTAACACGCACACCCCGTCGGTCAGGCCCGCTGGCGGGCAATACCGGCATGCCGGGTGATGCCGCATTCAGTCGTGCATCTTGCGATGGGCGTGGATCGACATCAGCACGCCGAAACCGACCAGCAGTGTCACCGCCGAGGTCCCGCCGTAGCTGATCAATGGCAATGGCACGCCCACTACCGGCAGCATGCCCGCGACCATGCCGCCGTTGACGAACACATAGACGAAGAAACTCATGCCGAACGCACCGGCGAGCAGGCGCGAATAGGTGTCGCGCGCTTCCATCGCGATCCACAGGCAGCGGCCGACGATGAAGGCGTAAAGCGCAATCAGCGCGGCCACGCCGACCAGCCCGAATTCCTCGGAAAACACCGCAAAGATGAAGTCGGTGGTGTGCTCGGGCAGGAAGTCCAGCCGCGATTGCGTGCTGTGCTGCCAGCCCTTGCCGAAGATGCCACCGGAACCCACCGCGATCTGCGACTGGATGATGTGCCAGCCGTTGCCCAGCGGGTCGGATTCCGGATTGAGCAGGGTCAGGATGCGATCGCGCTGGTATTGATGCATGAAGTGCCAGGCCAGCGGGATCATGCCGGCCACCGCGCCGGCCAATGCCCCGATGCGCCACCACGCCATGCCGGCCAGGAACAACGCGAACACGCCGGCCGCCGCGACGAGCACGGCGGTGCCCAGATCCGGCTGGGTGACGATCAGGCCGACCGGCATCGCGATCAGCACGGCGACTGCCGCCATGTCCTTCCAGCTCGGCGGCAGCTGGCGCGGGTGCAGATACCAGGCAACCATCATCGGCATCGTCAACTTGAGCAGCTCCGATGGCTGAAAGCGCATCACGCCGAGATTGAGCCAACGATCGGCACCGCGCCCTTCGCCCAGCAGCACCACCAGTACCAGCAGTGCCGTACTGCCGACGTACAACCACGGCGTCCAGTTGCGCAACACGGATGGCGGAATGCGCGAGATCAGCAGCAACAGCGCGCCGCCCAGCGCGAAGCGGCCGGCCTGACCGCCGACCAGGGCGAGGCTGCCGTTGCCCGCACTGTACAGCGTGACCAGCCCGACCAGCGCCAGTGCCAGCAAGCCGATCGCCAGCGGCACATCGATCCGCGGCCGGGTCATCACGCGGCGAAGGAAGCGGCGCCAGCGCATGTACAGCACGGTGATCATGGCGTGGCTCCGGTCGACCTGGACACCGGGAATTTCCCGGGTTCGCCAGCCGTGGCGGCTGCGGAAACCGATGAGCTCGATGACGGCAATCTCTCGCTCCCCTGAATGACGCCGCCATGAGCAGCCAGCCACGCATCGAGAATCTTGCGCACGATCGGACCGGCATCGGAGGCACCCCACGCACCGGATTCCAGCAGCGCCGCTACCGCGATCTGCGGATGGTCCGCCGGGGCATAGGCGACAAACCATGCGCGATGGCGGCTGGCCAGATATGCCGTGTTCTTGTCATTGTTGTAAGCCGACGTGGTCCGCGAAAAGCGTTCGGCCGTGCCGCTCTTGCCGGCAATCAGGTACGGAAAGCCATTCGCCAGCCCGGCACTGTGGCCCGTACCCTTGGCACCGTAGATCACCATCTGCATGCCCTTGTTGATCGCGTCCCAGTCCGCCGGGTTGCGGATCAGCGACGGCCCGCTGGGTGGATTGGACAGCGGTTCGAGTGGCGCATCCATACCAGCCTGGGTCGCCATCACCAGCCGTGGCGCATACGCTATGCCGTGTCCGGCAAAGGTGGCGATCGCGTGCGCCAGCTGAACCGGCGTAACCGCCCAGTACCCCTGACCGATGCCGGCGATCACGGTCTCGCCCGGGTACCACGGTTGCCTGAAGTGTGCCGCCTTCCACTCGCGTGACGGCAGCACGCCGGACGATTCGCCCATCAGATCGATGCCGGTGGGACGACCGAAACCGAACTTGCCCATCCACGCGCTGAAGCGGTCGATGCCCATGTCCAGTGCCAGCTTGTAGAAGTAGGTATTGACCGACATCTCGATCGCCTGCGCCAGGTCGACCCGCCCGACGCCACCGCGCACGTCGTCACGATAGCCACGCTGCTGCCCGGGAATGTAGAACACGCCGGTGGAGACGACCGTGTCCTCGGGCGTGCGCAGCCCCGTCTCGAGGCCGCCCAGACCGATCAACGGCTTCACCGTGGAACCGGGCGGATACACGCCGCGCAGCGCGCGGTTGTACAGCGGCTTGTCCGGATCACCGGTCAGCGCGCTGTAATCGGCCTGGCTGATGCCGTTGACGAACAGGTTGGGGTCGAAGCTCGGCACGCTGACCATCGCCAGCACCTGGCCATTGCGCGGATCGATGGCCACCGCAGCGCCCGGCCGGCCGTCGAAAGCCGCCTCGGCGGCCTTCTGCAGGCGCACGTCGATGCTCAGGTACAGGTTCTTGCCGGGCGTCGGCGCGTGCGTTTCCAGCACGCGCTGGGTGCGGCCGTCGGCATTCACCTCGATCAGTTCGTAACCCGGTGTGCCGTGCAACACGTCTTCATAGGACCGCTCCAGACCGCTGCGACCGATGTGGCTGGTGCCCTTGTAGCGCACCGGATCGAGTTGCTGCAGGTCATTGGCGTCGATGCGGCCGACATAGCCAATCACATGCGAAAAAAGTTTGCCGAACGGATAGCGCCGGATCAGGTAGGGCACCACATCCACGCCCGGAAAACGCCAGCGGTTCACCGCGAAACGGTCGATCTCGTCTTCGGTCAGGTGCATCTTCAACGGCACGCTCTCGAAACGCTGGCTATGCGCGAGCAGTTTCCTGAATGCGTCGAGGTCGTCCCGGCCCAGCGGCACCACCTTGCCCAGCTGCGCCAGCATGGCGGGCATGTCCTTCACCTGCTCGGGCACGACTTCGAGCCGGAACGCAGGCACGTTGTCGGCCAGCAGCACGCCGTTGCGGTCGTAGATCAGCCCGCGGGCGGGCGGCAGTGCACGCGGCTTGACCCGGTTGTTCTGTGACCGGGTGACGAATTCGGCGTGGCGCATCACCTGCAGGAACGCGAAGCGGCCAACCAGCAGCGACAGACCAAGCAGAATCAACACGAATCCCGTCAACGCGCGTCGACGGAAAAGTGCGCTCTCGCCGCGGTTGTCCTTGATCGATCGCCGGATCTTCATCGGTTACTGGATGCGCAGGCGCGCGCGCAGATCATCGAACAGCAGGAACAGGAACGGCCACAGTGCAGCGCCGACAAACGGCGAGATCCACCAGCTGCCCGGCGGCAACGATCCACCGGCCAGTACGCGCACGATCAGCAACAGGATGCGATCGTTCAACAACAGTACCAGGACGGCAAGGGATTGCTGCCACATCGGGAAAAAGCGCAGGCGCGAGCGAAAGCGCAATGCAATGAAAACCAGCGCGCACAACCGCAGCGCCTGTTCGCCCAACACCACGCCGTTGAGCAGATCAGCACCAATCCCCACCGCGAATGCCAGACCCAGGGTGACCCGATCTTCCGACTCCAGTGACCAGTACAGCAGACACAAGGCGGGCCAATACGGTTTGAACGGCTCCAGCACGAGCGGCAATGGCACCAGCATCAGCAGCAGCGAAAACACCAGCGTGCCGAAGAACAGCCATGAACCCAATCGCTGCCGACTCATCGCGTTACGCCGCCAGGCATCGACGGGCGTGTCGGTCCGGCTGCCGGCGGAACTGCCCGACCGGCGTTGGCAGCAGGCTTGTCGCCAGCACCCGGCGCCAGGTCACGGGGTGGCCCCATCGGCGGCAACAGGGCCGGCGGTCCGTCGGGCTCGGCCTGATCATGCAGCAGCAGCACCTCGTCGCTGCGATTGAGATCCGCGGCCGGCCGCGCCTGCGCCACCATGAACATGCCGGTGGCGGCGGTGGCCACGGTGCGGATCTCCCCGACCGGGAACCCCGGCGGAAAGCGCCCGCCCACGCCAGAGGTCAACAGTTGGTCACCGACGCGCACGTCTGCCGCCAGCGGAATGTCCGGCAGGGTAAGCTGCTCACCGTCGCGCGAGCCATAGGCCACCGTGCGCAGACCGGAGCGTGCGATCACTACCGGAATCGCGTGCGCCGGATCGGTCAGCAGCATCACCACCGATGTAGTCGGAAGTACCTCCCTGACCTGGCCCATGACGCCATGAGCGTCGATCACCGGCTGGCCCGGCTTGACGCCGTCACGGGCACCCACGTTCAGGGTCAACCGATACCGGAACGCTCCCAAGTCCACGCCAATGACCCGCGCCAACTGCACCTTCAGCCCCAGGCTGCGACGGGTATCGAGCAACTGCTTCAGCCGCTGGTTCTGTTCGGCAACGGCGGCCATCTGGTTCAGCCTGGCGTTGGCCAGCAGCAGATCCTCGCGCAGGCGCTGGTTCTGCTCGGTCAGCTGCTGGCGATCGCCAAAAGCCGAACTCAGCATGTGGATTCCCACGGCCGGCAGCCCGGCCAGCCGATAGACCGGCTCCACGACCACCGCTGCGGTGTAGCGCAGGCGCCACAACCAGCCATTGCGCTGATCGAGCACCATCAGCACCATGGCCAGCGCGAGGTAGACGATCAATCGCAGCGTGCCCGCAGCATTGCCAGCGAACAGAGGCGAGGATTCGTCGCGTGTGCGCGCCATGATCGCACCTCGGATTACGTCTTGTTATTCGGGCGAAAAGAAGTCGCTGCCATGCTGATCGATCAGCTCCAGTGCCTTGCCGCCACCACGTGCCACACACGTCAACGGATCGTCTGCCACCTGCACGTGCAGGCCGGTCTCCTCGGAAATCAGACGATCCAGATCGCGCAGCAATGCACCGCCACCGGTCAGCACGATGCCGCGCTCGGCAACGTCCGAGCACAATTCCGGCGGTGTCTGTTCCAGTGCCGACTTCACGGCGGCCACGATGCCGGCGAGCGGCTCGTGCAAGGCCTCGAGAATCTCGTTGGAATTGATCGTGAACATGCGCGGCACGCCTTCGGCCAGGTTGCGACCGGAGATCTGCATTTCCTTCACGTCGGACTGCGGGAATGCGCAGCCGATTTCCACCTTGATCCGTTCGGCCGTGGATTCGCCGATCAGGGTGCCGTGATTGCGGCGCACGTAATTGATGATCGCCTCGTCGAAGCGGTCGCCGCCGACACGCACCGACTGCGAATAGACGATGCCGTTGAGCGAGATCACCGCCACTTCCGAGGTGCCGCCGCCGATGTCCAGCACCATCGCGCCACGCGCCTCGTGCACCGGGATGCCGGCGCCGATCGCCGCAGCCATCGGCTCCTCGATCAGGAACACGTCGCGCGCGCCGGCGCCTTCGGCCGATTCCTTGATCGCGCGTCGCTCGACCTGGGTGGAGCCGCACGGCACGCAGACCAGCACACGGGGGCTGGGCCGCAGGAAGCGGGACTTGTGCACCTGCTTGATGAAGTGCTGCAGCATCGCTTCGGTCATGGTGAAGTCGGCGATCACGCCGTCCTTCATCGGCCGCACCGTGGCGATGTTGCCCGGCGTGCGGCCGAGCATGCGCTTGGCCTCCGTGCCGACCGCCGCGATGGTGCGCGGACCGCCGGGGCCGCGATCCTGACGAATCGCCACCACCGACGGCTCGTTCAGGACAATGCCCTGACCACGCACATAGACCAGCGTATTGGCCGTGCCGAGATCGATGGAGATGTCGTTGGAAAAGATCCCGCGAAACTTCTTGAACATGGGTCCGCCGTGAGTCGGCTTGGCTTGAAAGCAAGCTCGCCAGTCTAGTCAGCGTGCCCTGCATGCGCAAGGGCGCCGACGTTAAGAAATCCTTTCGCAACACCACCATAAGCGTGTTTTTTGCGCCGCTGCACGAGCAGTCAATAGTCCCCTCCGCTGGGCCGCAGAGGAAGCGCCGGAAAGGAGGTGAGGTCGCCATGGCGCACAGATGGCGGTAGGATTCACGTCTTTGGCGGAAGCCGCCGAGCCGGCTTCCGCCCTGCCGCTCAGCGGCAGCCTGTTCACTCATCACCCGGGACCCCCGCACATCATGTCTGCCGTTATCTGCGGATCGCTGGCCTACGACACCATCATGGTGTTCCAGGACCAGTTCAAGAATCACATCCTGCCCGATCAGATGCACATCCTGAACGTGTCTTTTCTGGTACCGGCGATGCGCCGCGAATTTGGCGGCTGTGCCGGCAATATCGCCTACAACCTCAAGTTGCTGGGCGGGGATCCGTTGCCGGTGGCGGCCGTCGGTCAGGACTTCGCGCCGTACCGCAGGCACATGGAGCAATGCGGTATCCGGCTCGACGGCGTGCGCCAGTTCGACGATCAGTTCACGCCGCAGTGCTTCATCACCACGGATCTGGACAACAACCAGATCACCGCCTTCCATCCTGGCGCAATGTCCAGCGCACAGGAAAACCACGTGCGCGATATCCCGCAGGTCGATTTTGCCATCGTCGCTCCGGACGGTCGCCAGGCGATGTTGCAGCACGTGGACGAATTTGCCGCGCGAGGCGTGCCGTTCATCTTCGATCCGGGTCAGGCGATGCCGTTGTTCAACGGCGACGAATTCCGTTCGATGATCGAGAAATCGACCTATGTGATCGTCAACGACTACGAATCGCAGCTGCTGCAGACACGCACAGGATGGGACACCGCCGAGATCGCCGAAAAGGTCAGCGCCTACATCGTCACCCATGGGCCGCGCGGTTCGGTGATCCACGTTGGCAACGAGACACACGCTATTCCGCCAGCGCGCGAGCGCCGGATCGTCGACCCCACCGGTTGCGGCGATGCTTATCGTGCGGGCCTGATGTTCGCCATCATGCGCGGCGAAGACTGGCCGACCGCAGGGCGCATGGCATCGCTGATGGGGGCGCTGAAAGTGGAGCACCCCGGTACCCAGAACCAGCATTTCACCTACGCCGAGTTCGCCGCCGAATTTCGCGACCAATTCGGTTACGCGCTGGATTGAATGCCCCCTGCCCACCCCTCCCGTGCGAGTGGGGGAGGGGAAAGCCTTCGTCCTTGCGCCCACCTGCTGCAATGCAACGTCAGCGATGGCTCACATGCCGCGACTTCAACGCCAACCGGCTTGAAGCGCGTTCACTCGACACGAAACCCCATGGTTGCATTCACCGCGTCCTGCCAGCCGCGGTACAGGTGTTCGCGGGTGGCGTCTTCCATTTTCGGCCGGTAGCTGCGCCCCTTCTGCCAATGCTCCGCGAGCTGTGCACGACTCTGCCAGAAGCCGACCGCAAGTCCTGCCAGATAGGCCGCTCCCAGCGCGGTGGTTTCCTCTATCTGCGGACATACCACCGGTACACCAAGCATGTCGCTCTGGAACTGCATCAGGAAATCGTTCGCGACCGCCCCTCCGTCGGCACGCAACTCGAGCAGCGCAATGCCGGCATCGGCCTCCATCGCGCCCAGCACGTCACGCGACTGATAGGCCATCGACTCCAGCCCAGCACGGACAATATGTTCCCTGCTCGTGCCGCGCGACAGGCCGAACATTGCCCCGCGCACGTCACTGCGCCAGTACGGTGCGCCCAGACCGACAAATGCCGGGACCAGATACACCCCATCGCTGGAAGACACGCTTTCCGCGCAGGCCTGCGAATCACAGGCCTGCGTGAGCATGTGCAAACCATCACGCAGCCACTGCACCACCGAGCCGGCGACAAAGATGCTGCCTTCCAGTGCATATTCGACAGCGCCATCCAGCTCCCAGGCAATCGTGGTCAACAAGCCATGCCGCGAAGGCACGGCCTGTGAGCCGGTGTTCATCAGCATGAAACAACCGGTGCCGTAGGTATTCTTGGCCATGCCCGGCGTGAAACAGGCCTGGCCGAACAAGGCCGCCTGCTGATCCCCCGCCACGCCGCCAATGGGAACCTCGCAACCAAAAAACCGCGAGGCGGCGGTATGGCCGTAAATCTCACTGCTCGAACGTACCTGCGGCAGCATGCAGCGCGGAATATCCAGCATGCGCAGCAGCTCGTCGTCCCAGCGTCGCGCATGGATATCGAACAGCAGCGTGCGTGCGGCATTGCTGACATCGGTCACATGCAGTTTGCCATCGGTGAGGTTCCAGATTAGCCAGCTGTCGATGGTGCCGAACAACAGCTCGCCGCGTTCCGCGCGTGATCGGGTGCCTTGGACGTGATCCAGTATCCAGCGGATCTTGCTGCCGGAAAAATAGGCATCAATCAGCAGGCCGGTCTTCGTGCGCACCAGGGGCGCGTAACCTTCATTTTCCAACTGCTCGCAGATCGTCGCGCTTTGCCGTGATTGCCAGACGATCGCGTTGTAGACTGGCTTGCCGGTGCGGCGATCCCAAACCACCGTGGTTTCGCGCTGGTTGGCAATGCCGATACCCGCGAGCTGGGCGACATCGAGATGAGCCAGGTCGAGTGCCTCAGCCACCGTCGTCAGCACACTCGTCAATATCTCTTGCGGATCGTGCTCCACCCAACCCGGCTCGGGAAAAATCTGGCGGAACTCGCGCTGCGCCGATCCTGCGACACGACCGGCGCGGTCAAACAGCATCGCACGCGAACTGCTGGTGCCCTGGTCGATCGCGAGGATGTACCTGGTGTGCATGGACTGCATGGCCCGTTTCGCTCATCGAGCACCATGGCGCAGGTTAGCAAACATGCCGGTTCCCCGTAGCGGCCCGGAGCGGGCCACCCGCCGGCGCCCAACAGAGGCATCACGCGCATAAGGTACGTCCCTCCCGGCATCGCACGGCGCATGGTTGCATGGGCCGACCGCCGTGGGGGTCCACCCTCTGGGCGAACGCTTTACCGACCAAAAAAAAACGCCCACCCGGTGAGGGGAAGGCGTTGGTGTGAGGCCCCTGGCGGTGACCTACTCTCGCATGGCAAAGCCACACTACCATCGGCGCATGCGCGTTTCACTTCTGAGTTCGGGATGGGATCAGGTGGTAC